>VGOG01000013.1 GCA_016875995.1 Chloroflexota bacterium
AGCCTCTCCTGCAACGCCGCACGGCAGGCCAGCAGCGACACACCACCGCCAGGCACCACGCCGTCCGTGATCGCGCCCCGCAGGGCATCGGAGGCCCGCTGTGCCAGTTCCTTGCGGGCATTGATCTCCAATTCCGTCGCCCCACCTACCCACAGCACCGCCGACCCGCCCATCAGTTTGCCAATGCGTTCCTGTAGTTTCCTGCGCACCTCCGGATCGTCGGCCCGTCCAAAGGCGGCGCGCAGGCTGACGATGTGCTTACGCAACGCGCGGGGGTCGCCTTTGCCCCCAACGATGCCAAAATAGGTGCGGTCGGCCCAGGCTCGGCGGGCACGCCCCAGGTGTTGGACCTTTACCCCACTCAGCGTATAGCCCGCTGTCTTTGCCAAAGGACGCCCACCGCTCAAGACAGCCAGATCCTCCAACGATGCTGCCTGATCACCGGCAGTCATCCCCGGAGTCTGCACAGCGATGGCCTGGAATTTGGCCGGGTCCCGACTCGCCATCAGCAGCAGGGCTATGGCGTTATCGGAAAGCCTGCCCGCTACGATCAGCAGGGAGTGGATTTCAGCCTGCATCGCTGCCTCTATCACGGGTATCAGTTGGCGTGGATCCTCAATATCGAGGTCGCTGATCAAGATGGCGGCGTTCTCCATCTCCGTTCTGAGGCTGGTATGGTCAGTGATCATCTGGCGGGAAAGGATGCCGCCCTTCCAATACATCCCCTCTACGTATTCTCGCTCCAGCTCCCGGCTGCGGCCAGAGCGGATCTCAAGCTGGCCGTACTCGCCAATGATGTCGAAAATCTCGCCCAGCATTTTGGCCAGGGACGGATCATGGCAGATCGTTTCGGCCATCTGGGCGAATTTCTCCTGGCCCTCCAGGTACACCGCCATACCAGTCAACTCATTGAGGACGACCCCCATACCTTTCTCCAGGTAGTGACGCAACGCCATCCCGTTCCCACCGGAGACAATGTAGTGCACGCCCTGATTGTAGACCGACTGGAACAACACGGCAGCGGTGGCCGTCCCATCGCCGACCTTTTCGTGCAGACGCCACAACACGTGGCGAAGGAGCATCGCGCCCACATCTTCGTCGCGGTCGGCCAACTCGATGATGCGTCGGGCAATGACACCACCATCGTCGAGGAGCTCCGGCGCTTTGTCCCTGGGAGATCGCTCAATGGCGACGGTACGGGGAAGCGGGCCCAGGGTTGGCCGGAGCGTATCGGCGATCTGGTTGATACCCTGTTGTAGGCCTCGATAAGCAGTGGGTTGAAAAACAACTCGTTGAGTCTGCCGTTTTGCCGCTTTTGCCATAAAAGAAAACCTTTCACAATGGGGATTCGCTGCCCGTAACTACATCCTCTGTTGTCATTGCGAGCGTTTTTTGCGAAGCAATCCCCAACTTGCGAATTGGAGATTGCTTCGTCGGCAAAAACCGCCTCCTCGCAATGACAGCCTGAGTCGTTACCGCTGCCCTATCTCCGCAGGGTCATCACCGTCAGCGAGTGGGCGGGGAACTGGTAGGTGAAATGCGCGGCCACGTCCACCTGGCTCTCCGCTACCCCCACGCGCTCGTGACCGAAATCGTTGGTGGCATCCACGTCGTCGGCGTTGACCGTGTAGGCCATCGCCGGGCTGGCTGGCTGCCATCCGCCCAGGTCAATCTCCGTCGTCAGCGCCGCTTCTTGGTGCCGGTTGATGGCTGCCAACGTCAGCGTGTCACCTGCCTCGGACAGGGTGGCGGACACGTCCAGATACGGAAACGGCCCCAGCCCGCGCAGCCGCCGGTCTTTCGGAGCCTCAGGGAAGGTGTGGGTGTCACACGCCACCCACGCCTCCAAGGCGATGGGCTGGCGGTGGGTTGCGTATAGCAGCAGCGGATAGTAGATCGTCTGGCGGAACAGGCCGTCCGGCCGGGTGAAGATAGGCGCGATCACGTTGACCATCTGGGCCAGGTTGGCCATGCCCATGGCCCTGGGGTGACGCTGGAACTCGTTCAGGTAGGCGGCTACCGCCAGCGCATCGGCCAGGGTGTAGCGCTCCTCGAGCCGTCCCCCCTCGGCTTTCTCGCGGAACCAGACGTTCCACTCGTCAAAGGCGATGCGGATGGGATGCTCGATCCCCTGTTGAAAGCGGATGGTGTCAATGAGCACTTGCGTCGCCTCAATCATGCGGCCGGCGTGGTGTGGCTGGAAGACGTTGGCATAGTAGTCACTGCTGCCCGTGTAGAGGTGGATGCTGTGGAAATCCACGATGGGCGCCAGCACCTCCAGCACGATGCGATCCCACTCGCTGAGGCCGTCCAGACCACAACTGATGAGCTGGATGGATGGATCAACCCACTTCATCAGCTTGGCCGCCTCCCGCGCGTAGCGGGCATATTCTTCGGCTGGCTTGTGTCCCATCTGCCAGGGCCCATACATCTCATTTCCCAGCCCCCAGTACTTGACGCCGTATGGCTCCGCGTGGCCGCTCTGCCGACGCAGGTTGGCGTAGAGGGTGTTCCCGCTGCCGTTGCAGTACTCCACCCAGTTACGCGCCTCGTCCAGCGTGCCTGTGCCCAGGTTGATGCAGATGTACGGCTCCGCGCCCAGATCGCGACAGTAGGCGATGAACTCGTCCGTGCCGAAGCGATTGGACTCCTCGGCGTGCCAGGCCAGTTCCAGGCGCCGTGGCCGCCGCTCCTTGGGCCCGATACCGTCCTCCCAATGGTAGCCAGAGACGAAGTTGCCGCCCGGCCAGCGCAGGACCGGCGGTCGCAGCCCTTTGGCGGCCTCCAACACATCCCGTCGGAAGCCGCGGCCATCGCTCAGCGGCGAGCCTTCCTCGTAGATGCCGCCGTAAATGCACCGTCCCAGGTGCTCGATGAATTGACCGTAGATGAGGGGGGTGATCCGGCCCAGCCAGCGGTCGGGGTCAATTTTGATGCGTGCGGACATACGGTTTCTTTCCCCTTTCTTTCAACTCATTCACGTATCCAGGCTGCTGCTGGACTGTCTCGATGAAAGCCAGCATGTTTTCCAGGGGCACATCCCCCTCCACATCGTGGGCCGGAGCAAAGATGTAGCCACCATCGCCGCCGAGTTTCAGGAGGGACACGGTCTCCCGACGGACATCATCGCTGGAGCCGTAGGGCAGGGTCCGCTGCGTGGACAGGCCTCCGTGGAAAGCCAGGCGACCACGATAGCGCCGGATCAGCGAGGTCACGTCCATGACCTCCGGCTGAAAGGGGTTGAAGCAATTCACCCCGATCTCGATCAGGTCATCGAACAGCTCGTCCACGTCCCCACAGGAATGGATCATCACATACTTGCCCGCCTCGCGCACGACACCGTACATGCGTTTCAGCACGGGATAGATGAACCTGTGCCACATAACAGGCCCCATCTGCAGGCCACGCTGCATGCCCCAATCATCTCCGAAGTAGACGGCGTCAATGTCGTATTGCAGGGCCTGCTTGACCTGGGCGATGTTATAATCGGCGATGGTGTTCAGCAGGTCGTGGACGAAACCTGGATGGTCGTGGAAATCCATCGTCAGGTTTTCCCAGCCGCGCAGCGTCCAGGCTCTCTCCCAGAGCGAAAAGCCGATCTGGAAGACGCGGAAGCGGTCGCCTTGTCTCTCGATTCGAGCGGGGATATCGGCGAAGAAGCGGGGGTCCAGGGGGTCAGGAAAGCCGTAGCTTTTGAGCGTGGGGTGCGGCAAAACGCGGTTCTTGGGGGTGCCGATGTCCTGGTCAATGCTTCTGTCCCATATCACCCCAAACACGTCCTGGAAACAGTCATCGCCGAGGTCGGTGAAAAACCCGATGTCGCTTCCCAAGCGGAGAAAGTGGTTTTGTAGTACGTCTTCCAGATCAGATTGGCCAAAATGCTGCTGGAGCTTCTCCCGCGCTTCTTTGGTCAATCCGATGCTCCAGGGAACGTAGGGCGGACGTTTGGCCTCCAGTGCAAGTTTAACGACTTCTCGCCTTGCCATTTTCAAAACTCAGCCAATACAAATTCTGAGCAGAGCGGACTCCCACGCCCAATGGCACTAACTTTTCAGGCCGCGCGGGCATGATGAATTTTGAGAGCTCACTCGGGTAACCGCAGGATGATGCTGCACTACAGCTTGGAAAGCTGTAGATTGAGTCCGTTCATATCTTCAAAAAGGCTGTCCTCTGCCCAAACTACATCATTAATGATGTAGTGTCACTTTGCCATACCACCGTCTCACTACCTTCAGTACTTTCCGTATTCGAGGGCGGTCTCAAACAGGGTGACGATGTTTTCAGGAGGGACCAGTGCCTGGATGTTGTGGACGGCGGCGAAGACGAATCCGCCGCCAGGGGCCAGGTCGTCAATGCGTCGCCTGACCTCGTCGGCCACATCTTCCGGTGTGCCGAAAGGCAATACATGCTGGGTATCAACCCCGCCGCCCCAGAAGACGATGTCTTGGCCATACTCTCGCTTGAGTCGTTTGGTGTCCATGCCCCGCGCCGAGACCTGGACCGGGTTGAGAATGTCGAAGCCCAGCTCGATCAAATCCGGGATCAGATCATAGACCGCCCCGCAACTGTGATAATAGACCTTGGCGTCTGTCTTGCTCTTGATCGCCTCCAGCAGGCGGCGTTGTTTGGGCTTGATCATACGGCGGTAAAGGTCGGGCGAGATGAGCCAGCCATCCTGGCCGCTTACATCGTCCCAATAGGTGAAGACCTGGAGGTATGGCCCCACCTGCTCCAGATAGTTGTGGCAGGACTCGATGTAGATTTCAGTGATCTGCTCCATCATTCGGTCGGCGAATTTCGGCTCTTTGACCAGGGCGATGAGGAAATTCTCCAGGCCCATGGTTCTGGCCGGTTGCTCAAAGATGCCGCCGCCGATGACGGCGCTGCCGACCAGGGCATAATCGGTGTTTTCGTAGAGGTACCTGGCCTGCTGGCGAAGTCGGGCATTCACCTCTGGGGGGTCGGGGCGCGGCCAGGTATAGCCGTCCAGGGCTTTCATGGTAGCTTCCTTGATGGGAAAGTCCACCCAGTCGAAGTACAGTCCCTCATGTTTGGGCATGTGCAGCTTGGAGCCCCAGCGGTCAATGAAGGCGTAGTAGTCGCCGTCCTCGAAGATGTTCACGTCTGGCGCAGTAGCGGCGGGCAACTGGACCATCCGGAAGTCCACGCCGAAGCGCTCCAGAAGGGCCTCGTCCAGGTAGGGCAGTTGCTGGACGTAGTCTAGCATCCTGAGCTCCTCCACCTCCAGCCCCAGGTGTTTCTTGAGCGCGATGTAGGCGTTTTTGTGGATGGAAGAGCAGATCGTACCGCCCAGATCAATGGGGATGCGGTCGGGCTGTTGGTGATTCAGGGCTAACATGACCCGTTCGCGTGGATTCATAGTTTGGAAGTTGGAGGTTGGAAGTTGGAGGTTGGAGGTGCATGATCCACCTTCTAACCTCTAATCTCTAAACTCCAGTTATGGTATTGACCATAGCCCAGAAGTTTTCCAGGGGGGTATCCAGTTGCACGTGATGGGTCGGGCCGATGATCAATCCGCCGTTCTTGCCCAGCGTTTTCAGGCGGGTGATCGCTTCTCTTTCCACCTCGGCCGGTGTTCCAAAGGGCAGGGTGTATTGCTCATCTATCGAGCCCCAGAAGCACAGTTTGTCCCCGTACTCCTTTTTCAGTTTCTCAGGATCCATGCACCTGGGCTGAACTGGATTCAGAATGTCCAGGCCGATTTCGATCAGGTCGGGGATGATGGGGTAGATATTGCCGTCCGAATGATAGGCCACTTTCACGTCTGGATTGATGCTCTTCAGGCTGGAGATAAACGTCGCCAGGCGGGGCTTGAGGAAGCGGCGCCAGGTTTGGGGTGAGATGAGCATCCTATCCTGAGCGCCCACGTCATCCCCGATCCAAATCATGTCTACACCCATTTGCACCAGCTTCTTAGCGGCAGTGAGGTGGTAGTTGAACGGTATATCTAAAAGTCTTTCGATGAGATCAGGATGGAGCGCCAAGTCCATCAGTGTCTTCTCGTATCCTCTGAGCGCCCAGGCGGTTTCAAAGATCGTGGTCACCGTCACGCCCACGATCCAGTATTCGTCCTTGAATTCCTTGATCACCCTTTCCGTTTCGACGTATAACTCAGGCCGGTTCGGATCGGGCGGTTGATATGACTCTACCGCTTTATCGTCGGCCAGAGGATGACCCACTATTTCGGTATAACGGCCTTTGCCGAATCTGGTTTCATATTCTATGTTCTTCCATCCCACTCCCCACTCATCGGTATAGGAAACGCCGTCCTCACTGTAGAGCTCAGTGGCGTAGTAGGAGTTGGCCCATCCTACAGACGTTAGAAGCATGTCCTGATCCAGGATGCGCTCCAACACGTACGTGTTACCACCTCCGTGGGGGTTGTAGAAATCTTCATCTTTGAGCCCCAAGTCATCCTTAAGCCTGGTGACGAATTCAGGCGTAAAGCTGATCTGCATGGGACATCTATCAGGCTCCTCGTGGTGGAGAGCCATGAGTACTCGATCTCGATGCTTCATTTTGGAGGTTAAAGGTTCGAGGTTCGGGGTTGGAGATCTAACTTCCAACCTCCAATTTCCAATCTCCTATCGTTATGAACGCGCCAGCCTTCTTCTTAGCACAGAGTGCATCGAGACCGAGACGACGATAATCAAACCATAGATCAGTTGCGTCCAGAACCCTGACAGACCGATGGCCACCGTTCCGGCCTCGATAGCGCCGATGATGAAACAGCCGATAAAGGTCCCCAATATAGTCCCCACTCCGCCGAAAACCGAAGTGCCGCCCAAGAATACAGAGGCCAGCGTCCTCAGAAGATACCCTTCCCCCAGATTAACCCAGAAGTAGTTCACTTCCAGACTAGCCAAAAGGCCTGCGAAGGCCGCCGCAAGACCGACGATAGCGAAGGCTATCATCCTTGTTCGGTCAACATTGACACCCATAAGCATAGCACTATCTCTGTTATCCCCAACCAGATAGACATGGGCTCCGAATCTGTGACGGTTCAAAAGGACCCACACAACTACGGCCACAATAATCGCCCAGATCATCTGAGCCGGTACGTATCCTGCCAACCTGCCCACCAGTGCTTGATGTAAGATCGTTCCTTTCAGCGGCACGAGAGAAGCCGGGCGTCCGCCTGTGACCACCAGCACCACTCCTCTCCAAAAGAACTGCGTACCGATAGTTGCCACTAGCGAGGGGATTCCGAACTTAACCACTATGATCCCGTTTAGCAATCCTACCAGAAATCCAGTAACCAGTAATAAAACAAAAGCCAGTGCCCAATTTCCAGTTCTCGGCCAAACGTTGACAAATACCAGCACTCCTATGGCCATAATAGATCCGAAGGACAAATCTATCTCCCCCGCGATAATCACCATCGTCAATGGCAAAGCCATAATGGCAAAAAAAGGTATGGTAGACATGAATGCGCCATAGATTTCGGGGGCCAGAAACGTGCGCGGCGCTCCTATGATAAAAAACGCCCACATGGCTAAAAAGACACCAACTATGCCGATCTGTAGGCCATACCGGCGAGCAAACCTGGCCAGATCCCCATGCCATAACCGCCTTCGGCTAATAGCCACGGCTGGATCTTCAACACGAGAGGTCATTTTCTTTCCCCCTAGATTGATATTATTACTACTGCACATCAACTGGATAATCACATGGAGCAAGGTCGCAGGGGAGCAGGGTCGCACCCCCCCGCTTCGCTGCCCCCCCGTTCCTTGCTCCATTGATTTGTGTCAGTCTAGACTTCCTGTCTGTGCCACCCGATACATCTTTTCCATAAGTTCGTCCAAAGTGATATCTTTGGTCAAGAACTCACCGGCCACCGCTCCTCTATCCAACACCACAATTCTATCGGCCACTGAATACACGTGAAATACGTTGTGATCAATGAATATGCTCGACTTGCCAGCCTTTTTGATCCCCTGCACAAACTCCAGGAATTTCCTCGTCTCCGACAGCGATAGACCCATGGTCGGCTCATCCAGGATGATGAGTTCAGCATTAAAGTAGAGGGCTCTCACAATAGATACGCCTTGCTTTTCCCCCCCAGAAAAGGTCCCGACCACCGCATCAGGCGCCACGGCTGCTGACGTAAACCCCATAGACCCGATCATCAGTTTCTCTGTTTCTTGCTTCATCCCATTCACATCGAGGAAGCCAAGGTGAGTCGTTAGCTCTCGCCCCATAAATATGTTCCTCCATAGGGTTTGGAGGTTTGCCAGGGCGCGTTCCTGATAAACGGTTTCGATTCCCAGTTGTCGGGCTTCGGCGACAGACAGGCCCTCCAATTTCTGGCCATTGAAATAGACCTCGCCACTGTCCGGTGTATGGTAGCCAGTAACGATTTTGATTAGAGTGGACTTGCCAGCACCGTTATCGCCTACCAACCCTACAACTTCATTGCAAGCGACTGCAAAGTTGACTTGACGCAGGGCGTTAACTTCTCCGAACCGCTTAGAGATGTTCCTCATTTCAAGTATATAATCCATCACACACTCTCCTTGAGCAAGTACCAGGTACGGGTTAGGGAATCAGGGAATCAGTAATCAGGGAATCAGTGTCCTGATTCCCTGATTTCCTGCCCCTGATTCCCTGATACAAATGTCCCTACCGGATCTGCTTCTCGATAAGGGGAGCCAGTGCTTCGACGTTGTCTTTGCTGATCAAACCTGACCCGGTGTCAATGTGCAGACCGGAGAATCCGTATTTCTTGGTCAGGCAGATCTGCACGATGGGCAGGTAGCCCTGCAGGAAGGGTTGCTGATCGAGCACCAGGTCAGTCCACCCGCCCCTGATCGCTTCTAGCGTAGCGGGCGAGACGTCAAACCCGATGGCGTATATGTCGTCCGGGCCCTTGCCTGCCGCCGTCAGGTAGGTCTCCAGGGTAGAGGTCAGCCCCCCGTGATCGGTGCAGACCAACTTAACATCAGGCTTGGAGGAGACATATCCGGTGAAGACCGGGGTGCCTGCGGTAGCGTCAGCGTTTGTAGCCTTGTCAATCTCGATGTAGTCAACGGTCATCCCGGCTTCTTCCAGAGCATCTATGACCCCTTTGGTCCTCAACCCGCGGGTCGGTTCGGCCAACAACCCCCAGACCATGGCCCGATCACCCTTTCCGAGGCCAGTCCTCTTGATGGCCTCTTTGCCCAGCAAATAGCCAGACTCATACAGTTCTTGCCCTACGTAACCGAACCCTACGCTCTTGTACTCCTCCTCGATGGGGGGCAGGGTGGTGTTCTGGCTGGTTACGATGATCCCCATGGCCGCGGCCTCATCCACTAACGGCCCAAAGGCCTCTGGTCCTGGATGGCCCATGACGGCGATCCCGTCGGGCTTGGTGGCCACAGCCTCCTTGAATTGGCTGATCATCTTGTGCGTATCCCAGTCCGAGAACATGTATTCCACACTGGCACCCAGGTCTGCTGCGGCAGCTACGGCTCCATTGTAGACGACAGTGCCGAAGGGACACCCTGGTGGCCCTCCTGGGAAGAAGACGATTTTCACACCCTCACAGGTCTTGCCAGTGGGGGCTGCTGGGGCTTCTTCGACTGCCTTTGGCGCACAGGCGGCAACCAGCACCGATAGCACTATCAGGCTACAGATTAACCAACTGAGTTTCTTGTTCATTTTTCCTCCTTGGGAAGATTGGTTGGGCTTCCACGTTGAATCCTTCTCGGGAAAGCCCAGTGTGTGAACCACAGAGCTATACATGGAAACAGCGGATAACATCATCGTTAGGCCATTTCTCACCCCCTTTCACGAACCGAGCTCTCTCGGATAACCAACTGGGGTTGGAGCAAGACGGCCTTCGGTTCAACAGCCGCTCTACCCTGCTGACTGGCCTCTATGATGCAACCAAGCTCTCTGACCGCACAACGACCCAGCTCAACCATGTCCTGCCGTACAGTGGACAGCGGGGGATAGAAATAGGCCGACTCGGGGATATCATCGAAGCCCACCAGCGCCAGGTCTTCTGGTACCCGGATGCCCATTTTGCGCGCTGCCTGTAGCGCACCCAGGGCCATTTGATCGTTGCAGACAAACACCGCGTCTACGTCTGGGTGCTGTTCCAGTAGTTGGCGTAAGCACCACTCTCCACTTTCGGCCGTCCAATCCCCCTCCACAACGAGATGATCTTCGCTGCCCGCCTCTTTCAGTGCGTCTTGCCAGCCAAGCCGACGTTGGCGTGCCTCCCACCAATCCAGGGGGCCGGTGATCAGACCAATGGTTTGATATCCCTGATCGAGCAAATGTTCAGTGGCCATGCGACCGCCACTTCGATTATCCACTGCGACAACGGACAGATTGGGATGAGGTTCCATGCTGAGGAAAACGATCGGTACCGAAAGTTGTGGGGTTCCCTGTTGTATCCAGTCCCGATTATTGCCAATTTCAGGCATGGCCCAGATGATACCATCCACATACCGCGATAACATATCACGTAACACCTGTTCCACGTCATTTTTCTCGGGCTGGCGCATCAGGCTCAGAAGGAGGCTATAGCCCAATTCATTTGCTTGCCGCTCGATTCCTGAAAGAGTACGTGAAGGGCCAAAGTATTCCAATCCGTAGCCGACCACTCCCAGTGTGCCACTGGATCCCTGGATCAGGCTGCGGGCAATGTTGCTAGGCTGATATCCCAGCCGGTCGATGACTTGCAGTACTCGCCGTCGGGTTTCTGGGGCAACGTTTGGATGGTAGTTAATGACGCGCGAAACAGTCTGCGTGGAAACCCCTGCCTCTGTTGCTACTTGGGTGATAGTTACCCTTCTCTTGACGGTCATGCTTGCAGCCCATTGACCATGTTATCGTTCCCGGTAACGATAACATTATAACACAAAACAAAACCGGCGTCAAGTTTTACTTGCCTCAAGTGAGTAGGGTCTTCATTTCGATGTCCCGCAGTTGTACTGCGGGACTGACCCACCCACCACGGAGCAACGCAACTCGCGGAGTCCAACTCCGCGGGATCAGGAGTGAGTAGGTCTTCACAGCATCTCCAAAATGGCGGGGCGCGCGAATGTCTGGCCGTTTACTGTCACCAGCAGCGTCGGCCAGTGCTCGATAGCGGTGAGCACCTCGTTGCCCGCCTCGCCCACCAGGATGGTGTCCTCCGACTTCGTCCCGCTGATGGACGGGTTCCAGGCATAGACCTGTCCGACCGAGACGACGTCGGTCGAGCCGGGCGTGGCGACGTACTCGCGGGGCTCGTAGCCCGCCGGGCCGCCCTGATGATGTAGACGCCACTCGTCGGGAAAGCCAGCTTCGGCATAGGCGCCCATCCCGCGCCGGAAGATCTCACCGAGCGACCGGCCAGGGCGGGTGGCGGCGATGAACGTGGCGTCAACCTGTGCCACCGCCTGGGCTTTGCGACGCAGATTGTCTGGCAGACGGCCGAAGTGAACGAACCGCGTCAACGAGCACACCAGCCCCCACCGTCGTCCGCACAACACGAGCATGGCGTACCGATCGAGCTTCTTGTCGGTAGGCAGCGGGTGGCGGAAGGCAAAGATACGCTCGTCGGTGGCGATCAGATTCACGATGGCCTGCACGCCACGGCTCTCCGCCTGGTGGGCCAGGAGCGCGGCGATCTGATACTCGGTCTGGCCGGGGCGGACGGCCCGCACAGCGCTGTCCATGGCCTCGGCGCACAGGCGGCCCAGCTCTCGAAAGCGCTCGCCCTCCTCGGGGGTCAGATTAGCGCGCCGGCGGGCCAGTTCGCCTGAGAGATCGGTTGCCCCAGGATAGGGCCTGTCGGCGCCGAGCCTCAATCCCTGGGTCAGTTCGGCCACGGTGTCCTGCGGTTCGTGCCAGGGTGTGACCCGAAACTCCCAACCCTGGGCCGCCAGTTTCTCTTCCTGCTCCAGGCGCGGGGCCTCGATGTTGTTGGTGATGAGGTAGCGGCCAGAGGGCGTGATCAGCAGCGCGGCCTCACCGTTGGTGGTCGCCGTGTTCACGTACGACGCCGCGCCGCACATGGCCCAGGCGAAACTGCTCACCCGCCGCAGGAGCAGCGCATCCAGCTTACGCTCCGCCAGCAGAGCCTGGATACGATCCTGCTTTTGGCTGAATTCAGTCATTGGCATTCTCCTCGTCTAGCAGTATCAGAACGTCCCGCGGCGCAACGGCGGCCCTCCCTTCGAGGACCGCTGAGCCATCCAATAGATCCACGTAACGCCCATCCAAAGTGACCTCCTGCTCTCGCTCAGCGTGGTTGAGCACGAACAGCAGCCGATCTCCCTGCCACCGTTCGGTCACCTCGACCCCTCTCGGTACGGCGAGGATCTCCTGCACTCCGGCCAGGTTGAGAAGCCAGCCAACCAGCGCCTCGTACAGGCGGGCATCGCCCACGGTGCCCACGTACACCACCTGGCCCTGGCCAAATCGGTTCAGCGTGATGGCGGGCTTACCAGCGTAATAATCCTGGGTGTAGCGTGCAATCGCCGTTGTCCCGTGGGGCTGCAGCACATCGCACCACACCTTCGCAGCGACGGGGGAGTGGGAAGCCAGTTCGGGCAAGGTAAACTCCACTTCGTTGTACATGTCGGCCCCCAGGGAATCGTACTCCTCCACCTCGACGCCGCATAACTCGGCCAGCAGACCGGGCAGCCGCTGGTTCACCACCGCGTTGGCTTCGTCTTTCACGCCGCTGCGGGGAGTGACGACGAGCACACCCCCCGCTGCTACGAAGCGCTTGAGGTTCCCAGCAACAGCGTCCGGCAGAACGTGCAAGGCCGGAGCCACGACCAACTGGTAGGACGAGAGGTCAGCGGTCGGAGCCACGACATCCACCAGGACGTGGCGACGATGAAGAGCGCGATAGACCTGATGGAAATGATTCGGATAACTGAACCCCGGGTTGTTGGCCTGAATCTGAAAAGCGAAACGCGAGTCGTAGGAGAGGATCATGGCGACAGACGGCTTGACGCTGGAGCCGACAAGCCGCTCGCCAATCGTCTTGATCTCGGCGCCCATGCGCTTGATTTCCTGGTAACGCCGACCGGCGTGTCCGTCGTGGTCGAGCAGGCCATGCCAGTATTGCTCCGTGCCAAAGCGTGCTGTACGCCAGCGGAAAAAGAGGACGGCGTCCGCGCCGTGGGCGATGGCTTGATAGGCCCACAGCCGTAGCTCGCCAGGGCGCGGGGCCACGCTGACCATCTCCCAGCCGCCTTGCCCCGCCTGCTGTTCCATCACCCAGAAGTTCTGGCGCTTCAGGCCGCGCATGGCGTCGTGAGCGAGGGCGGCATAGCTAGGATCCACCTGGGCTTGTAGCAGCCAGCCCGTGCGTTGGTAATTATCCCAGGCCACGAAGTCAAGATCACGGGCCAGGTCGAAGTAATTGAGGCCCTCGTAATGGAAGCCATGAAAGTTGTGGGTGACGAAATGCTCAGGGCACTTCTCGCGCAGGATGTCCACCTGCATCTGCTGATAGGCCACGTACGAGTCGGACGAGAAGCGGAAGAAGTCGAGGGCCAGGCCGGGGTTGGGCGAACCGCCGGTCTCGAGCGGCAGGGGGATTTGATCCCAGTCTGTGTAGACATGGCTCCAAAAAATGGTGCCCCACTTTTCGTTGAGTTCGTCAAGAGACCCATAACGACGGCGCAGCCAGTCCTGAAATGCGCGAGCGCAGACAGGACAGTAGCAGCGGTCGCCGAACTCATTGTCAATCTGCCAGCCGATGACCGCCGGATGGTCTGCATAGTGTTCGGCCATCCTGGTCACGATGCGGTGGGTATACTCGCGATAGACCAGGTTGTTCGGGCAGTACTCGCGGCGATTGCCGAACGTGACCCGCTGACCGTCCTCGCGGACGCGGAAGCTGTCGGGATGCCTGGCCATCAGCCACGGGGGCGGTGAGGCGGTGGGAGTTCCCAGCACAACACGAATGTCATGAGAAGTCAGGATGTCAATCGCGCGGTCGAGCCAGTCGAAGTCGTATTGTCCCTGTTTGGGTTCCATCCTGGACCAGGCGAACTCGGCCAGGCGCACCACGTTGAAGCCCGCCTCGGCCATCAACCGCGCATCCTCCGGCCAACGTTCTTCGGGCCAGTGTTCGGGGTAGTAGTCAACGCCAAAATAAAACACGGACTCCTCCTATTGCTGATTCGCTGATTCGGCTACTCAGATGCCAGGTCGCGCAGATACTCTCCCATCAGGGGCCACAGCCGTCTGTACTGTTCAAAGCGACTCTGGTAGAGCTCATGTTGGCGTGCGTTCGGCTCGAAGGTCTGCTCCAGGCCCACCATGGCCTCGACGCCGGCTTCATACGATGGGAACACTCCGCTCCCAACCCCGGCCATGATCGCCGCCCCCAGAGCGCCAGCCTCGGTGATCCTGGGGCGAACGAAGGGCCGACCCATGATATCCGCACAGAGCTGGATCCAGGCGTCCGACTTGCTGCCGCCGCCCACCGCCCGAAAGTCGGCGATCTCGATCCCGGTGGGAGGGAGCGATTCGACGCACTCCTTAAGATAAAACGTAGTCCCCTCCAGGATCCCCTTCAGAATGTCGCCCCGCGATGTCTCCAGCCGCAAGCCGGCCATGACCCCACAGGAGTCCGAAATGAACTGCGGCGGCCCGGTGGTGGTGAAGTGCGGCAGAACCATGATGCCGCTTGGCCCCTCCGGGAGCTCCGAAAAGAGGTCGGCGTACACGTCCCTTCCCGCCTCTTCTGCCTGGCGATGCTCCACGGCGGCAAAGGTGTCCCTGAACCATTTGACCAGCGACCCGCCCTGGTTGTAGATGAAACATACGTACTTGCCCGATACGGCGTGATGTTCCGTGTTCAGCCCCCGTTCGATCATCACCGCCGGCTCCCGCCGCTGGCTGAACACGGGCGTGATACAGATAAAGGTGCCCATCCCGTACACGGCGCGTCCTTCTTCGATCACCCCACAGCCCACGGCGTTGGCGCACTGGTCGTGCGCGCCGCTGACCACGGAGACGTTGGACGGCAGGCCGATTTCGCCTGCCACACGGTCAGAAACCGCGCCAATCACGGTACCCGAGGGGGCGGTGTCAGGAAGTTTGGAGCGATCGAGCCCGGCCAGCGCCAGTAACTCCTCCGACCAGGTTTCTCGGTCAATGTCGAAAAGCAGGGTGCGGTTGGCCAGGGAATAATCCACCACAGCATCCGCGCCGAGCATGAACGAGACGAAACTGCTCCACAGGAGAAACTTGTGTGCTCGCTGGTAGAGCTGGGACTGATGCTCCTTGATCCACTTGAGCTTCGTCAGGCCGTAATGGTTGCCGAGCGTGTTCCCGTTGATGCGGTAGAGCTGTTCGTTGGTCAGGGCACAGCTCAGGCTCTCCAGGTACTCCTCCCCTCGCCCGTCGAAGTTCAAGATGGACGGACCGAGCACCTGGCGGTCTTCGGTCACCGCAACCGTGGCCTCGCCCAGCGAGGATACAGCCAGGGCCTGGACCGGGTCCGAGGCAGAGTGGGATACGACCTGGCTTATCGTCCTTTTGACTTTGTCCCACACCTCAACCGCATCCAGTTCTGCCCACCCTGGCTTTGGCCTCTGGACGTCGTATTCCTCATAGGCCGAGGCAAGCAAACGCCCCTCTTCGGAGAACACAGCCGCCTTGCACCCTGTGGTGCCTACGTCAATTCCGAGCAGACTCATTTCACCAACCTTCTACTGCCGGCCAGGCCGAAGTAATCCCGGATGAGCCAGCAGGTGCGTTCATACACCGCATCCTGGGCAGCAATTACATTGCCCGATTCCCTCAGGGCCGACTCGTAGGCCTGTCGGATCTCGGTGCCGATGTTCACCTTGGCGATACCCTTCTTGATGGCCGCAAGCAAATGCTCCCGTTTCACCCCGGAGCCGCCATGCAGGACCAGCGGTGTGCACGTCGCTTCACGAAGCCTGTCAAGGTGATCGAGGTTGAGCCTGGCCTCGACCTTCTTCTTATCTTTCAACACGCCGGAAACCGCCCCATGGATGTTCCCTATGGCCACCGAGAGCCAATCACAACCGCTTTCCCGCACAAATCGTTCCGCCTCTTGGATGTCGGTGAAGCCCAGGCCAGACTCAAAGAGGTCCTCATAAGGGGGGAGAGGCCCTGCTTCGTGTCCCAGCACCGCGCCCAGCTCGGCCTCGCAGGGTAGGCCCGCCTGGTGAGCCATCTCTACCACCTGCCGCGTGGCCTTGATGTTTTCCTCCAGGTCGAGGCGTGAGCCATCCACCATGACGGAGTGGTAGCCCAGCTCAATCGCCTCGCGGATGATGGCGAGGAAATCCACCCGTTGGTTGTCCTCGTCAATCACCGGCACGTGGTCCAGGTGAATCCGAACGTAATCGGGCTCGTTCCACTTCACGAATTCTGCCATGACGGCGGCCGGGCTTTGGGCCTCGAACTTGATCCACTCCAGCCGCGCCACTTCGATCAGGGCGAAGCAATCCTGATCCACCACCGCCCGGATCAGCGGTTCGACCATGGGGAGGTATGGTACGTTAAAGGCCGGGATCATCAGGCCCGCCCTTTGGGCGTTGTTGACGATGTCAGCGGTAGTTTGCAATTGAACGGTTTTCATTGTCAATCGAAAATCGTTTCGTACTGGTCTGCCGTCGCGATCAACGTCTCCTGCTGGGCGGCACTCAGGGGCGTGAAGCGTTCGCACGCCTCCAGGGAGAGCGGCAGGAGGGTGACGTCGCCGACCGTGCACAGTCCCGTCACGTCCTGCGACAGAGCAAAGTTGACCGCCTGTTGGATGTGAGCGGCGTCGTCGAAGGGTTCGTACCAGGTGTTGTATCTCTTGGGCCGGTCCCCCCACGGCTGCTTGGCGATAGCCTTGATAACCATCACGCCCACATCACGGGCGCGGCACTGGCGCAGCAGCTCGTCAGCGTTACGCCGGTAGACGGGGTTGGCATACTCCACGAAGTTGAGGGGAAAGAGCACGGAGTCGAAGTCGAAGCGACGCAGCGCCTCCAAGAAGACCGCTGGCGCGTCCACTCCGTGGCCGGTGATGCCGACGAATCGGGTCAGCCCCTCCTCCCGCGCATCGAGAATCGCCTCCAGTGCGCCACCCGGCCCGGTCGCCTGATCCAACTCCCCTATGCTGGTGACGGCGTGGATCTGGTACAGGTCGAAGGCGTCCACTTGCAGGCGCTCCAGGGAACGACGCAGCTCAGCCGCCGCACTCTCCCTCGTCCGCTCCATGGTCTTGCACCCCAGGAAGAAGCGATCCCGCTCTCGCGCCAGCCAGGGCCCCAGTCGCTCCTCGGCCTGGCCGTAGGAGGGGGCCACGTCAATGTGGTTGACCCCGGCGGAGATCACCTGCTCCATGGCCGCGTCGGCCTCGGCCTGGGCGATCTCCCAGAAGGCGGCCGATCCGAAGATGGCCACAGTACTCATGTGTCCAGTTCGTCCGAAACGGCGTTTTTCCATGTTGCTCCTTTCGTCGTCAGGCCAGCCGGGTGAGAACAGCGACGCCGTAGGGGGCAAGCCTCAACTCCTCCCCCACCGATTGCCCGCTCAGATGCTCACGCGCCGGCCAGGGCAGCCGCATTAGTTGCTCCGCCCGCTCGTGGTTGATGGCGATGAAAACCTCCTCACCCGCTGCGGTCACCCGCCTACGGGCCTCCACCCCAACCGGCGTTTCCATCACCGGCTGCACGCCGGCGGCCGAGGTAATGCGGTCCAGTAGCGATTGCTGCGAGACCTCATCGAGATACGCACCGACGAAAACCACGCGCCCCTGGCCGTGCGGATGCACCGTGACGGCAGGGTGACCATTGAGCCAACCATTGGACTCGCCGTACCTGGCAATAACCTGGGTGCCAGTTTCATCCAGCACCCTGAGCCGCTCCGCCCAGAGACGGGATGTGCCGGTGAACCACTCGCCCGCAACCGGCACAGGGTCCAACAGTGCGTAGTACTCGACGATTTCGACGCCGGCCAGGTCAACCAGCGGCCCGGGCTGCCGCGAGGGCAGGAGGGCGTTGTAGTCATCCTTCATCCCGCAGCGGATGGTCAGCACCAGATGTCCGCCACGGGCCACAAAATCCCTCAGCCGGGCAGCCCGACTCTCGTTCAACATCAGTAAGGCTGGGGCAATCACCAACTTGTAGTTGTCAAGCGGCGTGTCGGCGGAGATGACATCGGCGGCGATGTTTCGCGCTGCTAACGGGCGGTAGTAGTGGTTGAAGTGCGCTACGTAGTCGAAGTCGCGATGATGACGCTGCCACTGAATCGCCCAGCGGCTGTCGTAGGAGTTAAGAAGAGCCACCTCTGAGACAACCGCGGAATTGGCCAGTAGAGAGGAAACCGCAGCGAAGTCCCGGCCCAGTTGTTGGGCTTCCTCGTAGAATGGCCGGGGCTGGCCCGACGGGTCTACCAGCGTGCCGTGGTATTGCTCCTGCCCGCCCAGGGCTGAACGCCACTGCCAGTACAGCACCGCATCCGCGCCGTGGGCTACCGCCTGCCAGGCCATGGCCCGCGCCTCACCTTTGTTGAGCATGTTGTTGATGGCCGACCAGTTTACGCTGCCCGGCTGGGTCTCCATCAGCCAGAAGTTGCGGCGCTTGAAGCCGCGCGTGAGGTCGTGGGCTGCACCGGAGCTCAGATAATCGTGATGGCCCGTGCCCACGTACCAGTCCCACGAGGCCAGGTCGAGGTCTTCGGTCAGCGCGTAATGGTCAAAGCCGTCGAACCAGCCCATGAAGTTGTGCGTGACCCACACACCCCCCCCTGCCCCCCCCACAAGGAGGAGGGGACGCAGGTGCGGTCGCAAGACATCAAGCTGAAGCCGCTGGAACTGGCGATAGCTTTCGGTGACGAAGCGCTTGAACTCCAGCATTAGTCCGGGGTTGTGCAGGCCGATGGGGATGGGGATCTGCTCCCAGGCGGAGTAGGTCTGGCTCCAGTAGCGGGTGGTCCAGTGGGCGTTGAGGGCATCCAGCGAGCCAAACTTCTCAGCCAGGTAACGCTGGAAGAGGCTCCGGCAGCGGTCGCAATAGCAAACGCGGTTATACTCGTTGTCCAGTTGCCAGCCGATGACGTGCGGGTTCGAGCCAAACCGTTCCACCATCGCGCCGACGATACGGCGGGTTGCGGCGTGAAACTGCGGCGAATTGACGCAATAGTGGCAGCGGTTGCCGAATTGGACGTGGCGTCCGCTTTCATCAACAGCCAGCAAGTCTGGGTGCTGCTCGACCAGCCAGGCGGGCGGCGCAGCGGTGGGGGTTCCGAGAACGGTGGCTATACTGGCGGAAGCCAGGGCCGAGATGGCGCGATCAAGCCAGTCAAGGTGGAAGTCGCCCTCCGCCGGTTCGAGGGTGGACCAGGCAAACTCCGCCAGGCGGGCCACGGTCAGCCCGGCCTCGCGCATCAGGCGGATGTCTTCCGGCCAGCGTTCCTCCGGCCAGTGCTCAGGGTAGTATGCCGCGCCGAGGTGAAGACAGGTCACAGGTCGCAGGTCACAGGTCGCTGATTCCCTCATTCCCTTATTCCCCTGAGACCTGAGACTTGAGACCTCAGACCTGATGATGGTACACCTCCCAACCCATGTACTTGCCCAGCGCCTCGCTCACGGCGGTGGCGGTCTGCGAGGGATTGATGGCCACGTGGTGCTCGAAGCCATTTTCGCAGATATGGCGCAGCAATCCTTGGAAGTCTGGAATGTGCACCACCCCGTGGCCGCCGAAGGTCTGCAGCGGGTCGTCGGTCAGCTCGCCCTCGCCCACGTAGGCGCGGATGACGCCCCACGAATCATCGGTGGACACCCGGCAGTAGGTGAACGAGCCACTCCGGGCGCGGCCTACTACTGTGCCGTAGGTGTTCTCCTGGCCCACTGTGCCGGCGATGATGTCCTGATAGGACATTTTCGCCTCCTCGAAGAAGTCCTTGGGCCAGTTGCTGCAGTGGAAGATGACCCCTTTGTCAGGATCGTCACCGTAGTTGTTGTTCCAGTCCACCAATGCACTGGGCCTGCCGGAGGCCAGGGCCATGGCATACATGCCCACGGCGCCGGTGACGTCCGTCTCGCAGGCGCTGGGCATGAGGGTGTTGCTCATCATGCTCATCACCGCGCAGGGCACGATGCCGAAGAACTCCTCCATGGAGGTCCAGCACTGAATCGCTGTGGCTACCAGACGGTTCTCGTCCATCCAGCGCTGGGTTACCAGGGCGAACCTGGCCATTTTGTTCAGGGCCTCGGCGGGGATGCCTTTGGTGGGCACGTAGGCCCTGATCTCGTCCAGTTTGCGGCGCACCTCTGGGTCGTCGTCGCTCAGACGATTGATGCGGCCAAAGGCTTCCGACAGGTCCAAGACCTCCACGCTGATGCCGGCCTCCTCCAGCAGCTTCTCGCTGTAGCGCACGGTGTTAAAGGCCGCCGGTCGGGCCCCTAGTGCCCCAATGCGAGCTCCTCGCAGGCCGCGCACCACCCGGCAGGTGCCGGCAAACTGGCGCAGGTCCTGGCGGAAGTCCTCGGAATCCGGGGCGACGGTATGCAGCCTGGTCAGGCTGAAGGCAATGCCGTACTGCACCAGGTTGTTGCAGACCGACATCTTGCCGCAGAAGCTGTCTCTCCGATCCGCCAGGGTCATCTTGTCTGCGTCGTCGGGGAAGGCGTGAATCAGCACCGGCACGTTGAGGTCAGCCCAGCGCAGGGTGTTGGCCACCGCGCGCTCGTCGCCAAAGTTAGGCAGGGTGACCAGCACGCCATCAATCTCCTCGCGGTGCCGCTTGAACAGGGCAGCGCATTGCTCAGCATCCTGCAGCGTCTCCACCGAGCCGAACCTTGTACTGAGCGTAGCCGAAGTATCGGTGTCCGCGGGGCTTAAAGTTAATGCTGTGATCCCTTCTTCTTCCAGCACCCGCAAGACCTCTGCTCGACCGCTCTCGCAGAGGTGGTCGGGGAAGAAGCCGCGGTTGCCGACGATAAGACCCAACGTTGTCTTCTGCATGTTGCTCTCCTTTCAATTTGCTATGATTTGGCTCTCCCACCCCGCCCTGGTTGACAGATGGATGTCCCTACCCAGGAGTGGTCACAGCCGGGGGATAGTATAGCACATAACGCCCTTCCAGGCAACGTGTGGCGTTTGACCTTGGGCCTCACCGCGTAGGGACTACTCCTTGATCGCCCCCGCGGTGATGCCTTCGGTGAAGCGTCGCTGGAAGATGAGGAAGATAATCAGCAGGGGCACCACGCTGACCACGGCCACGCCCATCAACTCTCGATACGGGGAGTAACCTGGGGGACCCGACATCTGCATCATGAACAGGGGCAAAGTGAATTTCTCGCTTGACCTCAGATAGATCAGGGGCCCCAGGTAGTTGTTCCAGGCCCCCATGAAGAAGATGAGTCCCAGGCTGGTCAGGCCGGGCGCGCAGATGGGTAAAATGATTCGGCAGAAGATGCCGAACTCGCCGCAGCCGTCTATGCGGGCTGCGTCTATCAGCTCGTCGGAAATCGTACCGATGTACTGACGCATAAAGAAGATGCCAAAAGCGTTGGCTGCGCCGGGTACGATGAGGGGCCAGAAAGTGTCCAGCCATCTCAACTTGAGCATGATGACGTAAGTGGGCAGCATGGTCACCGCCCCAGGAATGATCATCGTAGCCAGAAGGAAAGCAAAGAGTGGATTGCGTCCCGGGAAGCGGTACTTGGCGAAGCCATAGCCGCCCAAAGAGCAGAAGAAAAGCGAAACGACGCTGAACGAGAAGGCAACGAAGAAGGTATTCCGTAGGGATTTGAGAACGCCATACTCTATGATATAGCGATAGCCATCCAGGCTCATGTTGCGCGAGATGAGCCTGGGCGGGATACCGAATATCTCGCCCTGGGGCATGAAAGAGGTACGCAGCATCCAAATGAACGGCAACATCATAAAGATGGCGATGAAAGTCAATAGCCCGTACAGGATGACTTTGACCCCTAGAGATCTTACCCGCTTCAGCAAGATTGTCATTCCTTCCCCCTTTTCCCGCGAAAGTGAGGTGATCATACCTCATTCCTCGCGACCGAAATACCTGAACTGCAAGAGGGTGAGCACGAAGATCAGCGCGAAATAGGTGTAGGCCTGGGCTGAGGCTCGGCCGAACCGATAGTTGTTGAACGCCTCACCGTAGATTTGGACGAGGGTGGTGAGGGTGGCCCTCATCGGCCCGCCGCCGGTGAGAGCCATGACTTCGTTGAACAGACCGAAACTGCCCATGGTGGAAAGGATCACCGAGAAGAGGATCACGGGGCGTAAAAGCGGGATGGTGATGTGAAAGAAAGCCTGAACGGAACTGGCCCCGTCAATGAGAGCCGCTTCCGTCAACTCGCGGGGGATGGTCTGCAGCCCGGCCAGCATAATCACCATGTTGTACCCCAGCCAGCCCCAGACGATGAGCAGGCAGAGGGAAACCCGCGCCCACCAGATGTTCTCCAGCCAGGGGACGCCGGGCAAGCCCACCATGTTCAGGAAGGCGTTGAACAGTCCGCCCTTCTGTTGCAGCATGAGGCCGAAGGTGAATCCCGCCGCGATCATGGAGGTGACGTAAGGGGCGAAGATCATGGTGCGGTAGGCCTGGAAGAAACGGACCAGCCTGGAGTTCAGAATCACCGCCAGGACGAGGGCCAGGAAGGTCATAATGGGAACGTACATAAAGAACAGGATAATGCCGTTTTCAATGGACTGCCAGAAGGCTTTACCTCCCACGCCGAAGAGGTAGGTGTAGTTCTTCAGGCCGACGAATTCCATAGGCCCCAGCCCCTTCCATTTGTGGAAACTGAGATAGATGGAGAAAAGGACCGGCAAAAAGCCAAAGATGAGAAACGAGACGTAAAAAGGGGATATGAAAATGTATGCCCAGCGGTTCTTGACGATTTCGTGCCAGAGCCCTCTTCTGGTGGAAGGGCTATCTGTCGCTGCTCGTGCCATCGCTTACCTCCTCGCCAGATGATAAGGTGAGGAGAGCCATGTTGGCTCTCCTCACCTGTTGGGCTGGGTCACTATTCGAGTGCGGCGCGGATCTCGGCCGCGGCTTCTTTCAGGGCCTGCTCGGCGGTGGCATCCCCCGTGGCGTAGCGCTGAATCGCCACCGAGACAGCACCGTTCATCATGGCGTAGTTGGGACCGTAGACGGTGGCGGCGGGGATTTTCTCGTTCACGTCGGCGTAGATACCGTAGGTATTCTGGCCGCCGAAGAAGGAATCGGTCGCCAGGTAGATCGGGTCGTCGTAGGCGGACTTGATCGAGGGGATGAAGCCGCTGATGGCGAACATCTTGTTCACGCTATCGGGCCGACCAAGAGCGAACTCGGCGAAGGCCCAGGCCGCCTCGGGGTTCTGGGTTTGCGCAGGGATGACAAAGGTGGAGCCGCCATCGTTGGACGCCCGCGCCCCACCCTCCTTGTAGGCTGGCATGTAGGCCACACCCCACTTGCCGGCCGTGCCGGGGGCGATCCAGCTCTTCAGGAAGACGTCCATCCACGAGGCCTCGATGAGGGTGGCGATAGCGTTCTCACCTTCCGGCGCGCCCAGTTCGGCGTACCAGGGATCGGTCCACTCCAGCGCATCAGAGACCAGGTTTTCCTCCCAGAACTGGCCCAACATCTCCAGGGTGGCGATGTTCTCAGGGCTGTCCACGGTCACCTCGCCGGTATCGGCGTCGTAATAGCCCAGGCCTTGCTGCCAGAGGACCATCTCGTACAGGCGGCCGTAGTTGTTGGCCTTGTTGTGGGCGAAGCAGTAGTTGCCGGTCGTCTCCTTGATGGTCCGGCAGGCCTCCAGGTAGTCGCCCCAGGTGGCGATGGTGTCGCTCACCCCGGTCGGGTCGGTGGGCAGGCCGGCCGCCCCGAAGACATCGCGGCGGTAGTACATCACCACCGGGCCGCCGTCCCACGGGAAGCAGTAGTACTTGCCGTCCTTCTCGCAGTCCACCAGCTTGTATTCGACCAGGTCATCCATGTACGGCTGGAGCGCGTCCGTCAAGTCGAGCCGGCCGCCTAGATGGACGTACTCGGCCACGTGGCTGCTCTCCACCAGGCAGACGTCTGGCGCACCCTCGCCGGCGGTGAGGGCCAGGGGCAGGTTGGTGTAGACGGCTGGGGGGGCGTAGTACTCAATCGCTACCTCCACATCGGGGTAGACCCCATTGAAGTCCTTGACGATGCCCGCCGCCTCAAGGGTGTCGCGGATGGCCGCCGTCCAGCCCCAGAGCAGGATCTTGCCCTTGGGCTTCGGTTTTTCCGGCAAGGGAGTCGGGGTCACCACTTTCTCGACCACCTTTTCGACCTCGACGGTTTCGACGACCTTCTTCTCGACCACCTTCTCCTTCTCCACCTCGACGGTAACCGGAACCTCTTTCTCGACGACTACCTGTTTCTCGATCACCTGAGGGGTAGCTGGGGCACAGGCGACTAAGAAGCTGGCCAATGTGACCCCAACCAGGAACAATGTTGCTAACCTCTTCATTTTCGCTCTCCTCCTGAGTTTTGAGTTTGACTGGCGACGCTCTCAGCGAGCGTCGCTATTATGGACCAACGAGAATAGACGATTCACCCACCTCCTTTCTTCACATCAACTGCCGCACGTTTCCCGTCGAATTAACTCTGTTGTCAGCAAAACCTCCTTTCTCTCCACAGCGGAGCCGTTGACGAGTTGGATCAAGAGCTGCGTGGCTACCTCGCCTACCCGTTGCATGGGCTGACGTATCGTCGTCAGGGATGGATGGCAGTAGGCAGCGGCTGGAATATCATCGTAGCCGACCAGGGCCACATCGTCGGGGATCCTTCGCCCTGCCTCTCGCAGAGCCCTCATCGCTCCGATGGCCATCTGGTCGTTCTGGGCGAATAGGGCGGTGATCTGTGGGGACTTGGCCAACAGGCGATGCATCGCCTCGTAGCCACTTTGATAGGACCAATCCGCATACTCGACCAGAGAGGCGTCAAAGGGTATACCCGCCCTACTCAAAGCCAATTTGTAGCCTTCGGCTCTATCGTTCACCGATTTCCAGCCAGCGGGGCCGGTGATCATGCCGATCTTACGGTGCCCCAGCTCGATGAGACATTCCGTAGCTTGCAAGCCGCCATCAATATTGTCCACGTCCACCACCGTCAGCTTTTCGCCTGGCAACCAATAGGCCGTGGTGACCAGTGGCACGTCCTGCTGGATCAGTGAGACGATGTGACGGCTGTCCTCTTCCGTGCTGGGGCGGGCAAAGAGGATACCGTCCACCTGCCTTTCGGTCAGCAGCCTCAAGTATTCGGGCTCGTCAGCCGGGTTCCGCTCGGTGCTGCAGAGCATGAAGAAGTATCCCTGCTTTCTGGCCTCCACTTCGGCTCCAACGATGACCTGGGTAAAGAAATAATCGCTGAAATCGGCGGTGATCAGGCCCAGCGTATACGTCCTCTTGGAGACCAGACCGCGAGCGATGGCGCTGGGTTGATAGCCCAGTTCCTCGATCACCTGCCACACCCGCCGTCGGGTGTCCTCAGCCACATCCGGCCTGTTATTTATCACCCGGGATACCGTCTGATAAGACACCACGGCTGCGGCGGCAACATCCTGAATAGTCACCCTTTTCATAGCTCATCTCTCCGTTATCGTGAACGTTCCCGTGAACGTTCACATTATATCACAAAAATCGCTTTTTGTCAATACCCAAAAAACTAAGGGCTTGCACAACAGTTGGGTGCAAGCCCTAAGGTGTAGGGGAGAAGTATGAGGAGGATCCCAATCAGTCCCTGTGCCAATCGGTCAGTCACCTTGCAGCACGTCTATGACAATGCGCACGGGATCTGTCAACTCATACACTTCATACAGCGAAGGCTTCTTGAGCCCGATGGAGAAGCCCAGATGGGCGTCGCTGAAGGTCGGGTACAAGCCGATGCGGGTTACCAGAGGATTGTCAGGCGGGGTGATAGGCAATCGTCGGCCGAGGGGAAAGTCGTAAGCATACACATCGCTCATTACCAGATCAATACGCGCCACGCCCCACGAAAGGTCGTGGCCCAGGGGAAAGGGCTCGGCGGCGTTGTCCACCTGGACAGCCTCAAAGAAGGGGACGTGATCGCCGGGCTCAGCCATCTCCCACACCACTCGCAAGCGGTCTGGATGCAGGTGGTAGCGTACGTCGGCCAGGTTCCATATTGCCCCCAATTTGCCCCCTTGCCGCGTCACGCCCAGATAGGCGGAGGGGGTCGGCAATGGCGTGTTGGTAGGCGTCGGAGGTTGCGGCGTGGGCGTGCTGGTGGGCGCCTCGGGTCGTGGAGTCGGTGTGGGGTAGGGCGTGTACGTGGGCGCGGGGGGGACGGGCGTATAAGTCGGGTACGGTGTGTAGGTCGGCAGCGGCTGCGGGGTGACGTAGACGACGACGGTCTCCTCGATGACCTCAGGCGTGGGCTGAGAGCACGCTGGCAGCAACAAGATGAGAATCAGAGCCAAGACGGTTAGACGTTTCATGGTATGTATCCCTCCCAAAGTTCACGGCAAGTCTATCGAAAACGGCTTCCCGCCCCGGTGACACAGAAGCTGTACCACGTGGCGGCCAGAATAGAGGCTGGGAGGCACACCGCCGCCCGGCATCACCCACTGCCCGGCCATGTAAAAGTTGGTCAGGCCAGGCAGGGTCCTTGCTATCCGCGTATTGATCACTTCCGGCGTCGGCAGCCAGCCCATGTAGGCTCCCCGGTGATTCCGCGTGTAGCGCCACCAGGTGTAAGGCGTGGCCACGTCGGTCATCTCTACCTGGGACGAAATGGCGGGGTAATGCGCCTCCAGCCGCTCCAGAAGCTCCACCGCCACCCGCTCCTTCTCGGCGTCGTAACGCGGCCGGTCCTGGCGCAGCTCGTTCCAGAAGTCCCACTCCGTCTCGAACGAGACCTGGACCACCGTCTTGCCTGGCGGAGCGAATCGGTCACTGTAGTTGAAGATGCGGACTATGATCCAATCAATCACCTGGTTGCCCACGGCGAAGGGCCGCTCCAGCTTGATGATACTCATCCACGGTTCACCCGTGAATTCCCGCGCCACCCCAAAGCTGGCCATGACCAGGGGGCGGATCAGTTTCCAGTTTCTGTAGCGGTTCCCGATTTTCTCATCCACGTAGCGACCGCCCAGCAGCTTGAAGATGGTGCTGTAACCATCGGCGGCGGAGACCACCACGTCGGCGCGGTGCTCGCGGCCGTCGGCCAGGCGCACGCCCACGGCTCGGTCGTCCCGCCCCCCCCTCCCCCCCAACTTTGGGGGGGAAGGGGGGGCGGGGAGGGGAGACTCCTCCACCAGAACTTCCTCGACGGTGGCTTTGTAGGTCACCCGCCCGCCCAGGTCCTGGTAGCGCTTCTCGATGGGCAGCACGAAGTCGAGGCACCCCCCTTCCAGCAGTCCCAGTTGTCCGTCCGCCAGCAGTGCCAGAATCATGAAGATGAACCAGGCCGGCACCTCTGGCAGGAACAGGTACTTGATACACTCCCGCAGCCAGGGGTCATGAATGGCCTGTACGTAGTCGGCGACCGGCCTGGAGTACTTGCCGATCATGTACCTGAACAGCCGACGCATGACCCACATCTCTTTGAGTTGCTCCAGGAGGCCAACCAACTCAGGAGGCTTGCTCATTCCTGCTTCGCTCAGGTCGAGCCCCTGCATGGCGCGAGCGCCGGCGATCAGCTCGTCAACGATCCGGGCATCAGTTGGTGAGAGGGCCTTCAAGTCATCGGCCAGGCGGTCGAGGTTCTGGGTGACCAGCACACTGCGTCCGCTCACTTCGTCGGTGAAGCGGCCGTAGGTGGTCATGTCCACGCAGCGGGCGGTAATGCCCAACTCGCGGTACAACTCGTAGAGCGCGGTGCCTGGTTTGTGCCCCATGACAAAGTGGATGCCACCGTCAATGAGGTAGCCCTGGCGTTTCCAGGCCGGAGCCACCCCGCCCGGCTTGCTGTGGTGTTCGAAGATGTGGCTTTGATAGCCGTTCATCTGGGCGTAGCAGCCGGTGGACAGGCCGGCCAGCCCGGCTCCGATGATGACGAGCGTTTTCTCAGCCACCTTCCCTCCTCTGTCGCAGCAGCATCTTTCCACCTGGATCAGGGACGTATTCCATCGGGCCTTGCGGAATGAGATTCTCCACCTCCAGGTAGCCAGCGTCCATGTATTCCCACATCACCTGGAACGGGGCCCTGCCGGGCAGCCACTTCTCTACGATGGCCACACCGTGGCCGGGCAGAACCGTGAACACCACCGGGCGCGGATCCCCTGGATTCCGCAACGCCTCCGAGCGGGCAAAGGCATCTTTGATGCCCCGCGCCTGAGCATCGGTGCCACAGGAGACCGGGTAGTGGTAGTACGCCGGATCCATGGAAACGTACTCCACCCGGCGGGGATCGTAGGCGGCCATGCCGCGGTGGCCGTGCAGCTTGGAGCGCACCACGGGCACCGGCCCACAGATGCCCCACGCTGGGTCGAGGCTGATGGTGGGCAGCGGACTATCCATGTCCATCATCTCCACCGCTTCGGTGGAAGGAGGGTCGTTGCGCTTCCCCTCCACCTGGCGCACCAGGGCTCCTTGTCCGTCGGGCCGCACCCCCACGATCACCGCCAGGTCATCTTCGGTGATGCTCCCCTTGTGTACCGGGCGGGCGCTACCGGTCACGGTGGTGATGAGAGCCCCCAGCGACGGGTCCCAGGTGGCAAAGCAGCCCTCGCTGTATTGCTCGGCCACTGCGTCCGACACCACCGGGACCTCCACCAGGTCGGCGATGCGCACCATCTCGGTGAAAAAGTTGCGGTGGCCCAGTTGCCGGGCGGCCTCACACATGGCGGCGGGCGTCCCGATGCCTTGCCAGAGGGTGCGGGGGATGATGCCTTCTACCACCTGGTGCTGGTTCACCTCGCTGGTGCAGAGGGTAGTCACCGTGCGCAGCACGATGTCCTCGTAGAAGGCTTCCAGGTCACCTGCCTCGCTGCGGGGATGGGCGCCCACCAGGTCAAAGTGGTACGCTACCAGCGGGCGGTCGTCCCCCACCACCAGAAGCACGCGAATGCTCTTGGTCTGAGCCTGCACCACCCGCTCCAGCGCCAGAATGGGTCCGCCACGGCGGCCTTGCTCGAAGAGGACGCGATAGGCGTGGGGGGCCAGGCCCGCAAAATCGTAGTCGGCCGGGTCGGGTGGCTTCTTGGCCAACACGGTCTGGAAGTGATCCAGCAATTCCTGAAGCCTGGTGGGGGACACCTGCACCAGGGTATAGACGGTAGGAGCGTGGCTCAGATCAAAGTGCCGCCGGGCGAAGAGGGTCAGCGACTCGCGCCAATGCAGAGGTTCGCCAAAGGGGGCGGAGGTCAAGATGACGTCGGTGTCATCGTCGGGCATCGTCTGGACTTCATGCCCCAAACGATGGAAATGACGCTTCAGGCCCTCCATCACCTCTTCCAGCAGAGGTGTCAGCGGCCCCGGCACGAAAGCCACGTGCATCTCGTGCAACCACGGATGCGTGGGTTTGCCGGTTGTGGATTCCTCACATGCTGTGCTCATAACAAGCTTCTCCTTCCTCAAGGACAACTACTCAAACCGTGTCATTGCGAGGAGCATTTTTCTGCGACGAAGCAATCTCCTCCTTGCATGTGGGGATTGCTTCGCTTTGCTCGCAATGACAGCCTGAGGAGTCATAATCGAATACAAAGACAGACTTGACAACCTGGTGTCGGCCTTTGTCGGCCGTGACAGCCAGGGCTCGCCTATAGTCATCCAATCTGAACCGATGGGTCACCATCGGAGCCAGGTCCAGCTTGCCCTCGGCCATCCAATCCAGGGCCAACTGAAAGGTTCGCACCCGCTGGCTCTGGAACGTCTCTGTGCTGCACCAGTAGCTGCCTTTGATCGTCAACTCGTTCAGCCAGATGGGAGTCCAGTCCACCCCTTTGGGGATGGCGGCCAGGCCCACCAGGACCACCGTGCCGCCGCTGCGGGTCAGGCGCAGGCTGTCGTCAATGCTGCTGGCGTTGCCCACGCACTCGTAAACGACGTCGGCCCCACCCACCAGGACCCGTTTGCCCAGCAGCGGTTTGTACAGCTTCCCGCCCGTGGCTTGGGCCACGGCCTGAAAATAATCTCCTTCCCGCAGATAGACGACCTCATCGGCACCGAACCTGCAGGCCATCTCCCCCTGGAAAGGATACTTGGCCACCACGATCACCTGTGCGCGGCTACCTAACACCCGCAGCGCGGCCGCAATACATAGCCCGATGACCCCTGCTCCCAGTACCAGGACTGTATCGTCGTCCTGGGGAAGATTGCGCATCACCGCATGGAGAGCGGTGCAGAATGGTTCGACCATCAGGGCATTCTCGTCGCTGACGTTATCGGGCACGGAGAAGAGTTGAGATTGGTGAGCCACGAAGCAGGGACTCCAGCTCCCGCCCGTGTCGCGGCAGGTGCCGATGCTGAAGCCGGGCGACAGGTTCCCTGCGGCGAAGTTCTGGCACAGGGAGAACTCACCTCGCTGGCAGAACTCGCACGGCGGCTCAATGCCCCGCGTGGCACAGGGCAGCAAAGGTTCGGCCACCACCCGATGGCCGGGCGCGAAACCTTTCCCCCCCTTCATCCCCCCCAACCCTTCGACAGACCCTTCGTTTCTCTCAGGGCTTCGGCTCAGGGCAGGCTTTGGGGGGGAAAGAGGGGGGGCGCCAACCTCGGCGATGATGCCCACGTTCTCGTGGCCCAGGGTGAAGGGGAACGAGACAAAGGCCGACAGCGCCGGACTGTCTTTCAAGAAGATGGTGTTCACATCGCTGCCACAGATACCGCCGTAGCGGGTCTTGATCTTCACCCACCGGTGGCCAGGGAGGGCAGGCTCGGGCACCTCGCGGTACTGGATCATAGCCAGGGAGCTCCAGAAAACCGGCGGGTAGACCGCGCCGACGGCTTTGGTCAGCGCATAGCGCGGGATGCTTTGGATCAGTTGGATGGCTTTCATTTATCTCTGTCGCTACAACAGAACCTCGCTACAGATGATGCGCGGGATCAGCGGCGCTTCCTCGGCGCGGTCGGCGCTTGTCCTGAGCGAAGCCGAAGGAATGGCGTGATGGGCTTCCTCCAGGCTGTAGTCCCGCACGATGCGCAGGAGTTGCTCGATCAGAGCCTGGCCGGTGATCTGGCTGCTGGGTGAACAGTTGCAGGGCGGCGTAGCCAGGAAATCTTATTTTTTAGCCGGGATCTCGACGGTCACTTCGCTCTCTAATTGCACGCTGACCGTTTCTTTGAGGACGTTGACCCCGGTTACTTTGCCTGGGCCATAGGGGGTGTTCACCCTTGCCCCAATCCGAGGCAGCTTCTTTTTGGCTTCAGCGTAATACTCGTTTTCGTAGGTCAGACAGCAGAGCAGACGCCCACACAGCCCTGATACCTCCGCTGGGCTGAGAGGCAGATCCTGCTGTTTGGCCATTTTGATGGAGACGGGGGTAAATTCACCGAGGAAAGAAACACAGCACAGGAGACGCCCACAAGGGCCCAGGCCTCCCACCAGTTTGACCTCGTCGCGTACCCCGACCTGTTTTAACTCGATCTTTGTCTTGAAGGTCTGGGCCAGGTCCCGCACCAGCTCTCGAAAGTCTATCCGTTTCTCAGCTACGAAGTAGAAAATCAGGTGGCTGCCGTCGAAGTTATATTCAGCCTTGATTATCTTCATGGACAAACCGTACTCGGCCACCTTTTTCCGGCATATCTCCAGGGCCTGGGGCTCAAGGCGATGATAATGCTCCATCTGCACCAGGTCCCAGGGTTCGGCCCGGCGAATGATGCCCTTCAATTTGCTGACCACCTCGTCCTCTGGCACTTCTTTAGGGGCCATGGCTACCTCCCCCGCCTCCCGGCCTCGCGTCGTCTCCACGATGACGTAATCACCAGCTTCTAAATCGTCGAAGCCAGCAGGGTCGAAATAGTAGATCTTGCTCACCGGTTTAAAACGAATTCCCACTATCTTTGGCATCTGTTTCCCCTATCTGAGAGCCTTGCATAAATCAGTTAAGAAGGGTCAGGAGAGCCTTCCCCTGCTGCCGATCTGTAGCAGATGGGTAGCAGATGAAAAGCCGTTCTACAAATTATGCAAGGGTCTCCTATCTTGCAGGCAGGCTCAGCATCAGCACTTCCAGGGTCAGGCGGGTGTTGGCATTGTGTTCCAGTCGCCAGGCAGCGGCCCGCAGGGCCTCTACAAAGTCTCGCACCTGGCCTAAGCTGTACCGCTGTGCCTGGGCCCTTAAAGTGTCCTCCCGATCAATGTTGACGATCCCTACCGTGCTTCCACTTGCCGCCAGGAGCAGGTCCCGCCACCAACTGAGCCACAAGTGGAGTAACTCTGGCGCTGCTTCGGGGTTGCGGCTGAGCTGTTGGGCATATTCCAGGCGTTCTATCCGCCCCTGGCCCATCAACTCCAGCATTTCATCGAGATGCTTCTCCCGTTGGGGCAGGACGACGTTGTTTTGACTGGCCGCTATTGCCCAGCCCAGCCGTCCGCCGGAGAGGCAGGCCAAAAGCCGAGTTCGTTCGACATCTACCCCCCATCGCTCCTGGAGAGCCCTTTGTACCGTTTCGGTGGTCAGAGGCCGCAGGTTGAGTACCTGGCAGCGAGAAACGATGGTCGGTAACAGCGCTTCGGCCTCACTGGCGGTGAGCATCAGAATTACGTGGGGCGGGGGTTCTTCCAGTGTTTTGAGCAGGCAGTTGGCGGCTTCAGCGGTGGCTTGTTCCATCTGCCGTATGATATAGACCTTCCAGCGTCCCTCTAAAGGAGAGAGGGCTGCCTCGCGCCGCAGGGTCCGCATCTGGTCTATCTTGAGGGTTCCCCCCTCTCCTTCGATGACCTGGACATCGGGGTGACTACCGTGGGCTATTTTGCTGCACGCCAGGCATTGGCCGCAGGGCTTCTCCTCGTCGAGACAGTTGAGAGCCTGGGCGAAGTTGAGAGCCAGAGACCTCTTGCCGATCTGGGGCGGGCCTGTCAAAAGATAAGCGTGGGCCACCCGCTCACCAGCCAGGGCACGTCTCAACAGGTCCACAGCCCACTTGTGACCCACCACCTGCCACATGATGCCCTCCTCCCTCGTCCAGACTATTTTATCACAAATTCCGTTTTGCTCCAAATGTCTTTTGCCGTGATTCTTCCCAATCTCGAAAAATTGTTGTATAATTATTCTCGGAGGTTGTCGGAGATGATACGGGGACAGAAAA
>VGOG01000014.1 GCA_016875995.1 Chloroflexota bacterium
CGAAATCAAGTCGGGCAGCTATGTCCGCATCAACAGCTTACACGCTCAGCCTACCCCAATTGCCGTCGGGGTCATCGAGGTGGAGATTGACCGGACTAATCGCCGAGTGACCTTCAAACTCGCTGACAACTCCGAGGTCACAGCGTCGCTGACGGCTGAAGCTTCAAAGTGGGCCGAGGGCTGCCCCACCAACTTGTATTCTACCCGCATGGAGATGCTCTATCTGGCAGACAATGAGCTGACACTTGACTCAGTTACCTTCAGCCGCCCTGTCTTCGTGGCAAACTGTCCCGTTCCTCCCATCGTCATCACTCTCCAGGAAGCAACTGATGAAACAGGAGCCTCCCCGGACGCTTCAGGTTGTGAGTGGTGGGCAGGCGCTAAGTGTATCTACTTTGGCCAGGACTACGCCACACTGCGTGGTCAGATCGTGGACTTTGAGACCAGGGAAGCGATTCAGGATGCCGAGGTCGTTTTCGTGGCGCCGACAGGGCGCCAAGTCTTCCCTGGTACGTTTCAGGTTGTGTTGCCAGGCGGCGCGCAGGTGGATTTCGAGGTCCGGGCGCCCGGCTATGCGCCCTCTATTGGAAAAGTTGAAATATACGACGACAAAGTGGTCGTAAGTCGCGGACCCGGCCCCATTTCAGAAAGCGCATATTTTGAAATCCTTGAACTTCACGACCCCGGCAAGCCTATAGAATTTCAATACTATCTTGAGGAGGCAAAATGAGAAAACCATTTCTTTGGGTGAGCCTGACGGTGGCTCTGATTCTGGTCTGGGCAGTCGTTCCCACCGGGAGCGCCCTGCCTCTATCGGCTGAAGGGGTGACACCGGCAGCAAGTCGCGTGCTGCCAAACATTGAGCATGCATGGAACGTGTCCTACGTGGGGCAGATCGGTGGCACTGCGTATGCCACGGCCGTCCGCAACAACCTCGCCTATTTGAGCGTGGGACCGCGCCTGTTGGTCCTGGATGTCTCAACCCCTGCCGCACCGGCGCTGGTGGGCCAGACAGCTCCTCTACCCGGCCTGGCCCGCGGCGTGGCGGTGGCGGGTGGCCACGCCTTCGTGGCCGACGACTCCGCTGGCCTGAGTGTCGTGAACATCTCCGCCCCGGCTCATCCGTTCCAGGTGGGTCTCCTTGACACGCCGGGTCATGCCAACGGCGTGGTAGTCGCCCAGGGTCGCGCCTATGTGGCCGACATGGAGGCCGGGCTGCGAGTGATAGACGTGTTGAACCCGGCGAGCCCGGTCGAGCTGGGCTTCTACGACACGCCAGGGCAGGCCTACGGGGTGGCAGTGGCCGGGCACCTATGCCTACTAGCTGACGGGGAGGCTGGGCTGCGCGTGGTGGATGTCGTGGACCCTGGGCATCCGGTCGAGGTGGGTTTCTACGACACGCCGGGGGATGCCTGGGGCGTGGCGGTCGCCGGGGACCCTTCGACAGGCTCAGGGCAAGTTTACGCCTACGTTGCCGACAGGAACGGGGGCCTGCGGGTGGTGGACGTCTCGGACCCGGCCCAGCCGGTCGAGGTGGGATTCTACGCCACGCCGGACATGGCCACGGGCGTGGCGGTGGCCCAGGGGTATGCCTACGTGGCCAATGGGGGACATGCTGCCAGTCTGCTGGTGTTGGACGTCGTGGACCCGACCCACCCGGTGCCAGTTGGCTCCACCACCGAGCCGAGCCAGGCCGTAGTGGTGGACGGGCGCTACGCCTATGTGGTCGCCTGGGAGCATGGCCTGCGGGTGGTAGACGTGTCGAACCCGGCCAACCCGACACAGGTGGGCCTCTACGACACAACGCCGCCAACCCTGGGCGTGGCGGTGTCCGGAACCTACGCCTACCTGGCCAACTGGGGTGCCGGCTTGCACGATGTGAACGTCTCGGACCCGGCGCACCCGGTGGAAGTAGGCTTCCTCGAGGGACTGGGGTGGTACAGACGTGTGGCGGTGGCTGGGGGCTACCTCTATGGCGCCGCCGGCTGGGGCGGTCTGAGAGTGGTGGACATCGCCGACCCGGCGCACCCGGCCGAGGTCGGAGTATACATTACGCCGGGGCATGGCGAGGACGTGGCCGTGGCCGGCAGTTACGCCTATGTGGCCAACGCGGAAGAGGGCCTGCGGGTGGTGGACGTCTCGGACCCAACGAACCCGGTCGAGGTCGGCTTCTACGACACGCCGGGATATGCCACCGCCGTGGCGGTGTCCGGCGGCTACGCCTTCATCGCTGACTCCCAGGCTGGGTTGCGGGTGGTAGACGTCTCTGACCCGGCGAACCCGGTCGAGGTAGGGTTCTACGACACACCGGGGTACGCCACCGCCGTGGCGGTGTCCGGCGGCTACGCCTTCATCGCTGACTCTCAGGCTGGATTGCGGGTGCTAGACGTCTTGGACCCGGCGAATCCGACCCAGGTGGGTTTCTACGACACGCCGGGTGATGCCCAGGGGGTGGCACTGACCGGGAGCTACCTCTATGTGGCCGATGGGTTTGGTGGCCTGCGGGTGCTGGACGTCTCGGACCCGGCCGCTCCTACAGAAGTGGGCTACTACGACTCGCCGGGTTATGCCATGCATGTGGCGCTGGCCGGGGTGCACACCTACGTCGCCGACGAAAATGGCGGGCTGCTAATCCTGCACTTTGGGAAGCGGATCTACCTGCCCCTTGTCTCGCGCTAGTAGAGGAGGAGGTCTGATGTTTAGATTCCAGGAAGATGGTAAACTGGTTCACATCACCTTGTGGTCGCTTGTTCTTATACTGTCGCTGGTCGGCTGTACGTCCGTCTTGGGTAGGCCCGTTCAGCCCACGCCAACAGAAGCCGAACTGGGAGCTATCGAGCAGGAGGTAAATCAGCTTGTTCACGAACTGGGATTCCCGTTCTCAACCGCTGTTGATGTTGAAGGGAACCGGGTCGTGTTGTGGGTCACAGATCGTGCACAATTTGAGGCCGCCCTGCAAAACGCCGGCCGGCAACTGCCCGAGCACGTGGAGGTGGTTGTAGTGAATCAGCCACCGGTTCAGGCCCCGGCTGGCATCACCCCAGTACCTGATGTAGCTTTTCCCCAGCTACGAGCACGCAGCACAATACACTTTGATTTAGGTCCTCTCCAGGGGAAACTACTCATCAAGGGTGGCTGCTTGCGGGTCAGCGAGAGGGATGAAGAGGCAGGACGCCTGATCATCTGGCAACCCGATTATTTCCTGAACAATAATCAGGGCACTGTCGAGGTACTGGACAGGGAAGGCAAGGTGGTGGCGCGTGTGGGTGAACCGATCAGCCTGACAGCGGCCGGAGTGACAGATTGGGAACGCCAATTGCGCGAGCCGTTGCCGGAGCAGTGTCCAGGGCCCTACTGGGTGATGGACGGAATCGTGTACAAGTAGCATTAAGGAGAAAGTTTTGAAGCAGAGCGGTCTCCCATGCCCGCGAATCGGCGGCGTGGGAGCCGCCTCCGCTAGTAATTTTCCAAGTAGCATTGAGGAGGAAGACAGGTGCACATCAGACAAATGATAGCGATCTTTTCCGTAATGGTGCTAACAGCGCTCCTCGCAGCATGTGGCCCGCAAGAAACGGCCCATCTGCCGGTCTCAGAGACCCCGACCTTAGCCCCTCTCCGAATCCTCGACGACACCGAGTGGGCGCTCGCCTCCCTGAACGGCAACAGCCCGGTTGAGGGCTCAGCCATCACCCTGGCCTTCTATCCGGAGAGCTACATGCAAGGGGATGCAGGCTGCAACTCGTACGGGGTAGACTATATCGCCGACGGCAACCGGTTCCAGGTCCCTGAGATCCACCGGACGCGGGACACGTGTGATGCGCCGGACATCATGCAGCAAGAAGCTGCTTTCTTCGAGGCACTGGCCAAGGTTGCCGCCTACCGGGCGACGGAGGAGCGCCTGGAGTTCGACGACGCCCAAGGCCGCACGATCCTGGCCTTTGCCAGGGTACCGCCACCCACAACCGGGAGTGTCCTTCCTGGCACCAGGTGGGTGCTCACGTCGCTGCGGGGCCAGCCCCTCCTGCCGGGCACAACCATCAACCTGGAGTTCGGAGAGGCTTGGTACAGCGGCTACACGGGCTGCAACAACTACGGAGGTGGGCCTGACAGCGGCAAGTACACCGCGACCGACGAGGGGATCCTGAAGATCATCGGCATGGCAGTTACCGTCCAGGCGTGTCCCGCAGGTGTAGGCGAGCAGCAGGAGGCATACCTTGAATCGTTCTTGAGCGCGGCTGCCTACCGCCTCGTCGGCGACCGCCTGGAGATCCAGGACGCCACTGGGAAGACGGTCCTCATCTACGCCCGGCAGCCCGAATGTGCCGAAGAACCTGCAAACCTGGAGGGCACCGGCTGGCAGCTCGTCTCAGTGGACGGCCAGGAGCCCATGGAAGGCTCGGCCACCACCCTCGCCTTCCTCAACGACAAGTGGCTCGTTGAGTACTCCAAATGCGAGGCGTACATCAAGGCCTACCAGGCGGCTGGTCACGAGCTGGACCTTGTGTTCGAGGCCTGGTTGGGGCGGACCTGCCAGTACGAGGGGGGCCAGGGTGCCATCACGCTGGGGGCGCCGAGCGATTATTGCCTGACGCAGGGCCGGCTCCAGATCACGACGGTGCCCGGCCAGGTGTTCGTCTACGAACCCCTGTCCGAGGCAGTCCGGCCCGTCCTCGAGGGCCCAACCTGGACACTGCTGGCCGCTGTCGAAGAAAGACGGCCTGAAGGACTGCCCGTCCCGGTGCCGGACCCGAACCCGGTGCTGGAGGGGACCGAGATCACCCTCACTCTCGAAGACGGCACGGCGGGCGGTTCGGCGGGCTGCAATGCCTACGGCGCAGCATACACCCTGGACGGCACCTCGCTCGCCTTCGGAGAGGTCGTCGCCACGGAGAGGGGTTGTCCGACCCCCGACGTGATGGAGCAGGAGCAGCGCTACCTGACGTGGTTGCAGGACGTGACGGGCTATCACATCTATGGCCGGCAACTCTGGCTGATGGTATGCGATGGACGAGCCCTGGTTTTCGCTGTGAAGGCTTGAAGCCACGACCTGACAGAGCTGATAGAGGAGACTACTTCATCCCGACGGGTGGGTCACATTCCCCACCCGTTTTGCATTGAGTTTGCGCTTTTGAGCTTAAGATGATAAAATATCAGCGTATACTTGTATCTCTGCGACTGGAGGAAACAGACAACGATGATCGTCCGCCCTGCCGAACTGGTTGACCTGAAGGCTTGCCTGGATATAGACCACTCCTACGTGACCGACCACGTCTGGCAGATGGAAGAAAGCGAGGGGCCCAGCGAAGTTACGGTGATTTTCCGCACCGCCAGATTGCCGCGGTCCATGCGGGTCAGGTACCCTAAGGAATACGATAATCTATTGGCAAGCTGGCGGCGGGGCGAGTGCTTCCTGGTCGCCGAAGAAGATGGCCAGGTACGAGGCTATCTGGACCTGTCTGTGCAAGCCTGGCATCTTACGGGCTGGGTGGACAACCTGGCTGTCGCCAGGGACTATCGTCGCCGGGGCATCGGAACGGCCCTCCTGAAGAAGGCCACCGACTGGTCTCGCCAGCGGGGACTCATGAGACTGATGTTGGAGGTCCAAACCAAGAACTATCCCGCCATCTGTTTCTGCCAAAAGAACGGCTTCGCTTTCTGCGGTTTCAACGATCGCTACTACACCAATCAAGACATCGCTCTGTTCTTCGCACGTGGTATTTAGCTTAACCAGAAACCAGGTTTCTAGCTGAAAAGCGGGGGAAGAAACCTGGTTTCTCCAGAATTGGAGAACGTAGTGGAAATCTCTCTCGATCTGCCCTCAATACTGGCCTTCGCTAACCTGATCCTGTCCTCGGCCATCGTCATCGTCTCCTTCTCTCTGCTGGTCTACATCCTGACCCACAACCTGCGCAGTTCAGTGGCCCGCTCGTTCTGTGCCCTCATCGCCTTCGTCACCGTCGTCTACGTAGGCGACGTCGCGCTCTCCGAAATCGAGACCCTGGAGGCAGCCATCCCCTGGCTGCGCTTTCAGTGGCTGGGCATCGCCTTTGTCCCGGCTGCCTACCTCCACTTCTCCGATGCCCTCCTCAGGACAACCAATCTGACCGCACCCTGGCGCCGCTGGGCGGTCCGCGCCAGTTATCTCATAAGCGCTGCCCTTTTTGGACTGGCCGTGTCTACCGATCTCCTGGTTCACGACGGGCAGCACCTGCCCCAAATTTCCCACCTGGCCGCCGGCCCACTCTTCTGGGTGTTTGCTCTCTACTTTGTGCTCACCGTGGCCTGGGGAGCACAAAATATCCGACGCGCTCGCCGACGTTGTCTCACCTCAACCTCCAGGCGGCGCATGACCTACCTGGGTATGGCCTTCGCTGCTCCAGGCCTGGGCGTTTTCCCCTATCTGGTGGTGGCCAGCATGCCCTCCCCCCTCGTGTCGGGGATCGTCCTGCTTCTCTCCCTGGTCGGCAACGTCGGCGTGGCCCTGATGATCGTGGTCATGGCCTACAGCGTGGCCTACTTCGGCGTCCTCACCCCCGACCGCGTGATCAAGCACAGCCTGATCCATTACCTGCTCAGAGGCCCTTTCGTGGCCACCTGCGTCGTCATCGCCATGTTGACTATCCCCAGGGTAAGTCGCATCCTGGGACTGCCCCGCGACACGGTGCTCATCTTCACCATCGTCGGCCTGATCGTCGTGCTGCAGATTTTCATCAACCTGGCCAAGCCGTTCATTGACCGCCTCATCTACCGCCAGGACCGCGAGGAGATCACCTGGATCCAGGAGCTGGACAAACGGCTGCTGACCACCACCGACTTGAGGCAGTTCCTGGAGAACGTACTGGCTGCGCTCTGCGAGCTGCTCCGGGTTCAAAAGGGCTTCGTGGCAGTGATGGCCGGAGGAGAGCCCCACGTGGAGGTCTTTTGTGGCCCGCACCTGAGCGGGGGAGCAGAGGAGCGGGGGAGCGGGGGAGAATTCACCTCTGCACCTCCGCACCCTAGCACCCTTGCTCAGTTGGCCCAATCCCCGTCCAACAACGGGGCATTGGATAACAGCGATTTCATCGTTCGCGACGGCTACTGGCTCTTGCCCCTGCGGACAGGGGACCGGGAATCCACTCTGGGTGTTTTGGGAGTGGACGAACGCTGCCCCCAGCCAGACCTGACCGAGGACGAGCTGGAGGTGGCCCGCGTCTTGATAGCTCAGGCCGAGTTGGCTCTGGAGGATCAACACCTGCAGCAAGGCGTCTTCACTGCCCTGCGGCGCATCATCCCCCGCATCGAACGCATCCAGCGCTGGCGAGGCACTGTGCGCTACCTCGGCTCGCCGGGGCTAGAGACCATCGAGGAGGGTCCCCTCTACGGCCCCGATTTCCAGCAGTGGGTCTGGGATGCGCTCAGCCACTACTGGGGCGGCCCCAAGCTGACCAAGAGCCCTCTCCTCAAGCTCAAAGTGGTACAGCGAGCCCTGGAGGAGCAAGGAGGCAACCCGGCCAGGGCTCTGCGCTCCGTCCTCGACCGGGCCATAGAGTCCCTCAGGCCCGAGGGCGAGCGGCACATGACCACCGCCGAGTGGATATTGTACAATATCCTGGAGCTGAAGTTCATCCAGGGCTTGAAGGTCAGGGACATCGCCATGCGCCTGGCCATCAGCGAATCGGACCTCTATCGTAAGCAGCGAGTGGCCATCAAGGAGATAGCGAAAACGATAGTCAACATGGAACAGGGAGTAACCGTGGGGGCCGGAAGTGAAGCTGGGGCTTCCCCCCCTGAAGATCTGCATTTGGAAAGGAGGTGAAGCAGAGCGCACTTTAAGAAACTTTGCATTTTTAAGCTGGAAACGAGAACGTATTGAGTTTTGGGACAGGTTCTCACCAAGGAGAAAGGCAAACCATGAATCGGGAATCAGAGTTGCGCAGAGCTCTTGGAAAAGCGCCATTAGAAGAAGGCTATTGGCAAGCACTTTTACAACAAGGAGAGAAGCCCACCAACGCTGCACCGCCCGCGGAAGGGGACGAGGTCTGGCACGGACTGTCCGCAGGATCAGGCCCAGGCCAGACCGAGCAGCAAGTTCACGACCAACTAGACCCCGAAGAGAGCGACTCTCGCTTTCACGAAGAGATACAACCTGAAAATGCCTGGCAACTGGCCCAGGCAAGCTTCGAGAACGGTGAGATCTTAGAGCTGGAGGTCATGGATTACAACCGTGGGGGCCTGTTGGTTCAGTTGAACGGGTTGCGAGCCTTTGTGCCAGCCTCCCAGCTCGTAGATTCACCAAATCACCTGGAATACGAAGAGAGGGATGCTAAACTGGCCAGCCGAGTGGGAGATAACCTTTCGCTCAAGATCATTGATCTGGATAAAGAGCGCAACCGGCTTATACTCTCGGAACGAGCAGCGCTGTCCAACGAAAAGCGAGAAGCGAGACTACTGGCTGAGCTATGCGAGGGCGATATCAGGCGGGGACGGGTCACCAATCTTTGCTCCTTCGGGGCCTTCGTAGACCTGGGAGGAGTGGAAGGGCTGATTCACGTCTCCGAGATGTCCTGGGGGCGGGTGAGGCATCCAGGCGACGCCATCCAGAGCGGGGATGAAGTAGAGGTCTACGTTATCAACGTAGATCGGGAAAAGAAAAAGATTGGCCTCAGCCTGAAGAGGCTACAGCCAGACCCCTGGACCACCGTGGAGGAGCGCTACCAGGTGGGCCAACTGGTGGAGGGCACTATCACCAACGTGGTCAGCTTCGGGGCCTTTACCCGTGTCGAGGAAGGCTTGGAAGGCCTGATCCACATCTCCGAGTTGGCCGAGGGGAATTTCCTCCACCCCCGCAAAGTGGTTAAGGAGGGCGATGTGGTCACCACACGGATCCTGAACGTTGACAGCGCTAACCACCGCCTGGGGCTCAGCCTGCGACAGGCTGGTAAATCCGTAAATTCGTAAACTCGTAGATGGAAAATTACTAGCAGAGGCAGTTCCCACGCCGCCGATTCGCGGGCATGGGAGCCCGCTCTGCTTCAAAATTTCCATCTACTGAAACTTGTAGACTCGTGGTTACGACCTACGAATCCCGAATCTACGAGCCTACGAATCCCTAATCTACCAACCATGGCGCGTAAAAAAACTAAGAGAGAATCCTTCTGGAAACAACTGAACACTAGCCTCAAACCTCTCCAGCGAGAGATCCTGGGCCTTCTGGTGCTGGCCCTGGCAGTAATCACCCTCCTTGGCCTGTTCTCCATCACCTCTGGCGCGCTGAGCGACTGGTGGACCGGGCTTCTGCGCCGTATCTTCGGCCTGGGGGCCTATCTCGTGGCCCTGGGTCTGGCCATCGCCGCCATATCCCTGCTGCTCAGCAATCTGGGGCAAGAGCTTAAGCCTGATTGGAAGACCATCATCGGCCTGGAGACCATCTTCGTCGCTGGCCTGGCTCTCATCCACCTGCTATCCTTCAGCCAGGATCCCTGGCGACTGGCGGAAAGCGGCAGAGGTGGTGGCTTCGTGGGCTGGGCTGTATCCAGCCTGCTGATCGGTGTCCTGGGATGGCCCATCGCCCTGTTGATACTCCTGGCTATCTTCAGCCTGGGGATAGCCATAACCTTCGACCCTTCGGCCTTGCTCAGGGCAGGTCTCTCTCGGGTCAATGTTAAGATAGTAGCTGAGGCAGCCATAGCCAGCGCTCTTTCCCTCTACGAGCGCCTTACCTCCCCCTCAGCCCTTCGACGGGGCTCAGGGCAGGCTTTGGGCGGGGAAGGAGGGGCGCGGACGGCCCCGCCACCGCTGGAAGAGCACGAGCAACCGCCAACAGAGGTGATCATCAGGGGGCCAAAAGCTCCTGATTCTGCCATCGTCCCCCAGCAGGAGGCAAAGCCCAGAGAAAAGCCGAGGCCCTCTGCCCCCAGGAAGCGAGAGGCCAACCTGCCCCCTCTCGATCTGCTCGACCAGTCCTCGCCCCAGGCCTTCAGCCAGGAAGATGCACGTCGTCGGGCCAGGGTCATCGAGGACACGCTACTTAGCTTTGGGGTGCCAGCCAGGGTGGTCGAGATCAGCCAGGGGCCAGTGGTCACTCAGTTTGGTGTCGAGCCGGGATACATCGAGGGAACAGGGGCCGATGGCAGCATCAGGCGAAGGAAGGTTCGGGTGAGCAAGATCACCTCGCTGGCTAACGATCTGGCTCTGGCTCTGGCCGCCTCTCCCATTCGCATCGAGGCCCCTGTGCCCGGCCGCCCCATAGTCGGAATCGAGGTGCCCAACGCGGAGACGTCGCTGGTCTCACTGCGAGGGGTGATGGAATCCAAAGAGTTTCGCCGCCTGGACTCCAGGCTCAAAATCGCCCTGGGGCAGGGGGTGGCTGGTCAGCCGGTGGTAGCGGACCTGGCTACCATGCCTCACCTCCTCATCGCCGGAGCAACCGGCTCGGGCAAATCCGTCTGTATCAACGCCATCACCACCTGCCTGGTCTTCAACAACCCTCCTGAGGACCTGCGCCTGGTGATGATAGACCCCAAGAGGGTGGAGCTCAGCCGCTTCAAAGGTCTCCCTCATCTCTTGAGTGGTGTGGAGCACGAAGCGGAGCGGGTCATCGGGGTGCTCAAATGGGTCACCCGGGAGATGGACGAGCGCTACAAGAAGTTCGCCCAGGCGGGGGCCCGTCACATGGAGGACTACAATCGCCAGGTGAAGTCCCGTCGCGACCGCCTGCCTTACATCATCGTCATCGTTGACGAGTTGGCCGATTTGATGCTATTTGCGCCCGACGAGATAGAGTGGCTGATATGCCGCATCGCCCAGATGGCCCGGGCCACGGCGATTCACCTGATCATCGCCACTCAGCGGCCCAGCGTGGACGTGGTAACGGGGCTGATCAAGGCCAACTTCCCGGCCCGCATCAGCTTCGCCGTGACCTCGCAGGTGGATTCCCGCGTGATCCTCGATTCGGCCGGGGCCGAGAGCCTGCTGGGGGAGGGAGACATGCTCTACCTGGCCTCGGACTCCAGCAAGCTGGTCAGGATTCAGGGCTGTTTCGTATCCGACGAGGAGATAAGACGGGTGGTCGAATTCTGGCAGGCCAGGGCTGAGCCAGATTGGCTCCGAGAAGAAGAGCCGCCCTGGGAGGAGATAATGGAGGCGGAGGAGGAAGATGATCTCCTGAAAGAGGCCATCGAGTTAGTAAAAAAGTATAATCGTGCCTCGGCCTCCTTTTTACAGCGGAAGTTGCGCGTTGGCTATCCACGGGCATCTCGCATCATAGATCAACTGCAGGAGCGGGGCATCATAGGCCCCCTGGAAGACGATGGGCGCTCTCGCGAGGTGCTCATCAGCACAACAAAGGAGGAGAGAAAGCATGGCCAAGAAGAGCAGAAAGCCGCAAAAAGCCAAGAAGGATACAGTTGAGGTCAAGGGTACGGTGGTAGAAGCCCTGCCCAACGCCATGTTTCGGGTCGAGTTGGAGACTGGACACGAGGTTCTGGCCCACATCTCGGGCAAGATGAGGATGTATTATATCCGCATCCTGCTGGGCGATAAGGTGCTGGTAGAGCTATCGCCCTACGATCTGACCCGCGGTCGCATCATTTATCGTTACAAGAAGTGAGGAGAAATGATCTACATTGGCACAAGTGGCTACAGTTACGATGACTGGGTAGGCCCTTACTACCCATCGGATCTACCCAGGCAGGAATGGCTCTCGTTCTATGCTCAGGAGTTCCAAACCAGCGAGATCAACTTCACCTACTATCGGGTCCCCAGCCCCCGGACGCTGGAGCAGATGGAAAAGGAGACGCCTGGGGGCTTTATTTTCACCGTCAAGGCAACCCAGCAAATGACCCACGAGCGAGAGGATAACACAGAGGTCTTCGCCAGGTTCTGTGCGGCGTTAAGACCTCTGTTAGAAGCCGATAAATTCGGCTGCGTCCTGGCTCAATTCCCCTACTCTTTCCACAACAACGAGAAGAGCCGGGAGTATCTGCGCGTTTTCCGCGAGCGGATGGGCGAGCTGCCCGTGGTGGTGGAGTTCCGCAACAGGGAATGGATCTCGCCACAGATCTTTGACCTGCTGCGCGAGCTGGGTTTGGGTTTCTGTTGCGTGGATCAGCCGCGCCTCAAGGGGCTGATCCCGCCCATCGCTGAGGTCACCGGCCCGGTGGCCTACGTGCGTTTTCATGGCCGCAATGCTGCCAAGTGGTGGCAGCACGAGCAGGCCTGGGAGCGCTACGACTACAGCTACACCACCGAGGAGCTCTCCGAGTGGGTGCCCAAGATCAAGAGCCTGGACGAGCAGGCGCAGATGACCTTCGCCTTCGCCAACAACCACTGGCAGGGCCAGGCCGTGGATACCGCGCGGCAGCTCAAGCTGTTGCTGACGCCCTTAACAGAAAGAGAGGGCACACATGCCTTGGAAACGAGCAGATTACGCTGATGTACGCCCTCAAATGCAGCCGGGCGATGTGATCGCCTTTTCCGGCAAGGCCCATGTCCCTGAGATCATTAAGTGGGCAACCTGCTCTAACGTTTCTCACGTAGGCGTCATCTTTCAGTCCAGACTATTGATAGAGGGTGAGCGCCAACATCAGATCATGGAATCCACATTGCTCAATGGATTCCTGGGAGTAGTAATCAGCCGCCTGGACGATCGCCTCGAATCCTATGAGGGCAACGTATGGTGGCTTCCCCTCAGCGATTCTGTCCGAAGAAAAATGGACCTGGAGAAATTCCAGACTTTTCTGCTGGAGCAGGAAGGCAAACCATACGATGTGGCCCAGGCCATCAAATCTGCTCTCGATACCCACGAGGAACATCCCTTGCTGGGACGAATGACGTACAACATCGAAGACTTCTCCCAGCTTTTCTGCTCCGAACTGGTGGCCGCCGCCCTGGAGGCCAGCGGAGCGATATCCCACCTCAATGCCTCCGAAGTCACCCCTATTGACCTCTGCAGGTTTTCCATCTACAAGCCAGATTATCACCAACTGAAGGGAGAAAAAGAGCTTATCGAGGGCTACAACACCCTGGCTCCTGAGGGGTGGGGTGAATAGCAAAGCTTTGGTCGAAAGTGACTGGCGGGATCGGTATGAATGGCCCACCGAGGACACGTGGGTGGTTGACGTAGCGCGATGGGTGGTGAACACCTTTCTGCGAACCGCCTGCAAAGTCAACGTGGTGGGGCTCGACAAAGTACCTCTAACAGGCCCCCTGATCTTGGCCACCAATCACCTTCATTCCTTCGACGCTTTCCTCCTGGCCGCTTTTTTCCCCAGGAAGATCATGTTCCTGACCCGCGCCAGCGCCTATCGGCTTCCGCCCGTGGGTTGGTTTCTGCGCATGTGCGGGGCCTTTCCTATCAAGAGAGGAGAGGCAGATCAGTGGAGTCTTGACTGGTCGTTGGAGATTCTGAAACAAGGCAAAGTGGTAGGTATCTTCCCGGAGGGTCGGTGTCAACGCAGCAGTGAAATGGCGCTGGCAAAGACCGGTGTGGCTCTTCTCGCTTGCAGAGCAGGCGCACCGATCCTGCCTGTGGCCATGCCAGGCTTCTTCCCTCTTCATACCAAGGAGTTTACAAGCTGTGAAAACGACAGAAAGAAGCGTTTTCGTCGCCCGCGAGCGCGAACTCGCCCAACTGAACCATTCTCTCGACAAAACCATCGCCGGCCAGGGCCAGGTGTGCTTCGTGACCGGCGAGGCCGGCAGCGGCAAGACCGCCCTGGTCACTGAGTTCGCCCACCGCGCCGAGAATGCCCATCCCGACCTCATCGTCGCCATCGGCAACTGCAACGCCCGGACAGGCGTGGGCGACCCGTACCTGCCCTTCCGCGAGGTACTGGGCTTGCTAGCCGGCGATGTCGAAGCCAAGCTGGCCCAGGGCACTATCACTCAGGAGAACGCCAACCGGCTGCGAGGTTTGCTCCGCTGGTCGTGGAATGCACTGTTGGAGTTCGGTCCCGACCTGATTGACATTTTCGTGCCGGGAATCAAGGTGGCGACGAAGGTAGCGAAATTCGTGGCCGACCAGACCGGCATGCTAGACAGGGTGGAGAAGCTGACGGAGCGGAAAACTCTTCGACAAACTCAGGATAGGGTTCTGGAGCAAAGCCACATCTTCGAGCAGTACACCAACGTCCTGCGGGCAATGGCGGCGAAGCAGCCGTTGATGCTGGTGCTGGATGACCTGCAGTGGGGCGACACGTCTTCCATCAGCCTGCTGTTCCACCTCAGCCGGCGCATCGGAGACAGCCGCATCCTGCTCGTGGGCACTTATCGGCCAGACGAGGTGGCCCTGGGACGCGCTGGGGAACGCCACCCCCTGGAACCTGTGCTCCACGAGGTAAAGCGATACTACGGCGACGTCTTCATGGACCTGAGCCAGGCCGGAGAGGCCGAGGGCCGGCAGTTCGTGGATGCTTACCTGGATACCGAGCCCAATCGGTTGGGCGATGACTTCAAGCGAGCGTTGTTCGGCCATACCGGGGGACACCCTCTGTTTACCATCGAGTTGCTGCGGGACATGCGGGAGCGGGGCGACCTGACCCTGGATGAGGAGGGTCAGTGGGTCGAAGAGCCCGCCCTGGACTGGGGCACCCTGCCCGCGCGGGTGGAAGGGGTGATCGAGCAGCGCATCGGTCGGCTGGAGGAGGAGTTGCGGGAGGCACTGACGGTGGCCAGCGTGGAGGGGGAGGACTTCACGGCTCAGGTTGTAGCCCACGTGCAGGAGGTGGACGAACGCCACCTGGTGCGCCGGCTGACCCGGGAGCTGGACCGGCAGCACCGTCTGGTGAAGGAAGTGGGCGTTGAACACGTGGGGAGCCAGCGGCTGTCCCTCTATCGCTTTCAGCACAGCCTGTTTCAGAGATACCTGTACAACAACCTGGGCCAGACGGAACGGGAGTTGCTCCACGAGGACGTTGGGGTGGTGCTGGAGGAGCTGTACGGGGATCAGGCGGAAGAAATCGCCCTGCAGTTGGCGCGGCACTTCCAGGAGGCGGCGATGACGGAGAAGGCGGTCCACTATCTACGCCTGGCAGGGGAGAGGGCCCTGCGGCTATCCGCCTACGACGAGGCCATTGCCCTCCTCACCAAGGGACTGGAATTGCTCCAGGCTCTGCCGGAGACACCCGAGCGCAGAGGGCAAGAACTCCAACTGCAAATCGCCCTGGGCACTCAGTTGGCGCTGACCAAGGGCCTGGCGGCGCCAGAGGTGGCGGGAGCTTACACGCGGGCGCGGGAGCTATGCCGGCGAGTGGAGGAAACGCCCCAACTCTTCCCCGTGCTGTTTGGACTCTGGAGGTTCTACGATGTTCGGGCAGAGTTGCAGGCAGCCCATGAGATTGGGGAACAGCTCATGCGTCTGGCCCAGCAAGTAGGAGACCTTACGTTCCTCCTGCAGGCTCACTTTTCACTGGGGGTGACCTCATATTGGTTCGGGGAATTGACCTCAGCCCGGGCCCACTTCGAGCAGGCCATGTCTTTCTACGATTCCCAGCAGCAGAACTCTTACCTGGTTCTCTTCGGGCACGACCCTGGGGGGGCGTGTTATTCCTTTGCCGCCCTGGTGCTGTGGAGTCTGGGGTATCCGGATCAGGCGCTAGAGAAGAGCCACCAGGCCCTGGCCCTGGCCGAGGAGCTGGCCCATCCCTTCAACCTGGCCTGGGCCCTGTGCTTTGCAGCCATGCTCCATCAGTACCGTCGAGAGGGGCAAGCGACAAAAGAACGGGCAGAGGCAGCGATGGCCCTCTGTACCAAGCATGGGTTTCCGCAGTGGCTGGCAGTGGGAAGGATGATGCAGGGCTGGGCGCTGGCCCAGGGAGAGGCGGGGATCGAGCAGATGCGTCAGGGCCTGGCCGCCTGGCGGGCCACGGGGGCAGAGCTGGGGCGCCCAGGGTTCCTTGCGCCTGTGGCTGAGATGCATTGGAGACTGGGGCAAACTAAAGAGGGGCTCTCCGCCGTGGCCGAGGGGCTGGAAGCGGTCGAGAGGCACGGGGAGCGCTTGTGGGAGCCAGAGCTACATCGTCTCAAGGGGGAGTTGCTACTACCCCAGGCTGAGCATGAGGCTGAGGCGTGCTTTCGCCAGGCCATCGAGATAGCCCGCCGGCTGCAGGCGAAATCATTGGAGCTGCGGGCGGCGATGAGCTTGAGCCGTCTGTGGCAGGGACAGGGCAAGCGAGAGGAAGCCCGACAAATCCTGGCCGAGATTTACGGCTGGTTCACCGAGGGGTTTGACACTCCAGACCTGAAAGAGGCGAAGGCGCTGCTCGAAGAACTCTGATCACGAGTCCTGCCAACGATCTCGGCCTCCATTAGGTCGGGGCCCTGACAGCCAGCATCGCTGGCACACAAGCCGCTGCCTGGCTGCGTGTCTTGCGGTCCCCTCCAGACGAAGATGTAGTCAATCCGCTTTCCCGTATCCTCGTTCTTGTTGCTACACCGCGTTCCGCTCTGTGAGTCGGGATGGAGTTCTCGAAAGGCATCGATCACGGGCACCGGAGAGCTGGTATAGACACAGACGGCGCTATTTGGGGGATGACACACCCCTTCTTTCAGATACCGAATCGGTGCGCTGTCTTCGGTTGTGTTGAAGTCACCTGTGATGATGAAATAATCATCGTGGCTTCGTTCGTTGATTCTCTCGGTGAGGAGTAGGACACTGCGCCATCGCGCCAAGTCCGGATCGTCTGCACCCCCATTGTGATTGAGGTGCAGGTTATACACATAAAACCCTTTTCCCGTTGACTTCTCCAAGAGTCTCACCCAGGTTGTCATGCGAGGTGGGTCGATGTTCCCCCAACTGTCTCCTCCCTTCGAAGCATTGTCTGGAGTTTCTGAAAACCAGAAATGCCCCGATTCGTTAAGCTCGAACCTATCCTTTCGATACAGAATTGCCACAGACTCGCCGCTCCGGCCTCCGTCGTTACGTCCAGCTCCAAAGTAGTCATATCGAGGAAGGGCCGCAACGAGTTCCTCGACCTGCCATATGTACGCCTCCTGCAATCCCACCACATCAGGATCATTCAAGCCTATTGTACGAATAACCAGGTCTTTCCTGCCAGACCAACCGGGCAAGTCCCTAGCGTCGCTGGACGCATCATGGAAGATATTGAAGCTCAAGACCTCGACGCGGTTTGTCAGAGCAGCCTTCAGGACCCGAGCAGTGTTGCTGACCGGCATACAACCAACCGCAGCAAGTAGCAGTATGAGAACTAACAGGCGTACCCGTTTCATCGTGGTTTCCCCCATTCGATCTCTGACATGCGACCCTGAATCGCCTTACTGCCTCCACCGATATCTCTCAAAATCATCCCGGCAGTGCCAGTACACCAGCATCAGGTAATCGTCTTTTGTCTTGTGTGCGGTGACGACCCCCAGGCCACTGTCGTAAGCGATACCCCCGGACACGTCTAGCATTCTCATCGCAGAAGGATCTCCTGAGCCAGTCACGTTGCTGCTTTCTATGGTTGGGTGACCATCGTCCATTATGTAACCGTACAATACTTTTAGTCCCTTGGCACTCTGCTGCCAGTCCCCGTCGACATCCCTGACTTCGCGGGCCACCCCTTTGCCCACAATGACAAACCCGGGGCGGTTCTTCCAGTAAAGACTGGAGATAGATGCTCTCTCCCAATCGGCCTCCCTGCCGACAAGATAATCCTCGCCGTCAACCGTGTCGATCTGGCCTCTGAGTGTCAGCATTCCGTCGGGAGTAACCTCCCAGGAGTAGATCCTCAAATGCCGACCTTCCTTTGTTACGGCCACGACATAGTAGCCGCCTATGTAATCCGGTTGCGAATAGTCCAACCTCTTCACGGCAGTCATGTCCAAGAGCTTCTCGTCAGCGCGAATGGACGTTACCGAATGGAATTGGCGTGCGCTCCCCGTCCAGCTCTCACTGGCAAGGCGCCAGCCTGTGGAGTACTGCGCAACGTAAACCAGGATATCCTCGTAGGCTGTCGTTATGCCGATGCTGTGATCGTACAGCTCCTCACTGACGATCTCGTTGCAGAGTAGTCTGATCTTGGGAGCAGAGAAATCAAGCTCAAAGATGGCCAGCCTGTTCTTCTCATGGTGGCCTCGAAATATCACGGCCGCGTACTTCTGGTTCACAATGGTCAGGTCAAGCTCCTCCACAGCATCACAGTCTCTGCTTTCAGCAACCCACTTGTCCAATCGAGTGAGCCTGCCGGCGTGCCCCTCAGCGTATCCGTCTATTCTCCACAGAGACAACCTAAGCCAATGATCTCTACAGAGATCGAGCCCAATATCAGCATCTTCTGCCCGTTCTGCCACAACGATGTACTCGTTGCCCTGGTCATCTTTCGTTCGAGCTATCTCCATCTTGTCGAATCTTCCTCGTGTGTCACTATTCGTCTCCGACACGTAAACGCCTGCCGGAATCGCTTCCCCGCCTCCATAACTATGCCCGTCGGATACGAAGCCTGGTATCAACTTCAATCTCTCTTCGTCAGTGGCGTAGGCCACAACGAAGTTGTTGCTGGGATTCATGTCGTCGCCCAGGGTGACAATTCGCAGTGCCTGATCCTGGTCACCCTCAATCTCAAATGTGCCGATCCCGATCGTATTGTCCTTGCTGTAGTATCTATGAGTGTGGTACAGGAACTGCGGAGAATTGGGCTCGATGCCTGGCCAGGGGAGTACATCGTAGAATTCCTCTCTATCTGGCAACTGGGGTGGGGGAAATCTCTCCGGGTCGATATGTGTTAACAGCATCCGAGGGAATAGCAGCCCGAGACCGGCACCCTCAACCTGGTTGTCGTCGTGCCCTCTCACAACAAGTTCGTGATCCACATAACCAGCTGCTGTGTATTTCTTCCCGGCCTGTCCTTTGTACGTTGCCACATCCCATGAGCCACCCAGGCCAGCCCATGGCGAATTGCCGTATTCGTAGGTGCCAGGGAACTCACGTAGCCAATGCCATTCGCCGCCTGCCCAGTAGTACGGGTACGGATCTTTCCACACGAACCACTTTCCGATTCGCCTGGAGGGATGATGATCCTTCCACCCGGCGCGACCGGCGGACACGTCCATCAGAGGCAGATTGTGTTGCCACAGAGTCGATGAGTCGCTATCCTCGGCACTTCCTGACCTTGGATTGCTGATGACGCCGTGTGCCTCTTTGACTCTCAACCAGGTAGGCCACTCGTCATCCCAGATGTCACGCAGTTTCTGGCTCTCGAGCAGAGGATCTCTGGCCGGGTTGAGATACTTGTTCACCAGGAGAGCCATCACTGACCAGAAGGCGTTGCCCTGAAGATTGTCAACGTCAGGTCCTCCCGTGTTCGCTGCCTTGATGAAGTCATCCATGAAAATTTCGGCGTACTCCTGTTTGTTGGTGTCAGGGATGTCGCTTTCCAAAATCAGAATCATGCTGATCAGGTACATGAGATAGGAGTCAAAGGGCACATCTCCGAAGACCTCGACAAAGCTGGCAGATCTGCCCGCTGTGCCAGTGAGGAGGCTGAAGAAGTCGTTCTTGGGGCCACAGCCGTCCTCATCGAAGTCGAGTATCTCGCCTCGAGACGCGTAGAGCGGAAAGGAAAAGTGGCTCACGTCGTAGCTCGAGTTTCCTGCTGACACCATGAACGGGTGTTCATAGTTCTTCGGATTTGCTGGGTATCCGAAGACGCATACGTCGGGGAAAAGGGGAACTCGACCGAGTATCCGGTCTCGCAAAGCCCTGGCCTCAAGGCACGTCGGATGGCCTGGATCTCCGACTGTATCTTCGGCCTCCAAGTAGAACATCAGGCCCAGCATGATCCCTAGCAGTTCTTCGGCACTGGCACCGCGGATGATTGGCTCACTGTTCCTATTTTCACCGGAATTGAAGAACCTGGCTTGGCGAATGATGTAGCCATTTCCTGGCCACATTTCTGAAGCAAGGAAGAACCGGACCATCCTGCGCGCATAGTCAAGGGAGTATGGACTGACACCATGGATTGCCTCCAGCGAGAACGTGGCGATTGCCATGCCGCCGTAGTAGCCGGGATTGTCACCGCCTCCCGACACAAAGTAGTACCCATCATTGCTGAGCCCAGGGTTCTTGATGGGAGCCACTACGGGAATCCACAGATAAGACTGGCTGTTGGGGAATCCTCCAGGGATATACTCTTCCGAATAGCGAGCATTCTCTACTGGAAAGGTTATCGTGGACCCATCGCTCAGGATCAGGCGAACACTCGCTCTTCCGTCGTACGTTTCTGAGCCCACGTTTGTCAAGGCGGTGGTTTGTAGCAGCCTGCCGTTGATGGTAATGTGCCGAGTAATCAGACCCTTGCGGTATATCGAATAGAGCTCATCCCCTGCGCTTTCTAATGGATCCGGCGCGGGGAGCGGTAGAGGTGCTGGCGTTGCTGTTGGTTCCGGTATTCCGCAACCTACCAGATTCACAATCAGGATAGACGCTAGGCCCAACAGGAGCCAGCGGGCAGAGCTTCGCAGTTTCATGTCAGTACCCTCCATCATGTGGTAGGAGATGTGAAGAACAAGGGACTTCTGTACGATGGTGAGCCGTCGGTTAGGGCAGGGTGCTCTATCCCCTCCTTGCTCAGAGCAGCCAGGAGGGTCCTGTACGCCTCAGGTTCTAGCACATTCCTGGCGTGATCCACCGTCTCTTCGCTGAGCAGCAGAAGAGATGCCTCATCGTGCGCGGCTGAGATTGCTCAACCGTTCGCGGTGATGCAGAAGGCAGCCCCCTTCCACTTCCCAGCGACTTTGCGGTAGACGCCGAGGTATTTCCCCTCCTCCTTGATACGACCGTCAGGGCCTTCATACTCATTAACATAGACCCCATAGTCCCACGCCATGTCACCGGAGGCGGAGATGTGGATTTGCTGGGACGTGATGTGGGTGGAGACAAAGGTCTCAAAGAATGCGTGATAGAGTTGCCTCACAGCCTCTTGCCCCTTTACCGGAGGGACACCACACAGGTGAAGCAGTGGATCATCTATCATGTCCTCCAACATTGCGTCCACGTCGTGCCGGTTCTCGGCGGCCTCTACGCGCTTGATCATTCGCGCAATCTCGAGCTTTTCAGCCTGAATGTCGATCATTTTTCCCTCTCCTTGTATGAGATACCTGGTTTATCCACATCCAATAAGGGTATCACTCGTCGATGTTGCCTCCTTTCCCGCCCGCGCCGGGCGTTGTCTGGCCCTGAACGACCTGACAGACCTTTTTCTCCAGAAAGGTGAACAGATCCTCCAGGCTGGCAAAGCCGATGCGCTGGCCGGTGTGCGGGCTCTCGATGGAAGCCCGCCAGACCGCTTCTTCTTTGCCCACCCGCCACAGGCGCAATAGGTATGAAAGATAGTCGCGTCGCTCTGGTGTGCCTTTTGGGGTGTCATGTATCATCACTGGTCATTGTGCCCTTTGCCTGAAGTATACCACACGAACGTCTCCAAAACGTTCGCAAAACGTCTCCAACAGACCTGACAGGTTCTCGAAAACCTGTCAGGTCTTGATTTGAATCCTGCCCTGTGCTGGTGTATAATATGGGCGTCGGTTGACGGTTGTATTGTTAGATAGCCAGGGGGAAGAAGCATGCCCCATCTATCCGTTCGTTTGTTTGGCCCCCTCGAGGTCACCCTCGATGGAGAAGTGGTCACGGCCTTCAAGTCGGACAAGGCGCGGGCACTGCTGGCCTACTTGGTCGTGGAAGCGGAACGCCCGCACCGCCGCGAGAAGCTGGCCGGCCTGTTGTGGCCCGAATGGCCCGAACGTGCCGCGCGCGGCAATCTGCGCCGCGTCCTGGCCAATCTCCGCCTGGCGATTGGCGACCACCAGGCAACACCCCTCTTTCTACACATCTCCCGCGAGACGATCCAGTTCAACAGCGCCAGCGACGCCTGGGTTGACGTGACGGCGTTCACCGAGCTCCTGGAAGCCAAGGGGAACCTCCAACAGTTGATCGGCCAACTGGAGGAGGCGGTCAGCCTGTACCAAGGGGACTTCCTGGAGGGGTTCTCCATCCCCGACAGTGCCGCCTTTGAGGAATGGGCACTGCTCAGCCGGGAGCGGTTCCGTCGTCTGGTGATGGTGGCCCTCCACCGCCTGGGGCGTTGTCACGAGCAGCGCGGCGACTACGAAAGTGCTCTGCGTCACGCCTGGCGACAGGTGGAGCTGGAACCCTGGCAGGAAGAAGGCCATCAGCAAGTGATGCGTCTGCTGGCCCTCAATGGCCAACGAGGGGCAGCGCTGGCCCAGTATGAGGCCTGCCGCCGGGCGCTGGCGGAGGAGCTGGGTGTCGAGCCAGCCGAAGAAACGACGAAGCTGTACGAGCAGATTCGCGATGGAGAGTTGAGCAGAGGTGCAGAGGAGCGAAGGGGCAGAGGAGAATTCGTCGCAGCCCCTCCTGCTTTTCTCACCTCTGCACCCCCGCCCCCCACCACCCCTGCTCCATTTGTCGCTCGAGAGCGGGAGCTGGCGAGGCTGTGCACCTTTTTAGAACAGGCGCTGAAGGGTCACGGCCGCGTCGTCTTTATCACCGGGGGGGCAGGCCGGGGAAAGACAGCTCTGCTAAGCGAGTTCGTCCGGCGCGCGCTGGACGCACATCCCGATCTGCTGGTCGCCAGGGGCGATTGCAGCGCCTACTCCGGGATCGGAGATCCTTATCTGCCCTTTCGTGACGTGATGGCGATGCTCACCGGTGACGTGGAAGTCCGCTGGGCAGCAGGCTCGATCAGCCGCGACCACGCCCGGCGCCTGTGGGACGTGCTGCCCCTGGCGATACAAGCATTGCTGGCACACGGCGCTTCGTTGATCGGCACCGTCCTGGCGGGTGAGGCGCTGCTTTCCCGCGCCGCCGCTCTGCCAGACCGTGCCGACTGGTTGGAACGACTGCAGGCGCTCACCGGGCGGGCACGGATTGGTCCAGTTGACCTGGAACAGAGCTTCCTGTTCGAGCAATACACCAACGTGCTACGCACCCTGGCGGACCAGCATCCCTTGGTCCTGGTCCTGGACGATGTGCAATGGGCCGACAGGGCCTCCATTGGCTTGTTGTTCCACCTGGGGCGGCGGCTTGCAGGCACAGGCAGCAGAATCTTGATTGTCTGCGCTTATCGCCTGGAGGAGGTGGCCCTGGGCCGCGCTGGCCAGCGTCACCCGCTGGAGCAGGTCTTGCACGAGTTCAAGCGCACCTTTGGCGATGTGTGGGTGGACCTGGATCGGACGGACCAGACAGAAGGCCGTAGATTTGTGGACGCCTTCCTGGACACCGAGCTCAATCGGTTGGGGGAAGGATTCCGGGCTGCATTGTTCCACCGCACCGAGGGTCATCCTCTGTTCACCGTCGAACTGCTGCGGGTGATGCAGGAGCGGGGCGATCTTGTCCGGGATGTTGACGCAGACGGCGCGTGGATTGAGGGGCCGACACTGGACTGGGAGAAGCTGCCCGCGCGAGTGGAGGCGGTGATCGAACAGCGTGTCAGCCGGCTTGACCCAGAATTGAAGCAAATCGCCAACGTGGCCAGCGTCGAGGGGGAGGTGTTCACGGCCCGGGTGGTGGCTGTCGTGCAGAAGATGGCGGAAAGACCGTTGCTGCACCAACTTTCACAGGAATTGGATGGTCGGCACAGGTTGGTGAGGGAACAGGGAGAGGTGCAAGCAGGCCCACGACGGATGGTCCGCTACAGGTTCGACCACATCCTGGTTCAGGATCATCTTTACCAGCACCTCAGCCGGGGGGAACGGCGGCTGTTGCACGGGGAAGTCGCGGCCGCTCTGGAGAGCCTTTACGAAGGACAACTGGACGAGATCGCAGTTCAACTGGCCCACCACTTCCACAGAGCCGGCGATGACAGCCGCGCCTTCCAGTATTTCACCCTGGCCGCGGAGAACGCTGCCCGCATCTATGCCAACGACGAAGCCATCGCGCATTACACACGGGCGATTGAGATCGCTGAGAGGGCCTCCACGGATGCGGCCTCGGTTGCAAAGGTGCACGGTGGGCGCGGACTGGCCTACGAAACGCTGGGGGAGTTTGAGTTGGCCCGCGCCGACCACGAAACAGCCCTGCAGGTTGCCCGCGCGGCTGGCGAACGCCAGGTGGAATGGCGCGCCCTGCTCGACCTGGGAAAGCTGTGGGCCTCTCGGGACTATAATCAGACCGGTGATTGTTTTCAGCAGGCATTGGAACTGGCCCGTCGGATGGATGATCCGGCGGTTCTGGCGGGCAGCCTGAACTGGATGGGCAATTGGTACGCCAATGGCGAAAACCTGCTGACGGCAAGAGAGTATCATCGAGAAGCCCTGGAGATCTTTGAACAGTTGGGGGACCGGCGGGGCCTGGCCACCACCCTGGACCTGCTGGGCATCGCCAACCTGTTGGCCGGTGACGTTGCCGCCGCCGTTGGGTACTACGATCGCGCCATCGCGCTTTTCCGGGAGCTGGGTGACCGCCCTCGCCTTGCTTCGAGTCTGACGGGCCGAGGAAACGGTGGCGGCGCGGCGTATAGTGCGCTGACACTGGTGCCGGTTCTCGCCCCCTGCGATGCCCGGCGCGATCTGGAAGAGGCCATTCGAATCACGCGGGAGATCGACTCGCCAGCGGGCGAAGCCTGGGCGGTCTGGTCTCTGGGTCTATGGTACGTTGTGCAGGGCCAGTATGGGCAGGCCCTGGAGGTCATCCACCGCGGGCTTGGCATCGCCTCCGAAATCGGACATCGCGAGTGGATGGTGGGCAATCGGTCCGCCCTGGGGGTATTGTACCTTGAGTTGCTCATGCCTGAGGAGGCCCAACGCCAACTCGAACAGGTGCTGACCCTGGCTGAGGAATTGCGATCCCAACACTGGATCCATCAAGCGACCGGTGCGCTTGCAGCAGTGTATTGCTTACTCAACGATCTAACGCAGGCCCAAACCTGTCTGGAAACCGTGATCTCTCCTCAAACGCCGATGGATACCATGCACAAGCGCTACTGTTGGGCCAGGCGAGCGGAACTGGCGCTTTCCCAGGGCGATCCGGCCCTGGCGCTCGAAATCGTCGAGCGCTTGATCACTTCGGCCCCCGGCATATCGCCTGGGTACGTGATCACTTTCTTGTGGAAACTGAAAGGCGAGGCGTTGAGCGCCATGGGCCATACGGAGCAAGCACATTCGTTGCTGCAAGCGGCGATAGAAAACGCCCAGGCAACAGGGGAGCGATTTCTGCTGTGGCGCATACACGCCAGTTTGGGGCGGCTGTACTGCGCCATGAACCGTCAGTTAGAAGCCGAGGAAGAATTCTCGACCGCGCGCCAACTCATCGGGGTGTTGGCAGACACCGTGCCCTATGAAACAGTGAAGGCGAACTTTCTCCACCGTGCTCACAATATGCTCAGATGCTCATCATGGTAGGGGCAGGTCTTGCACCTGCCCTGGGCACCCGCGAGGGGTGCCCCTACAACCGAAAAGAAACGCACCCAAAAGAAAAAAGGAGGAAAAAATGAACACCGTCGAATTGATCCAATACTCACTGGGCAATGCCTTCGGCATCCTGGAGCAGGTCGCCAGCGACCTGACACAGGAGCAGGCCGATTGGACGCCCCCCGGCATCGCCAACCCGATTGGTGCCCTCTACTGGCACACGATGTCGAGCGTGGACGAGATCGTGCATGGTTGGGGCATGGGACAAGCGGCCCTCAGCCAAAGCGCCGGCTGGCAAGAAAAGGTGGTCGTTGCCTCGGCGCCGGAGGAGGAAAAAGACCCTCTGGCGCAGATGCGGGCCCTCCGCGTGGACCTGCCAGCGTTGCACGACTATGCTCGTGCTGTTGCTCAAGCTGTCCAGGGTTGGTTGGCCTCCCTCACGCCGGAAGATCTGGAACGCACGATCGACACCCCTATCGGCGAACTCAACCTGGGCCAGATGCTAGAGACCTTTGTCATCTGGCACATCAACGCCCACTGCGGCGAGATCTCGGCACTAAAGGGTTGCCAGGGCGCCAAGGGCTATCCTTTCTAACGAGCGGATGATGGCAGCGATCTCATCCCTCAGGGTGGGGACGTAAGCATCCCTGCCCAGGTTGTCTACCACCAGGAGACCGCTGTGCAAATAGAGGCATGATTGGGCCAGCCTGCCACTTTGTTCTGAGACGGGGGCCGACATGGCGGCTTACGGTTCAACTGGGGTCAACGTATTATTATGTAGGCCCCATTTTCGGGCAGCACATGGCTCCTCTCCAATCAGGACAAACCGGAGCTGGATGGCCTTGTTTCCCTCTCTTGTTACGTAAACCTCGTAGCTGGCAGGGCCGGTAGGACAGTCTACCGAGTCAGGGGCTGAATCGAATACGAGGTGTGTGCCCTCAAACCAGAACTTCCCCCAATCCCTGTCCTTGCTCATGCTGATGGTGAAGGTCCCGTCCGCCTTGAGCTCCAGGTACCAATGCGGGAGGCCTGCCACTTTTGCCTGCCAACTCCAAACGCCGATCACGTCCTCAGTTGTGCTTGCCAAAACTTCCGGCGCAGGGGCAGGCGTCGCCTCCTCTGGTGTTGGCGTAGGTGGCTTCGGCGTGGGCGTTGGCGGCACCGGTGTTGGCGTCGGTGGCAGTGGTGTTGGCGTGGGCGGTATCGGCGTTGGCGTGGGCGGCACCGGTGTTGGCGTAGGCGGTTTCGGCGTGGGTGGCGGCGGCAGAGGCGTTGGCGTGGGCGGTATCGGCGTAGGGGTAGGAGACACAGGAGTTGGCGTGGGTGGTATTGGCGTGGGGGTAGGCGGCACTGGCGTGGCCGTCGGTGCAGGGCTGGCACATGCGGCCAGCAACAATAGGATCAACATCAAGCCTATCATCTGAGCTAACCATCTCGTGTGTTTCATGTCTCCTCCTTCACATCGTCATTAGTTTGCTGCTGCAGGAAGGCAAACAGCGCATCCAGGCTGGCAAAGCCCTTTCGCTGGCCGGTATGAGCATTCTCCAGGAAAGCTCGCCAGCCCGCTTTTCCCTCGTCTTTCACCTGCCACATCAGTACCTGGGAAAACTCGCTGGAGTGCGGACGCAAGTCCGCCTTGCAAGGCTCGAAGCAAGCTCGCGCCTGCACTCCAGATTCCCAATTCTCAAGTACTGATCATGGAGTCTTCTGGTCTGGCCATTTCTGGATAGAACCATCACTTTGTCCCCTTCGGCGATCAGATCATCGTCGGTGATACGTAGGGCAGGGGAATCAGCGAAGACAGGCTGGGCGTATTGCTTGAAGTGCTCCAGATCACCTTCTGCTTCGGCTTTACCACGTCAGCTTCATGCCGAGTTGCTCCGCCATCCACAGCCGGTCTTGCTCCACCCACCATTCCACGATTTTGCCACCTGAGATGCGAAGCATTTCTACCTGGTTGTACTTTATGGGCACACCTGAGACCTGCTTACCCATGAACTCCCCCTCATATGTGGCTTCGAAGGTAAGGAATTCAATGAGAATGTCCCCTTCACTGATCTCGGCGTGGACAGTTGCGCTCAGGTCTTTGAGCTTGGGAAAGAAAACCGCCCAGTTGGCAACCATTGCATCGAGTCCAACAACGTCTACTCCACCTGGATAATGGAGAACGCAATCGGTGGCAATGACCTGATCGAAGTCCTCCCATTTTCCTGTCTGGAATAGCCCGAGGAACTCGTGCATGACTTCTTTGTTCCTTGCTGCCTGGTCCGCCTGTGCTTGTAGGGTTGCCGCGACCGGTACCTCTGCCGCTTCCTCGGCGCCGGGGATGAGGAGCTTCCACCCAGGATGGATCAGACTGGGGTTCTCAATGTTGGCGAAGCTGGGATCTTCCCCATACTTGGCGTTGGTGGCAGCGACGATGGCATGATAGGCTGAGCCGTTGCCCAGGTACTTCTCCGCCAGCGCCCAGAGGTTGTCGCCTAGCTTAACCGTGTAGGTCAACCCCTCCTGGGCCGGCGGAGCAGCGCTGACCGCGCCCACTCCCAGGGTCAGCAGTACTGCGAACACTAAGAGCAAATTGACAAACGTCCTCTTGAGCATTTTCCCTCCTCATTTTTGATGGAATTTGGCTTTGGGACACTTCCTTCACGGAGCATCCCCCATTAACTCAGCAGAATTCGATATATCACCTCCTTGTGTGTGTTAACTCAGCGCACGGCTGACTTCAGTGGATCACCATAACGACTCACTCTCATTGGCGTGTCGTTGCCAGACTCGTCTTCTCATTCAACAGCACTCGCCTCGTCATCGGTTTGCTGCCGCAGGAAGGCAAACAGCGCGTCCAGGTTGGCAAAGCCGATGCGCTCGCCAGTGTGCGGGCTCTCCAGAGACGCCCGCCAGACCGCCTCTTCTTTGCCCACCCGCCACAGGCGCAATAGGTACGAGAGATAGTCGCGTCGCTCTGGTGTGCCTTTTGGGGTGTCCTCTATCATTGCTGGTCGTTGCGCCCTTTTCCCAGAGTATACCACACAAACGTCTGCAAAACGTTCGCAAAACGTCCCCAGAACAGCGTGTGGAATTTGAATCTTGTTCCTTGTTGGAGTATAATATGGGCATTGGTTGAGTGGTTGTGTTGTAGAGCGCTGGGGGAAGAAGCATGCCCCATCTATCCGTCCGTCTGTTTGGCTCCCTCGATGTCACCCTCGATGGAGAAGTGGTCACAGCCTTCAAGTCGGACAAGGCGCGGGCGCTGTTGGCCTACCTGATCGTGGAAGCCCAGCACCCCCACCGCCGCGAGAAGCTGGCCGGCCTGTTGTGGCCCGAATGGCCCGAACGAGCCGCCCACGGCAACCTGCGCCGCGTCCTGGCCAACCTTCGCCTGGCGATTGGCGACCACCAGGCGGCACCTCCTTTTCTACACATCTCCCGGGAGATGATCCAGTTTAACAGCGCCAGCGACGCCTGGATTGACGTGACGACGTTCACCGATCTCCTGGAAGCCAAGGGGGACCTGCAACAGTTGATCGGCCAACTGGAGGAGGCAGTCGAACTGTACCGCGGGGACTTTCTGGAGGGCTTCTCCATCCCCGACAGTGCCGCCTTTGAGGAATGGGCACTGCTCAACCGGGAGCGATTCCGTCGTCTGATGATGGTGGCCCTCCACCGCCTGGCACGTTGTCACGAGCAGCGCGACGATTACGAAAGCGCTCTACGCCACGCCTGGCGCCAGGTGGAGCTCGAACCCTGGCAGGAAGAAGGCCACCAGCAGGTGATGCGCCTGCTGGCCCTCAGCGGCCAGCGCAGCGCGGCCCTGGCCCAGTACGAGAGCTGTCGCCGGCTCCTGGCCCAGGAACTGGGCGTCGAACCAGCCGAAGAAACGACGAGGCTGTACGAGCAGATCCGGAATGGAAAACTGGGCAAGGGATTAGTGACTAGGGACAAGGGATTAGTGACTAGCCCCTTATTCCTTGTCCCTGGTCCCTTATCCCTTGTCCCTTCCCCTCCCTTCGTCGCCCGCGAGCGCGAGTTGGCGCAACTGGGCAGGTTTCTGGACCTGGCGCTGGCCGGCCAGGGCCGTGCCGTATTCGTCACCGGCGAAGCCGGGAGCGGCAAGACAGCCCTGGTCCAGGAATTCACTCGCCGCGCCAAGGAAGCCCACCCCAACTTACTCGTCGCCGGCGGGAACTGCAATGCTCACACAGGGATCGGCGACCCCTACCTGCCCTTTCGCGAGATCATGGGGATGCTGACCGGCGACGTCGAAGCCCGGTGGGCTGCAGGGTCCATTAGCGGAGAACATGCCCGCCGTTTGTGGAATACGTTCCCCCTGGCAGCGCAGGCGCTGGTGGAGGCCGGGCCGGACCTGATTGATACCTTCGTCCCCGGCACAGCCCTGGTGGAGCGTGCCGTGGCTTGTGCGCCCGGCGGGGCGGCCTGGCTGACCCGTTTGTATGAGCTTGTGGAGCGCAAGCCGACCGGACCCAGCGCTCCTGGCCCGCCACAGGCTGACCTTTTCGAGCAGTACAGCCAGGTGCTGCGAACCCTGGCGTGCCAGGCACCACTGGTGTTGATTGTAGACGACTTGCAATGGGCGGACCTCGGTTCGATCAGCTTGCTCTTCCATCTGGGCCGGCAGTTAGCGGGCAACCGCATTTTGATCGTCGGCGCTTACCGCCCCGAAGAGGTCGCGTCAGGCAGAGATGGAAAACGGCATCCCCTCGAGCCCGTGGTCAACGAATTCCGGCGCGCCCTCGGCGACATCGCGGTGAACCTGGATCAGGCTGAAGGCCGAAAACTTGTAGAGGCTTTCTTGGACACTGAGCCCAACCGGCTGGGGCTTCCATTCCGGGAGATGCTCTACCAGCAAACCCACGGCCATCCCCTCTTCACCGTCGAGCTGCTGCGAGGCATGGAGGAGCGAGGGGATTTGGTGCACGACCCAGAGGGGCGATGGGTTGAGGGTCCGGCGTTGGACTGGGAGACACTGCCGGCACGGGTGGAGGCAGTGATCGCGGAGCGCATGGGCCGGCTGCCGGAGCCATTGCAGGACATGCTGCAGGCAGCCAGCGTGGAGGGCGAGGTGTTCACTGCCGAGGTAGTGGCCCAGGTGCAGGCGGCCGATGAGCGGGAGATCATCCATCACCTCAGTGGCGAACTGACCAGGCAGCATCGCCTGGTGACTGCCCAAAGCCTGCAACGCGTGGGCTCGCAGCACCTGTCGCGCTATCGGTTTCGGCACTTTCTGTTCCAGAAGTACCTGTACAGCCACCTGGACCCCGTGGAGAGGGCCCATCTGCACGAGGCCATGGGGAACCAGCTAGAGGTGCTGTACCGGAAACGGGTTGCCGCAGGTGAGGCACTGGAGCTGGGCGCCCAGTTTCCTCCCGTTGCGGAGGGGGCAGTGGGGTTGGCGCGGCACTTCCAGGCGGCGGGAATCCTCGATAAGGCGGCGGAGTACCGGCTCCACGCGGGGATCAGAGCTCACCTGCTGTCCGCTGGCGAAGAGGCGGTGGCGCATTTCAATCAGGGAGTGGCGCTGCTGGAGACGCTGCCCGACTCCCCGGAGCGTGCTGAGCAAGAGCTCAGGTTGCAGAATGCCCTGGCTAATACACTGAAGTCCGTCAGAGCTTCCACTGATCCCGAAGTGCTGCGCGTCCATGCTCGGCTTCAGGAGCTATGTGAGCAGATGGACGAGGTGCCCTTGCTGCTACTCAATGGCGTACTGTGGATGTTGCAGTTCTTTCATTTGTCCCGAGCGGAGTACGAGAAGGCAATCGAGGTGGGAAAGCAAATACTGGCTTTGGCTCCCCGTGTCGAAGATCCCCTGTTCATCGCCACGGCCCACCTCTCTTTGGGCTGGGTCCTGCCCTACCTGGGAGAGTTCGCTTTGGCCCGAGATCACCTGGAGTGCATGATTGACTTCTGCGACCACCACCCGCAACGCTCTCTGTGGTTCATTGATTGGCAAAACCTGGTGACCGCTCTGACCTACCAGTCCTGGGCGTTGTGGTTTCTCGGCTATCCGGATCAGGCTGCGGAGCGAAGCAAGGCGGCGACTGACCTGGCTCAAGAGCTGGATCATGCCGATACTCTGGCACATGCCTCGAGCATCGCTGGCGCTGCCTTCCACCTGTTCCGCCGCGAGGGCCGGGCAGCCCAGGAGCACGTAGAGGCGGTGATGCGAGTCTCGCCCGAGGCAGGGCTCGCCATTTGGCAGGCAGAGGGTACGTGTTACCGTGGCTGGCAGCAGATTCTGGTTGGGCAGGTTGACGAGGGGATTGCGCAGTTGCGCCAGGGCCTGGATACCATGCAGGCCGTGGGGACGGTTCGGCACCGCACGTCCTTTCTCGCCGCCTTGGCCGAGGGGTACGCCAAGGCCGGCCAGCCTGAGCAGGGGCTTGATACGCTGGTCGAGGCCTTCTCCCTGTCGGCGCAGATTGGCGAGCGCTACTATCTGGCGGAGCTGCATCGGCTCCAGGGGGAGTTGTTACTCATGCAGGGCGACGATACCGAAGCTGAGGTCAGCTTTCACAAGGCCATCGAGGTTGCCCGCAGGCAGCAGGCAAAGCCGTGGGAACTGCGGGCGGCGATGAGCCTGAGCCGTCTATGGCAGAAGCAGGGCAAGCGAGAAGAACCTCGGCAGATGCTGGCAGAGATTTACGATTGGTTCACCGAGGGGTTTGACACGCCGGACCTGAAAGAGGCGAAGGCACTGCTCGAAGCGTTGTTGTAACCGTGTAATTTCAGGAAAGTCCAGTTGGTGCTTGACAAGTGGTCAGAGTGATGTTAGAATAAATTTAGGAGGTGATCTGCATGTCAACAGAAGAAAACAAGGCTATTATTCGCCGTTGGGTGGAGGAGTGCTACAACAAGGGTAACCTGGCTGTGGCAGACGAGCTAATCGCCCCCAACTACGTCAACCGCAGTGCTCCCCTCGGCCAGGCACCTGGCCTCGAGGGCGAAAAGCAATACGCGGCCATGATTTGCAACAGCTCGGCATTGTCCCGCCAATGGGGAAAGGCGGGGAGTAATCGCTCTAACCTCTCCGTGATTTGAGGCAAGTTACGAATTGGATAGGAGTCGTAACTATCACACGCATAGTCGGCGGGCTTGCTGGCGGCATGACAATCGAGGAGATCATGCGAGAGTATGAAGTGACCGAAGAGGACATATGGGCAGCTCTCAACTACGCTACCGACAAGGAACTGTAAACTCATGTGGGTGAGCAGAGACCGCTGGGGCAACGAGATCGTTCTAACCGACGAGCGCTGGCAGCATATCACTGAAGGTCACTGGGAGTTGGCTGGATGAACCGAGAACTGAAATTCCTTTACGATGAAGTCGCTGACGTTTTGTACGTCTCACTGGGGCATCCAGAATACACAGACTACGCTGAAGTCAATGATGATCTCATCCTGCGCTTCGATCCTGAGAGCAAAGAGATAGTGGGTTTCACCATCATTGACTTCCTGGCCCACTTCTCCCA
>VGOG01000015.1 GCA_016875995.1 Chloroflexota bacterium
GATCTGAGAGCGGCGGTTCAGGTAGCCCCGCGCCAGGAAGCGCCCCTGGTAATCAGCGACCTCCACCACCTCACCGTCGGCGACCTCTCCCTCGACGCGCTGGACGGCTCCGGAGAAGATCCAGGGATGTCGGTTGAGTACTGGCTTCTCACGGCCTCGTTTTAAGACGACTCGTGCCATAGCTTTGAAGTTTGGAGTTTGAACTAAAGTGTTGGAGTCCCCAACTCGTTGGGGGTGGCGCAACCAATCCGAACAAGTTCGGGACTCCGCTCCAAGCTGAGATTTAGCCCACAGGGCTTCGTTCTTTCAGCGCGGGGGCTTTAGCCCCGCGCTCTCTCGATCATCCCCAACAGCTCCCCCTCCCCAATCATGGGCACGCCGAGCTCGCGGGCCTTGTTGTACTTGGTGCCGCCAGGGGCCTCTCCCACCAGCAGATAATCGGTGTTGCTGGAGACGGATCCTGTAACCTTGCCGCCGTGGCGCTCGATCAGTGCCTGGGCCTCGTCGCGGCTCATGGAGGGCAGGGTGCCGGTGATGACGAAGACCTTGCCTTCAAGAGGCCTCTCCTCTCTCTCCTCTCTCCTCTCCTCTCTTGTCCTCACCCCAGCCCGCCGCAGCTTCTCGATCAGTTCCCGATGCCGCTCCCGCCCGAACCACTCCGCGATGCTACCCGCCGTGTTAGGTCCCAGGCCTGGGATGGTCTGCAATTCCTCCTGCGTGGCAGCCATCAGCTCGTCAATGGACGAATAATGCTCGGTCAACAGTTGGGCCACGACGCTCCCCACGAAGCGGATGCCCAGGGCGGTGATCAATCTCCACAGGGGCCGGTCTTTGGAGGCCTCGATGGCCGCTAGCAGATTGTCGGTGCTCTTGTCGGCGAAGCCCTCCAGGGACAGGATGTCCTCTCGCCGCAGATAGTAGAAATCGGCCACGTCCTTGAGCAACCCCGCTTTGACGAACTGCTCGGCCATGCGGGAGCCGAAGCCCTCGATGTCCATCGCTCCCCGCGAGGCGAAATACTCTACCCGCCGCACCAACTGGGCAGGGCAGGCGGCATTGACGCAATAATGGGCCACTTCGCCCTCAGGCTTCACCACCGGCTCGCCGCAGGCCGGGCAGCGGTCGGGCATGTGGAACATCCGCTCCTCGCCGCTGCGCAGGTCCACGATAGGCCCCTCCACGTAGGGGATGACCTCCCCGGCCCGTCGCACGATGACTGTGTCGCCGATGCGGATGTCCTTGCGGTGGATGTCCTCCTCGTTGTGAAGGGCCGCCTGCTTGACGATGACTCCTCCCACTTCCACCGGCTCCAGGATGGCGAAGGGGTTCAAGGTGCCGGTGCGGCCGACGTTGATGCCGATGTCCAGCAGCCTGGTCGTGGCCTCCCGCCCAGGGAACTTGTAGGCCACCGCTCCACGGGGAGCGTTGCCCACCACTCCCAGTTGCTCCTGGATGTCCAGGGAGTTGATCTTGACCACCACCCCGTCCACCTCGTAGCTAAGCGTATCCCGCTTCTTCATCCATTCGTGGCAGTAGGCCACCACCTGCTCGAAGTCGGGAAGCAAACGGTTATCGAGGTTGACAGGGAAGCCCATCCGCCTGAGATACTGAAGGGAATCCCACTGGGTGGTGAGGGTGACCCCCTCGCTGTCCACCACGGCGTAGGTGAAGATAGAAAGGGGGCGAGAGGCGGTGATGCGGGGGTCGAGCTGGCGCACCGAACCAGCGGCGGCGTTGCGGGGGTTGGCGAAGGTCTTCTCGCCCAGCTCTGCCTGGCGGCGGTTGAACTCCTGGAACTGGTCAATAGGCATGTAGGCCTCGCCTCGCACCACCAGGCGGGCTGGCGGCGGGCCGTCGGCCCTCACCCCCGGCCCCTCTCCCAACCCTTCGGCTTCGCTCAGGGCAAGCTTTGGGAGAGGGGAGTTGGGCGAGACGGGGATGCGCAGGGGGACGCCCCTGATGGTCTTGAGGTTAGCGGTAACGTCCTCCCCCTCGACGCCGTTCCCCCGCGTCGCGCCCTGAACGTAGCGCCCATCCTCGTAGGTGAGCACCACCGTCAGGCCATCAATCTTGGGCTCCACCACGTACTGCAAATCCTGCGGCCCCACCCCCTCCGGCAGGAGCTTGCTGATGCGCTCCAGCCAGGCCCGTAGCTCCTCCTCGTCGAAGGCATCGCCCAGGCTGAGCATCGGCCTGGGATGGCGCACCTTCTCGAACCTGTCCAGCGGCTCGCCTCCCACCCGTTGGGTGGGCGAGTCCGGGCTAACCAGCTCCGGGTAGGCCGTTTCCAGCTCCTGCAGCTCCCGCATCAGCCTGTCGTACTCGGCGTCGCTGACGACGGGGGAGTCCAGCACATAGTAGCGATAATTGTGGTAATGAATCGCCTTACGCAGCTCCTCGATGCGCTGTTCAACATCCATCTTCATCAACTCCTGGCGATTTTAAGTGATCAGGGGATCAGGGATTAGGGAATCAGGCATCAGGTATGACCCTGATCCCTGATTCCCTGATTTCCTGACCCCTGATTCCCTGACCCGATTAGAGAACTGTTTGACAAAAACAGAGGTTGACTGTAGAATGAATCCATGCCCAACTACGACAAACTGAGCGTGGTGGTAAGTGTGATACTGCTTTGCCTGGCCCTCTCCCTGATCGTCGTCTTGCCGACTGAGACTCTCTCCTTCGTCGTCCTGGGCTCACCTCTGACGATCCGCTTCTCTCAGAACTGGCTGGTGGCGGCGCTACTGGCCGGCATGGCCTGTAGCGGCACCGCCTCCATCGTACGCCTCCACCCCCTGTCCCGAGAAGGGAAGCTTCCCCCCACTTTCGTTTCCTGCATCCTCCCCGGCCTGGCGACGCTGGTGGCAGCAATCATCTTACCGCGAGCCCCCGACCGAATCTACACCCTGGGCGGCCTGGCTGTGATGGGAATCCTTCTCCCACTGCTCATCGCCGCCGAGTACTACACCATTGATCCCGCAGCTACTGGCTCCAGGACAACCCGATTGGGCCTGAATTTCATCGCTTATCTTTTAGCCCTGGCCCTCTTTGCCCTCGTCCATGAGAGCAAAGCACCCCATCTACTCATCGTTGCGGCAGCGCTGGCTGGCAGCAGCCTGTTGGCCCTGGATGTGCTACACGGCGCTCAGCAGAGCTTTCGACGAACCGGCCTCTACGCTCTGATCGTCGGCCTGGTGATGGGGGAGATCGTCTGGGCCTTGGGCTACTCGCAGGTGAACAGCCTGACCGCTGGCATCCTGCTGCTGCTCATCTTCTACCTTATCACCGGCCTTGCCCGGCAGGGGCTTCTAAAGCTCCTCGATCGGCGGATCCTCATCGAGTTCGCGGTGGTGGCCCTGATCGGCCTGGCGCTGCTCCTCAGGTACTCCCCATGAGCTGGCCTCACAACTCAACCTCGATGCCCAGCCCCAGCATCTCAGCCCGAGTCAGCAACGCGCGGGCCACCGACACGTCCTGCACGGCGTTGCCCACCGACTTGAAGAGAGTGATCTCGTCGGGGTTCTCGCGCCCTGGCCTGATCCCGGCGGCGATCTCCCCCAGCTCGGCGTAGATGTCACCTTCGGTGATCAGGCCCTTCACGATAGGGATGATCAGGTCGCCCGCCTCGGCCAGGCATGCCTCCCGTGAGCATACCACGAGCCTGGCCCTCCTGACCGTCTGTTCAGGGATCTCCTGCATCTGCGGCGTGAAGGAGCCAACGGCGTTGACGTGGACGCCGGGCTTGAGATCCTCGTCGGCGAAGACGGGTGTCTTCGAGGTCGTGGCCGTGCAGATGACGTCGGCCTCGCGGGCGGCCTCCGCCGGGGAGGAGGCGATCTTGAGGTCAGCGGGAATCCTCCCCTTTCCTCTCATCTCCTGGACGCACCTCTCCGCCGCCTGGGGGTTGACGTCGTACACCCAGGCCCTTTCGATGTCCCGCACCTCGCACACCGCCAGAAGTTGGGTGCGCCCCTGGGCTCCCGCGCCGAAGATGGCCGCCACGCGGGCCTCCTGCCTGGCCAGGAGGTCGGTGGCTGCCCCCGAAGCCGCGCCGGTGCGCAGGGCCGTCAGATAAGTCCCGTCCATCACCGCCAGCGGCCGTCCGGTAGATGCCTCCACCACGACCACCAGGGCGAAGATAGTTGGCCATCCCATCTCCAGGTTGCGAGGAAAGACCGAAACGATCTTGACCCCCAGGTCGTCGCTTTCCGAGAGGTAAGCGGGCATGAAGAGAGCCACCCCCGCGTGTCTTTCCACTGGTAGCTGGGTGCGCAGGGGCACCACCGCCTTCCCCGCCGAGAGCTGGGCGAAGGCGTCTTTCACGATCTCGATGGCCTCCCGCATGGGGACGGCCTGCTGGACATCCTGCTTGGAGAGCACTCGTAGCTTCATTAATCCCTCCTTAAACGTCGAACGTGAAGACGTGATGCGTGAGGCGTGATGCGTGAGGCGTGTTCCGTGCCAGGAGGTTGGGTTCTGGTTTGATGGTTAAATACTTCGAGGGCTCAGACCAGAAGAAAAGAGGTCCGGCCCTCGATATTTGCTTGGCAAAGTCCGCCGTGTGGCTTATGGCTCGATCTTGCTGCCCAATAGCTCCAGGAACTTGCGCATCCATTCGGGATGCCCCGGCCAGGCCGCTGCCGTGACCAGGTTGCCGTCCACGTAGGCGTTGGAGAAGGTCTCATTGACCTCGCCCCACTTAGCACCAGCTTGGAGCAGATCAGGTTTGACCGCCGGGTAAGCCGTGCAGAGCTTGCCCTCCACCACACCCGCGGCGGCCAGCACCTGCTGCCCATGGCAGATGGAGGCAATGGGCTTGTTGGCCTCGGCGAAGTGGCTGACGATCTCCAACACCCGCTCGTTCAGGCGGATATATTCCGGGGCGCGCCCTCCCGGAATCACCAGGCCGTCGTAGTCTTCGGGGTTGATTTCCTCGAAAGTGGCGTTGATGGCGAAATTGTGACCCCGCTTCTCGCTGTAGGTCTGGTCTCCCTCAAAGTCGTGGACCGCCGTCCGCACAGTGTCGCCCGCCTTCTTACCAGGGCAAACGGCGTGGACCCGGTGACCCACCATGGTCAACATCTGGAAGGGGACCATCGCCTCGTAATCCTCGACGTAGTCCCCCACGAGCATAAGGATTTTCTTTGCACTCATTGTTCCCTCCTTGTTTTGAATGATCAAACTGCCAACCTCCAAGAGAGACTATAGCACCCATCATGATCGCTTTGATCTGAACTCGGCATGGCGGTTAGCGCTAAAGCCTTGTGCCGTGTGTCTAGCATGGTCGCAAGGCAGGTGTTAGCGGTTCGTGCACATCTGCTCTGCGCTCTGCCCGTATGGGCTTCCCGGTTACTAAGCTGTACAGCACATCTGGACAGAAATCCACCTCGTTTGGCCAGACGATGGTCCCCGCCTCGTGGTCAACCTGAACTTGCTTGAAGAAATCTGTGTCCTCTAGGGGGGTAAACACGCCTCCACGACCAACAACTCGTTCTCTGAAGTCAAACTCACCTTTTGTATCATCAGTGAAGCTCAACTCCAGACGATATTCTCCAAGATAACGGACTTGCTTAACTCTCGGAAACATGTCTTCCTCCCTACTCAAGAGGTTCTATTTTCAGAATGGGTTGATCATTTCGTAGTCGCTCCCAGTTGTTCATCAATTCCCGCTGATGAAGCGCGGCCCATTCTATTACCATTGAAATCGCACGACGTGGGAGTTGGCCCTCAAGAACTATGATAGGATCAATCCCGACCTGGGCTTCATTCCCACCATAGATGGCGTGGAAGTGTGGTGGGCTATGTTCATCGAAATACATGCGAATCACGATACCGAAGAAGCGGCTAACTTCTAGCATTTTGCCTCCGCGGGGTGATGTGCCGTAAGGATCCATAACGCCCGGCCCTCACTCTCACTCTTCCCCCAAATACGCCTTCCTCACCCGCTCGTCGCGTATCAGCTCCCCCGCTGAACCGGAGAGGATGGTGCGGCCCGTCTCCAGCACGTAGCCCTTGTCGGCCAGCCGGAGGGCAGCGCGGGCGTTCTGCTCCACCAACAGGATGGTCACCCCTCCCTCGTTGATCTCCCTGATGGTCTCAAAGATGGCCCGCACAAGCATGGGGGCCAGCCCCAGCGAAGGCTCATCCAGCATCAACAGCTTGGGCCTGGCCATCAGCGCCCGCCCAATGGACAGCATCTGCTGCTCCCCACCAGAGAGGGTGCCGGCGATCTGATTTTTCCGCTCCGCCAGGCGGGGGAAAAGCTCGAACACCCGCCTGCGGTTCTCCTCGATGGCCTCCCTATCGCCACCCAGGCTATAGGCCCCCATGTTCAGGTTCTCCTGCACGGTCAAGGTGGCGAAGACCTTGCGCCCCTCAGGAGCCTGAGAGATACCCATGTTCACGATCTGGTGAGCGGGCACGCCGTTGAGCACCTGACCGTCGAAGACAATTTGCCCCTCGCGGGGGATCAGCAATCCGGAGACCGTCCTGAGAGTGGTGGTCTTGCCCGCCCCATTGGCCCCGATCAGGGTGACGATTTCGCCCTCTTCGACCTCCAGAGAGATGCCTTTCAGGGCGTGCACGTGTCCGTAATATGAGTGAAGGTTCTCGATCTCTAGCAGAGCCATGTTCTACTCTTCCCTGCCCAGATAGGCCTCGATAACCCGTGGATTGTCCCGCACCTCGGCTGGCGCCCCCTCGGCGATCTTTTTCCCATTGTCCAAAACGATGATCCGATCCGAGATGCCCATCACCACCTTCATGTCGTGTTCGATGAGAAAGATGGTGATCCCCGAATCACGAATCTGGCTGATTGATTGCATCAGCTCGTTGGTTTCCTGCTCATTGAGACCGGCCGCCGGCTCGTCCAGGATGAGAAGATGGGGATCAATGGCCAGCGCCCGAGCGATCTCCAGACGCCGCTGATCACCGTACGGCAGGTTCTTGGCCAGTTCTGCCCGCTGTTCGTACAGCTTCATGAACTGCAGGTGCCGTTCGGCCTGCTCACGAATAGACTGCTCCTCCAGCCGCTGGCTCTTGGGCTGTAATATCGCTCCTAGCCAGCCGGCCCTGGTGCGGCAGTGTCGCCCCGCCATGACGTTCTCCATCACCGTCAGGTTGCGGAACAGGCGGATGGTCTGAAAGGTCCGCCCAATGCCTTGCTCGGTGATCGAATGGGGCCTCAGGCCCAACAGAGACTGTCCGTTCAGGCGGATTTCCCCCTCGTCCGGCGGATAGATGCCGCTGATCAGATTGAAGACCGTGGTTTTCCCCGCCCCGTTAGGCCCGATCATGCCCAGGATTTCGCCTTCGTTGATCTCGAAATCCAAACGGTCAACCGCCGTCAGGCCGCCGAAGTTCTTGGTCAAGTTGCGCACTTCTAACAGAGCCATGTTAATCTCCGGCTTCCAACTCGCGGCGGAAGCGCTGGCTGGGCCAGAGGCCCTCAGGGCGAAAGACCATCATAGAGATCATTGCCGCCCCGAAAATGAGCATACGCCATTGCTGGATGTTTAGCAAAACCTCGCGCAGGATCTCCGGCAGGACGATCATGCCCACCGTGCCCACCAGCACACCGGGGATGGAGCCCGTGCCACCCAACACCACGATACAGAACATGATCACCGACTCCCAGAAGCTAAAGCTCTCCGGGGCGATGACGGTCACCCAACTGGCGTAGAGGTTCCCCGCCACCCCTGCCCAGGCCGCGCCGATGGCGAAGGCCAGCAGCTTCACCCGCACGGTGTCAATGCCCATGGCCTCAGCCGCCAATTCATCTTCGCGCACGCAGGTCCAGGCCCGCCCAAGGCGCGAGTTTTCCAGCCGCCGCATGGCGAAGATGGTGAGGGCCACGAAAGCCAGAAACAGGTAGAAATAGTGCCACTGCTGGCGGAAGGTAAAGCCCAGGATACCGGGCCGATTGATGCCGAAGATACCGTTGGGCCCTCCCGTGATCACCAGGCCGGTCAGCTTCTCCTCCAGGAATTGGAGGCCGGGGATCTTGGATAGAAAGACCAGGCTACTCGCATCGTTGCGCAGGGAAATACGCACGATCTCTCCAAAGCCAATGGTCACGATACAGAGGTAGTCGCCGCGCAGGTGCAGTATCGGCCGGCTGATCAGAATGGCGAAAACGGCCGACACCAGGCCAGCCACAGGCAATAGCCAGAAGGTTGGGATGTTGTAGCGGCTGCTGAGAATGGCTGTGGTATAAGCTCCTACGGCGTAGAAGGCAGCGTGGCCAAGCTGAAACAGTCCAGCGTAGCCCACAATGATGTTGAGGCTTAACCCCAGCAGGGCATACACAAAGAAGAAGTTGGCCACCTGCGTCCAACGCACGCTCCGAACAAGCCAGGGAAACAGGACAGCCAGGATAGTCAGCGCCAGGTACAAATAGCGCTCATCAAGTTTTCGCCAGCGGGCGATTAAGTCCATCAAGTGAACCCACCCCCATCACAACTTCTCTACTACTCGCTCCCCGAGCAGCCCCGTAGGCCTGATGATGAGTATCAACACCAGCACAAAGAAGGCAATGGCGTTTTTCCAGGCATCGGACACAAAACCAGTGGCCAGCGCCTCGATGACCCCTAAGATCAATCCTCCAATCATGGCTCCTGGGATGTTGCCAATGCCTCCCAGGATGGCAGCCGTAAACGCTTTGATGCCATATCCCCAGCCGAGAGTGAAGTAAATCCGGCCGTAGTAGAGGCCAACCATGATCCCGCCTGCTGCCCCCAGGGCTGGCCCGATGAGGAAGACTACCCTGATAATACCATACACATCAATCCCCATCAACCGCGCAGTGTCGTGATCCAAGGCCACGGCACGCATCGCGGTGCCTACCCTGGTGTATTGGACAAAGGAATACAAACCGACCATCAGGAGAGCAGCGATGACCAACATCACGATCTGGATCAGAGAAATTCTCGCTCCAGCGATTTCCCAAATCGTATCCGGGATAATGACCTTGAACTCCTCAGGATACGTCCTGTACCTGGCGCCGTACAGGAGCATCACCCCGTTCTGAATGAAGATGGCAGCTCCCAAGGCAGAGATGACAGGAGGCAGGCGACCTGCACGATACAGGGGGCGATAGGCCACCCGCTCCAGCACGATCCCCACTCCCGCTACCACAGCCATGACGATCAGGAAAATCAATATGAGAAATGGTAAGCCAGCCATGCCGAGATTGACCACGAATCCCATCAAGGTAACCAGGCCCAGATAAGCACCCAGCATGAACATATCGCCGTGGGCGAAGTTGATCAGCTTGAGCACGCCGTAGACCATGGTGTAGCCTAAGGCGATCAGGGCGTAGAACGATCCAATGGTCAAACCATTTATCAATTGCTGCAGAAGTTGTCCCATAGGCTATTACTCGCTCTAGCTATCATCAAACCATAATCTGACCTACTGGCAGGCTATAAAACGTAAAACGCGAAACGTGAAGAGTCGAGAACTGGAGGCAATCATCACGTTTTACGCTTCACGTTTTACGTAGAGAGGGAGTTCTGAAGGTCTCCCCCCTCGAACTCCCTCTCCTGGTCTTGGCAGGGCCTACTTGACCATCTCGAACTCGCCGGCGTCGGTGATGACGTAGGCTTCGTGGACCGTGCCTAACCGGTCGCCTTTCTCGTCGAAGCCAATGATGTTGCCCGTGACGCCTGGGTAGTCCTTGAACTTGGCATGCAGGTACTCGGCCGTCTGCGCCGAATCGGTGGAGTTGGTCTCTTCCATGGCCTTGACGATGACCTTCAGAGCATCGCCAGCCATGACCCACCAGATGCTGGCGGGCGGTTCGCCGTACTTGGCGACGAAGTCGTTGTAAAATGCCTTGGCCACGTCGCCAGGGATGTCCTTGGGCAGCGGCTCAGTGGTAATGTAGGTGCCTTTGGCCGCGTCCAGTCCGGCGATCTCGATCATCTCCGGGTTGTTGCAGGCGTTGCCCATCACCCACTGGAAACCGACTCCTAACTCTTTAGACTGCTTCAACAGAAGGCCACCCTGCGGATGGTAGCCGGTGAAGTAGACAGCCTTAGGATTGAGCCCGTTGATCCTGGTCAGGATGGGTTTGAAGTCGGTATCCTCGGGGTTGATGGCGTCAATCAGCAACGAATTGCCACCCGCCTCCTTATAGTATTTCTCGGCCCACTCAGCCAGGCCCTGGGCATAGGTGGAGTTATCGTGCAGAAAGACCGCTGTATCTGCGCCCAGTTTCTCCAGCATGAAGTTGGCAGCGAACAGGCCCTGGCGGTCATCCAGGAAGCAGACGCGGAAGAAGCGCTGGTAGCCTTTCTGCGACAGCCGGGTGGCCGTCGAGGAAGGGGTGATCTGCAGGATGCCGGCCTCGTTGTAGATGGCCGAAGCGGGCTCGGTGCAGGTGGAGCTGTAGCTGCCCACCACTGCCTTGACCCCGGCCGCTACCAGGGTGCTGGCGCACTTGGACGCCTCGTCAGGCTTGCCCACGTCGTCGCACTTGACGATCTCGATCTTGCGCTCACCCAGGATGCCCTTCTCGTTGATCTGCCCTACCACCAGATCAACGACCTTGACGAAGCCCTCGCCCTCGTAGGCGTACTCGCCGGTGATGGGGGCTTGCAGGCCGATCTTGATGGGCTCCTTGGCCGCGGGCTGGCAGCCAACTGCCATGGATACCACCAGCAACAGGGTAATCGGAACCAATAGTTTCTTAGACATGACTCGCTCCTCCTTATGTGTTTGATTTGCCTCCCTGTCACCCAGTGGGCCAGGGAGACCAGCAGGTCTGACAACGACCCTCTTTTGCCTTTCGCATCCCCCCTTTCACAGACGCTATGCAAGAAACGAGCATCACCACGATTTGCGCAGATTTCTTCAGGTTAAATTCATTTTAGCACAAAAATGCCCGAAAGTCAAAACACCCCCCCTCAAAGCACCATCTTCTCTCCTGAGATTACCACCTCTCCCCTGGCGAACCGCTGCCAACTGAAGGGGTTGTCCTGATCGGCCATCTGGCCGGTGATCATGGCCACCACGTAGCGGCTGCCCTCAGGAGCACCCATGATGCCGTGGCCGCTGTAGCCCAGGTTGAAGAAAAGGCCCTCCACGTCGGGAGAAGGGCCGAGGATGGGCTTCGAGTCGGGGGTGCAGGTGTACTGGCCGGCACTGAGGAAAACGCTGTCGCGGGTGAGCCGCCCCATCACCTCCTCCCAGAAAGGCGCGAGCCTCGACATCTCCTCCATGACCAGGGCCGGGAAGGCCCAATCGGTGGGCACTTTTTCCAGCGGTTCACCGGGCTCCTCAGGGGTGGCCCAACCCATAGCCGCTCCTCCCACCTCGGGCCGCCAATAGGCTCCCGAGGGGACACAGATGGTCATGGGAGCATCCTGGGGAATGGCAGCGTCCTGGCCGACTATCACCTTCTGCCGTCGCAGGATGGTCAAGGGCAACTCCAGGCCAGCTAACCTGGCCACCTGACCAGAGAATGGCCCGGCGGCGATGACCACCGTTCGGGTGGAGATGGAGCCACGATTGGTCTCCACGCCCTTTACACCCTGGCTGTCGAGTTCGATTCCTGTGGCTTTGGTGCGTAAGAGAAACAGGGCTTCGCTGCCTTTGGCAAACCCGTGGGTCAGCTCGTGGGTCGAGAGCCAGCCATCGCGGGCGCGGTAGGTGGCGGCGGTTACTTGGGGGGAGGCCCAGGGGAAACGTTGCCGTACCTCGTCGCCGCTCAGAAACTCCACGTCGTCCAGGCCGATGCTCTGCTGAAGTTCGACCCTGGCCCGGAGGGTCTGCGGGCCTTCGGGATCGTCGGTGTAAAAGAGGTAGCCCTGCTGGTGTAAATTGATGTCATACCCTGGAATGCCGATCGCCTCAGAGAAGTTCTCGAAGACCTCGATGGAAGCCTTCATCATGGCCACGTTCTCCGGCTCGCTGAACTGAGCGCGGAAACACTCTTCTGAGGCCGCGGTGGTGAGGGTGCCCAGGCCATCCCGCATCTCCAGCACCACCGCCTCCAGGCCAGCTCTTGAGGCGTAGAAAGCAGTGGCTGTCCCCAGGATGCCTCCGCCGATGATGACCACCTCGGCCTGCCTGGGGAACTCGCTCGCATCTGGAACGATGATCTTACCCATTTACTTCCTCCTAACGTCGTTGTTACGAGTGCTCTTCTTGGCCTCGTGCCACTCCGCACCAGATTATGCCATAACCTACGGAATTAGTCAACCATCAAACGACGCGCCTTTCTCCCGTCATCTCCTCGGCCCTGAATCTCTCCAAGCGGAAGGGGCTGAGGTCGTGCTCGGTCTGACCAGTGGTGATGAGGTGCGCCAGGATGCGCCCCACGGCCGGCGACTGCATGAAGCCGTGGCCGCTGAAGCCCACGGCGCAGTAGAAGCCCTCCACCCCGCCGATGTCTTTGCCGATGATAGGGTTGTCGTCGGGGGTCACGTCGTAGAGGCCGCCCCAGCCGCGCATGAAGTCCGCTCGATCGAGGGCTGGCGCGCGGTGAGCGGCCTTTTCCGCCACCTTGACCAAAAACTCCAGATCGAAATTGGTGTTGAAGCTGGGGGGCTCATCCTGGTCGGTCATGCCCATCAGGATGCTGGCCCCCTCCCGCCGGAAGTAGAAACTGGGGGCGAAGTCAATGATCATGGGGATTTGCTTTGGCAAGTCGTCAAAGGGCGCGGTAACGAAGACCTGGCGACGATAGGGCACGACGGGCAGCTCCAGGCCGACCATGCGTCCCACCTGGGCTGCCCAGGCCCCGGCCACGTTGACCACTGCGGGGGTGGCAATTTCCCCTTTGTTGGCCACCACCGCCCTCACCCTCCCCTTGCCCACCTTGATGTCCAGAGCCTCCGTCTCTTCGCGAATACTCACCCCCAGACGCCGCGCCTGCCTGGCGAAGCCCATGGCCACACTGTAGGGATCGGCGTAACCGTCGCGCGGGCAGAACGTGCCTCCCAGAACGTCGTCCAGATAGAGATAGGGAGCCATATCGCCGATATCCTGTGGTGACAGCAGACGCACCGGCACACCCATGCGCTGCTGCAGGGCCACGTTGGCCTGGAATTCGGCCCAGTCTTTGGGCTCTGTGGCCAGGAACAGGTAGCCATGCTGGCGGAAATCTATCTCCGTGTCGAATTCTTCGGCAAAGTGTTCAAAGTACCGCAGGCTCTCCATGGAGATGCGGATGTTGGCCTCGATAGAGAACTGCAGCCGGATTCCCCCGGCCGACAGGCCCGTGGAGCCGGAGACCAGTTGCTTCTTCTCCACCAGCACCACGTCCTGGCAGCCCAACCTGGCCAGATGATAGGCGGTACTGGTCCCCATGACCCCACCGCCGATGATCACCACGTCTGCTTTTTCCATCACTTTCTCCTAAATTAAGTGAGAGGTGCGCACCATTCCTTATCACCCCGGAGTGCGGACGCAAGTCCGCCCCACAAGCAGACTCGCGTCTGCACTCCTTACGTGCTCTCAGGATCATCTTCAACCAGCGTAAACTCCCAGGCACACCAGTATTCAGCGGGGTGCGGGTCGGGTGGGCAGGCGATGCAGCGGGTTTGGAAGCGAGGGTCAATCGTGCGGGCGAAGTTGGCGTATTCCACCAGGCCCACCGGTTTACAGGGAAAGTCGGGGCGACCATCCCGCTGACGCGCCGCCTGCACCCGGCACTCGTTCATGCGAAAGATGATGGTGCGCTCGTCCACGTCTTCGATCTCTTGCACGTTCAGGTAGGAGTAGAGACGGTATTGCAGCGCCTCTTTCAGAGCGGGAATCCCGCCGCCGGGCTCGATCCCCAGGTGCTGCATGATGCGCTTGGCCTCGATGGCCGTGAACTTCTCCCAGGCTTTGGCGTCCAATTCGATGGCCTTCTCCAGGCCGAAAGCCTCTTCCACGGCCAGAAACCAAAGCCCGTCGTGAGCCAGCCAGTTCCTGGCCGCGTTCTCCAGCAGGCTGATCAGCTCTTCTTTGGACAGTTGAAACAGCAGATCACGGTGAGTCATGGCCCTCCCTTACTGATATTCTTTGAGCCAATGCCCGGGTGCGGCGGGCCACTAACTCGTTGCGTTCGGCCACGATGATCTCGAAGGGAGTCTGGCCGCTCCACAGGGGCTGGCACTGCCAGCCTCGCAGCCACATCAGGGTCTTGACCAAGGCTTCGCCCTCGCTGACAAAAGGTTTCCCCTCGCACTCACGGGTCAGTCGGTCCAGGAATTCCTCGGCCAATTCAGCCTCCTGAGGTCCACCTCCCACCATCACCTGGACCGGGGTCAATCCGGCGAAGAAGGGATGCGGCGTGGTGTTCCACTGCTGCTCCAGCGCCAAGTACGCTGCCTTTTTCTCGTTGGCATCCGCAAAAGGCTGGGCCTCCCAGCGGGACAGCATGGCTGCCCACACTTCGTCCTCTTCCTCGCCCCACGGCGGGGTGAAGAGGTTGAGAATGCCTCCTGAGCGCCGATAGGCCTCGGTGTAGCGTCCGGTCGGCCAGGGCCGGAGCAATCGCCGCAATTCCCGTCGCACTTTGCCGGGCACGAAAGACGGAAAGATGGACAGGGCTCGCTCGATGTCGCCGCTTGAGCAGGCCACTTCTGCCATGCTGGGCTCATTCCCTTCGGAGCGCTGGTTGACGCTGAACTCCAATCTCATCAAGAAGGAGCGCTCACCGGAAGCCCTGGTGGGGAACCAATGGTGCTTGAGCTGCAGTATGGGGCGATCCTCTACCATGGCATCCACCTCGGACTGCCTTTCAGTCCACGCAGAGTTTCTTTGGCCTGAGGATAGTCGGAGCGGCGTCTCAGGGCTTCCGCTACGTCAGCAATGGCCGCCCGTTTGTCGCCTTCCAAGAGATAGCGTACCACGCCCCGGTTGAGGAATACTTGCGCTCCCAGGCCAGTATCGTCGTCGGCCACCAGGGCCGCAGCCTGATTGAACCAGTCCAACGCGCCGGGGAAGTCGCCCAGGAGATAGCTCATGAATCCCAACTCGTAGCGGGGCTTGACGTAGCCGGGCAGTTCCGCCAGGGCATACTGATACATCCGACGTGCCCGCCAGAAATCGTGGGCATGGCGGTAGACCTGATCGGCCACCCACTCAGATTCCCCGGCCCCTGGAACAGATCGGCGATGGCGGTGAAGGTACCGTACTCGCTAAGGGGGCGCACGCGGAAGACCTGGGGCTTGGCGATCTCCTCAATGCCCCACACGCGGTATTTGTCCACCAGCACTTCGATGATCTCCCTGGCCCTGCCCTTGAAGCGGCCCAGGAAGTCCTGGTTGCGGGTTTGGGGTCAATCAGTTTAGCGCGAGTATCGGCTTCGTTTAGCATGAACACTACTCCATCTCACCATCGTTGAAGCAGCCTGATGCCATGTGTGTCAGGCGTCTACCATAGCTCCAGCATCAACGTGCTTGGGGTGATTTGTTTCGGTGACGCTCATCGCAGTCGCTCAAAGCACAGGGTCAAGGTAGGCGTAGTCGAAGGGATTCTCAGTGTGAAGCAAGCTCGATGTAATGGGAATAAGCTGGTATCTGGTCGTCACACCCTTCATGTACTTGTCAAAGGTCACATCGCGCAACCTGCGCCCGATACGTCCGACCCTGTGTACGACAGAAATAGCTGCTGCAACCTCTACCAGGCTGATCTCGGCCGTGAAAAGGGTGTTCACGATGTTCCCAGCAGCATCCACTTCGTCTACGATCTGCCACACCCAGGTGCTACCCGGCTCAGGCAAGTGGTACTTCACCTGAACATTGGCGTCGAAATAGTAGACACTCACAACTCAACCACCTTCCCCGCCCGATTCAGGTCAATGATTTCCGAGAGGAGAGGGTCGAGATGAAGAGTGACTAGCTCTTCATCAATGCGCCGCTTCTCAGCCTCGGGCAAAGCATCCCAGGCCGCCGCATGTTCCAACTCCTCCAGCGCCGGATCACGAATCAGCCCTTCCTGGCGAAGCTCAGCTAATACTTGCCTCATGTCCGGAGGAGATACCTGCACGATCTCCTTCTCTTCCAACATGCCTTTACGCACCAGCGACAGGCGTAGAGAGCGCACTTCTCTTTCTAATATCTCTATGCGATTGGTCAGTTCTCTGATAACCGGCTGTTGCATAGCCATTTTGACACCTCCTGATCAGTTTTCGTCACCACTTTCATGCCAGTTCCCCTTACACCGCCTGTAGCCGCTCAGTCACCTCTCCAGTCCCCTTCAATGGCCGTGCCTTTGGCTATGGCTTCCTGACGGATCTCCTCGGTTAGCTCACGGACCCGAGCCACAATCTCCTCGCGGGGCACATCCCTCAGCAAGGTCGCCCGCCGCTGTGCCTCAGCACGCATCTCGGCCGGAGATAGCTGCGGCGTCGGTACAGCCCTGCGTTGTTTCAGGAACTCTACGAATTCGACGACCAACGACAGGTCTTCCTCTGGTAATCGGGTCAATTCAGACACAACCTGCCCGACTAAAGTGGGACTCACTGTGGCACTCATCCAAAACCTCCTCTACTACTTCATGACGTCCCATAGTACAATCAGCATAGCTCTCAATCCCGCTCTTCCGCCAAGGTTTCGGCGCTAAAGGGCGGCTCCATACCACCCACTCGCGTAGGCACAACAAGCCAGTTCAGATTGCGATACGCCAGCAGCCCCAGCATCAACGCGCTTCGGGCGGTATCCAGGGGGGCAGGCGCGCCTTTTCGTCAGCCTGATAGTCCAGATAGTTGGCCTCAAAAATGCGCACTAACAGTGGACAGTAAGCCAACGGCACATCCGGCAGACCGCGATTGACGACCATGATGAGAGTCGCCAGAGCGATCTTGGCCACACGTGGCCGCTGCTCTCGGTAAGCACGCAACGCACATTCGTCCAGTCGACGCTCCAGTTCAGCCAGGAAGGAGTCGTCCAGCAGGTAACGGATGCGACCGGTGATGAACAGATACTTGCGGCTGTGCTTCTCCTCCACGACACGGTGCGGATCAAGAATTACCGGCTCAAGGCCCACCTTGAGCCGCTCGGCCCATCCAGCAAGCCCGACCATCCGCTCCCACATGCGGCGACGATCAAAGCGCAGGTCGCGCAATTCCAGCTCATCAGCCAGCTCGTACGAATGCCACTGGTACTCACCCATTCTTGGCCCCAGGTCGGCTAAGAAGTTCCGATCATCCTTCATCGCGGCCAGCGAGTGGTAATCCTCGAAGCGTAAGCTGACCTCCCGGCCAGGTCGGTTTCGTTGTCTTTTCCCCATTAGCCTCACCTCAAGTATCCAATTTAGCGGTGCCGGCAACAACCGCTTTCATGCCACTTCCCCTTGCACCATCCGCTCCGACCACCGTGGCTGCACGCCGAAAGCCCTGGCCTGCAGTCCCCACGTGGTTAAGCCAACTGCCAACGGACAAATTCGAGCACCTGGCGCAGGGCAGCCTCTGGCACGGAATCCAAATAGCTTTCGACGATCGTGCCTTCGTCGCCATCGTGAAAGTGGTCGGGAAATGTGCCCACGTGCGGATGGTGGGGCGCATTATCCCACCGAAACAACTGGCCGCGTTGCCGACGTTGCTCCCAGTGATAGGCATAGTCTCCATCTGCTGAGAGCCAAACGTCCAGAAATGACCCATCGGTGAATGTCAACCGCAGTTTGTTGGGGCTGGTGGGCGTCCCCCCGACAAAGGTTGTACTTGTGACAACATCCCTGAACTCGTCCAGCGCGAGGCGGACAAGGGCCTGGTATGTCACCAGCATGGTCTATCCCCTTCCCGCCATCTGGCGCAGACGCGCAATGTGGGCCTCCTTATTTTTCCAAACGATGTAATCTTCCCACGCCGGGTGTCCAGGAATCTCTCCATCCTGAATCGCCTGGTATAGTGATTCCTTGGAGAACACGTCGTATCGCTCGCGGATCCGAGCGATTTCCCACTCCGCCAGCCGAATCTCTTTTTCGATGAAGGCCAGTAACCCTTTTCGAATGAGCTCAGATTCCGAAATCGCCAACGTGTTGCTCAATTCGAGAGTCAACGCTTGCACGTCCATTTTGACACCTCCTGATCAGTTTTCGTCATCACTTTCATGCCAGTTCCTCTGGCACGGCACTCAACCCAGCTCTTCCGCCAATGTTTCGGCGCTGAAGGGCGGCTCCATGCCACGCGCGTAGGCGTAACGAGCCAGTTCAGATTGCGATACGCCAGCCTGGTGTGCGGCCGCCCCAAAGGACATCCCCCCACGCGCATACCGTTCCAAAGCGCGTTCGATTCTCAACTCCCGCAGCCCGCGTTCCAATATTTCTGCCCAAAACTCCTGATTGGCTGAATCAAGTTCCTGGACCAGCGAAGCCAGAACGGTCAAAGTCAATGCTCTAGTTGACATCGTTCACCTCCAACAATAGTGTTTTCACTTTTCACTTTCAAGAATGGTAGGGCGCATTACATCAAATTATATCACCTTTGCTTATGGAAATCAAGGTTGTTACCAGGAAACCATCCCCTGTCTGAGCTACTCCCCCACCTCGATAACCAGCCGATCCCCCTCCCGCTCGATCTCCGTCCCCATCTCCGCCGAGAGGCTGCGTATCCGCTCGGCGATCTCGTCGAAGGCAGCACCGCTGGCCCGATTGACCTGCATGTAGGAGATGAGCAGTGGGATCAATTCGATGCGCTCTACGCCCTGCGAGGTAGCGGTGAGGAGGAAAAGCAGTTGCTGATCGTTGCGCAGTTCCGGGTCCACGTAGTAGTCGTCAATCAGGTCGCCGGTGTCGTAGAGGATGGGCTTGCCGGTGTAGCAGACCCCGTCGCCGCCGGCTTGGCCGTACCAGCAGGCCCACAACTGGCACCGACGAGCAGCCCCGCCAGCACAGTCAGGAGTATCAGGCCGTGCCCGATCCTGACCTGGATTCCACCCCCAAAGCGCAACCTCAGAAACATATCACACCTCCTATCAACCTCCCCCAAGTTCCCCCGCTCCACCAGCCGCCCTTCCCAAGACCACAAGCAGCCAGCAGGCGCTCCGGCTGGCCTCGGTACTCTTCCCAGGGAATCTCCTCCTTCACGATGCCCATCAGCACTGCGTGCAAGGCTCGATTCACCGGCGCGTCCATCCCCAACTCCTGGGCGTACCTGACCACCGCCCCGTTCAGGCACTCCACCTCCGACTTGCCTTTGCCTCTGGACAGGTCCATGTGCAAGGAGGGCATCTTGCCACCGCGGCCAGGGACGATGACCCTCTGGAAAATGGGGCGCAACAGCCAGGCGGGCAGGGAGCAGATAGCCCAGGCGAACAGGGGCACGGAGTAGCCGGGCAGGGACACCGGGCAAGGGATCAGGGACAAGGGACAAGGGACAAGGGCTCGCATCACCGCCACCGCTTCGCAGAAGGCAGCCTGCTCCAGGTAAAACAGGCGGCTATCGGCAAAGGACTCAGCGGGGGACACGTCCAGGATAGCCGGGGCAGCATTGGCCACGATGTTCAGGAGCAGCTTGGACCATTTCATCGCCTGGTAGCTTCGATACACGGCAGTCCTGAAACCAGTCACGCGGAAGACCTCGGCCAACTCAGTGACCGACTGACCAGGCGCGGTGGGCGCCAGGCCAATGCCACCCCGTGTGGTGGCCAGGCGCACCAGCCCAGGCTCCTGAACCTCCACTGACAGAGTAATCACCGCTGAGAGAATCGTCACCTCATCCAAGAGCTCCGCTACCGTTTCCTCGCCTCCCACGCCGTTCTGCATGATGAGAATAGGAACGCCGCGCCGCGCCAGTGGCTCGACCTGGGCTGCGGCCTCGGCTGTGTCGTAGGCTTTCACGGTCAGGAGAACCAAATCGAAGGGCTCATCGGCCCCATCCAGCACACTCGTTACCGCCCGCACGTTCGTCGTCCGTGTGACCTGTCCGCCTTCCTCGACGCCTAAGCCCCGCGCTTGCACCGCAGCCACGTAAGGCTGACGGCCCACCAGGGTCACCTCGTGACCCGCTAGCGCCAACCGATGCCCCACCAGCGAACCAATAGCCCCCGCCCCAACAATCAACGCCCGCACGTCGCTCCTCCCAATACCCAATATCCAATATCCAGCTATCTCGCGCAACTCCACGGCGATCTCGGTGTTGTAAAGAATAGACTTTGAGTTGGAGGAGATTTCCGTGGAGATTCTTCGTTACGTGATCATGATAGCCCTCGGCTACTTGATGGGCTCCCTTCCCGTTGGCTACCTGGTGGTCAAAGTCGTGAAGGGTACGGATGTGCGCCAACATGGCAGTGGCCGCTCAGGAGGCACCAACGTCTGGCGGGCGGCCGGCTTTTGGCCCGCTATCCTCACCACCGCAGGCGATTTTCTAAAGGGCATGAGCGCGGTTCTGATCGCCAGAGCTATCCTGGGCGACTCAGTTGGCGAAATCCTGGTCGGCGTGGCTGCGGTTGTGGGCCACAACTGGTCCGTTTTCCTGGGCTTTCGGGGTGGTGCGGGCACCGCCACCAATCTGGGTGTGATCTCGGCGCTATCCTTGCCTGTGGCCCTGGCTCTGATCGCCGCCGGGCTGCTGGTGGTGGTAGTATCCCGTTATGCGTCTCTGGGCTCTTTGGCAGTGGCCATCCTGGCCCCGGCTATCTTCCTCGGCCTGGCCCTCTTCGCTCACCATCCCCTGCGCCATGCCCTCTATGGCCTGCTGGCGGGCGCCATTGTTATCCTGGCCCTTCGGCGCAACATCGTCCACCTGCTGTCCGGCACCGAGCGGCGGCTGAGCTATTAGATTATAGCACAACGAGCCTTAAGGTGCAACGCACTCGAAGTGCTTGCACCTGTTTTTTTGATGGCCTGTTGACAAAATCCCGGCTACGTGCTATGATTACGCCGCTCATCGGGGCTCGTCCCCAACATACAGACTTTCACACAGGAGAGAAAAATGCTCAGACCCAAGCTGGAACTACTTGACAAAGGAACCGTCGAGCGTATCCTGGCGGAGGCCCACGAGTTGCTGTGGGACCCAGGTGTGCGCATCCACAGCGACCAGGCCCTGAAGCTGGTCGCTGAGGCCGGAGCTACGGTTGATTTCGCCAGCAAAGTGGCTAACATCCCGGTCGAACTGGTTAATAAAACCCTGGAAACGGTCCCTTCCTCGTTTTACCTCTACGATTCCGAGAGGAACCCTGTCGTCCACTACGGCGACGACGACGTGCAGTTCGACCCAGGCTCAGCAGCCATCGAATTCCTGGATTATGGAGCGACCCGGTCGCGCAAACCCGTCACCGCCGACTTCGTCGCTTACATCAAGCTGGCTGAGATGCTGCCCGAACTGGACGCCGTCAGCACGGCCCTGGTCTGCTCGGATGTGCCGGAGAGCATGGCCGATCTGTATCGTCTCTACCTGGTGCTGCGCTACGCCAGGAAGCCCGTGATCAGCGGCGCTTTCGCCGTCGAGACCTGGTCCATCATGAGAGACCTGCTGGTGGCCGTGGCTGGCAGCAAAGAGGCCCTGGCCGCCAAACCCATTGCCGTGTTCGACGTCTGCCCCTCGCCTCCCCTGCTGTGGAGCGAGATCACCTGCCGGAACATGATGGACTGTGCCCGCGCCGGCATACCGGCTCAACTGGTCTCCATGCCCCTGGCTGGCGCGACAGGCCCCGCCACCCTGGTGGGCTCGGTGGTGCAGCACGCCGCCGAATCGCTGAGCGGGATCACCATCCACCAACTGGCCAGGGCCGGAGCCCCCATCGTCTGGGGTGGCTCGCCCGCCGCGTTCGACATGCGCACCGGGACACCGCCCATGGGGGCCATCGAGACCCTGATGATAGATTGCGCTTACGTCCAGGTCGGCAAGTACCTGGGACTGCCCACCCACGCCTACATGGGCATGAGCGACGCCAAGATCGTGGACGCCCAGGCCGGCTTCGAGTCGGGCATCGGCAACGTTCTGGCCGCCCTGGCCGGGGTGAACATGGTCTCCGGCGCCGGCATGATGGACTTCGAGAGCTGCTTCAGCCTGGAGAAGCTGGTGATTGATAACGAGCTCATCGGCATGGCCCGCCGCCTGGTGCGGGGCGTGGACACCTCGGAGGATCCATTGGCCACGGCCATCATGCGCCAGGTCGGCCATGGAGGCAATTTCCTGGCCACCAAACACACCCGCCGCTGGTTCAGGCAGGAGCTATTCATCCCTTCCCCGGTCATTGACCGCGATTACCGGGAGGCCTGGGAATCCAAGGGCGCGAAGGATGTAGTGCAACGAGCACATGAACGGGTGGAGCAGTTGCTGGCCGCCTACGAGCCCAAGCCGCTGCCCAAAGAGGTAGAGCAAGAGCTGGTAGCCATCACCCTGCGGGCGGCCCAAGAGCGGGGGATGGGGACACTACCGCCGTTGTAATCTATTGGGGAAAACGGGTAATGAGGCAATGAGGCAACGAGGCAATGAGGGAATGAGTCGAGTGGATTCGGGATTCGTAGACTCGTCCGAATCTACGAATCTACGAATCCCGAATTTACGAATGGAGGTGCTGAGCCAGGAGGATGTGCGACGCATCCACCGCGCCAGCCTGGAGGTCATCGAGACGGTGGGAGTGTGCTTTCCCTCGGTCCGGGCGCTGGGTATTCTGGAAGAGGCCGGGGCGGCGGTGGATAGAGAAAGCCAGATCGCCCGTATCCCAGGCCGGATTATTGAGGAGGCCCTGGCCAAGGCCCCGCCGTCTTACGTGCTTTGCGCCCGCGACCCGGCCCTGGACCTGCCTCTGGACGGCGAGCACTCCTATCTATCCACCGACGGCTGCGGGGTAGAGGTCATTGACCTGGACACGGGGGAGCGACGGCGTTCGACCAAACAGGATGTAGCTGAGTCAGCATTGGTGGCCGATTACCTGCCCCAGATCGCTTTCTATTGGCCCATCGTAGCCGCCCAGGATTGTCCCCCGCAGACGCGCTCCCTGCACGAGCTGGAGGCGGCCTGGAACAATACCACCAAGCACGTCCAGACCGAGTGCGTCATCACGGCCAGGGAAGCCGAAGCGGCTATCGAGCTGGCAGCAGCCATCGTCGGTGGGCGCGAGGAGCTGCGGAAACGTCCCATCCTCTCCATCATGCAGTGCACCATCAGCCCGCTGGGGCAGGATGGAGGCAGCCTGGAGGCGGCTCTGGTGGCTGCCGAAGCTGGGCTACCCGTAGGTTTCATGACCATGGCCAGTTGCTGCTCCACCGGGCCGGCCACCCTGGCCGGCAACCTGGTGGTGGGCAACGCCGAGGTCATCGCTGCCTCGGCCCTCATCGAGCTGGCCTGCCCAAGCGCGCCCATTTTCTACGCTGCGGCCCAGACGGCCATGGACCTGCGCAGCGGGGGCTACACCGGCGGCGGGCCGGAGGATTACCTGTTTGGATGGGCCACCAACCAACTGGCCGACTTCTACAGGATCCCCCTCTCCATGGGCGCCTTCGCCACCGGCGCCAAGCAGCCCGACTGGCAGGCCGCCCTGGACAACGCCCTGGCCGGCCTGATGCCCGTGCTCAGCGGGGCCGACATGCTGACCGGTGCTGGCCTGCTCTATGGCTCGCGCATTCTGTCCTACAAGCAACTACTTCTGGATTGCGAAATCTACGACGTCATCCAGGCCACCGTGCGAGGCATCGAAGTAAATGAGGAGACCCTGGCCCTGGATGCCATCAAGGCCGTGGGCGTGCGGGGAAACTATCTGACCCACAAACACACCCTGAAACACATGAGGGAGCGCTGGGTGCCCAGCCTGGTGGATCGTCGCTCATACAGCGTCTGGGAAGAAGACGGCCGGCGCGGGGCGAGGGAGTGGGCCCGCGAGAAGGCGAAGTGGATCCTGGCTAATCACCGCCCGCAGCCGTTGGAGCCCAGGCTGCGGGAAGAGCTATCCAACATCATTGATAAGGGACAAGGGACAAGGGATAAGGGACAAGAGGCATCCATCATTCCCTAATCCCTAGTCCCTAGCCCCTGATCCCTAGTCCCTGAGGGACAGGGAGGTGAGCCGTGCGACCCAAACTGGAAATCCTGGACCAAGAACTGGTAGAACGCATCGTGGGCGAGGCCTACGAGCTGTTGTGGGACCCCGGCGTGCGGGTGCACCGGGAGGGTGCTCTCAAGCTCCTGGCTGATGGCGGGGCCACAGTGGACTTCGAGAAGAAGACCGCCAGGATACCCCAGGACATGATCGAGGAAGCGCTGAAGACCGCCCCAGCCAGCGTGGACATCTACGACCTGAAGGGGGAGCTGCGTCTGCACCTGGGGCAGGACAACGTCTACTTCTACCCCGGCGCCACCGCCCTGCAGATCATAGACCCCGCCACCGACGAGTACCGCCCTCCCGTCACCGAGGACCTGGTGCGCTTCATCCAGGTGGTGGAGGGCCTGCCCCAGCTTGACGCCCAGGCTGGCTCGCTGCTGTGCGCCGACGTGCCCAGGATGGTTTCGGACAGCTACCGCTATTACCTGATGCTGCTCTACGGCAGCAAGCCCCTGTGTGGCGGGGCCTTCAGCATCGAGGGCTGGTATCCGATGAAGGACCTGCTGGTGGCCTACCTCGGTAGCGAGGAGGCCATCGCCGCCAAACCGGTCAACACCATGGCCATCTGCCCCTCGCCGCCCCTCCTGTGGAGCGAGATCACCTGTCAGAACCTGATGGACTGCGCCAGGTGGGGCTTGCCAGCGGTGCTCATCTCCATGCCCCTGGCCGGAGCCACCGCCCCGGTGACCATCGCCGGCGCGGTGACACAGCACACTGCTGAATCCCTGAGCGGCGTGGTCATCCACCAGTTGGTGAATCCCGGTGCGCCCATCATCTACGGCGGCTCGCCCGCCATGTTCGACATGCGGGAGGGCACCACGCCCATGGGCTCGATCGAGACCGTCATGATCAACTGCGCCAACGTCCAGGTGGGCAAATATCTGGGCTTGCCCACTCACGGCTACGTGGGCCTGAGCGACGCCAAAATCGTGGACGCGCAGGCCGGCCTGGAGTCGGCGATGGGGGCGATCCTGGGCGCGCTGGCTGGAATCAACCTGATTTGCGGGGCCGGCATGTCCGACTTCGAGAGCGGGCTGAGCTTCGAGAAGGTGGTAATTGACGCCGAGGTGATCGGCATGACCAGGCGGTTGCTGGCCGGAGTCGAAGCCCGTGAGGAGACCTTGGCTACAGCCTTGATGCGGGAGGTGGGACATCACGGCCACTTCCTGGCCACCGATCACACCCGGAAGTGGTTCAGAGAGGAACAGTACATTCCCTCGGCGGTCATTGACCGGGCTTCCCAGAGCACCTGGGAAAATCGTGGGGCTAAGAACGTCGTGCAACGGGCCCGCGAGCGGGCCGAGGCCCTGATCGCCCAGTACCAGCCCCCCGACGTGCCCGTCGAGGTCCGCAAGGAACTGAAAGCTGTTATGAGCAGGGCTGCGAGGCAGTATGGGATGGACGAATTGCCGCCGTTACCAGAATTGCAACGTCGCAAAAGCTAACCTTATGCCGCTTCAACCAGACGGAAACCACGAAGAGGGGTCATCTCTGACTCCTCTTTGTTTTGCCGGTTGGTATGATTCTATTGAAAACGCGTCTCCGGTGACGGTGGGAGTCCCCAACTTGTTGGGGGGTTTTCTCATTCACAAACTGACTGCCTGGTGGAGACAACTCGAACGAGTTCGGGACTCCGGCGCTTTCGGGTGGGGATCTATCCCACGGCACGCCGTTTTTTTCAACAAGGTATGGTATAGGGCATTGTTGGTCGCTATAAGATATGCCGCAGAAAATCCTTCGTGCGCGGGTCCTGGGGGTGCTCGAACATCTCCTTCGGCGTTCCCTCCTCGACCCATACCCCATCATCCATGAAGATGATGCGATGGGCTACTTCGCGGGCGAAGCCCATCTCGTGGGTGACGACAATCATGGTCATCCCCTCCCGCGCCAGGCGCTTCATCACGTCCAGCACCTCGCCGATCAGCTCCGGATCCAGCGCCGAGGTGGGCTCGTCGAAGAGCATGATCTTGGGCTCCATGGCCAGGGCGCGGGCGATGGCTACCCGCTGCTGTTGCCCACCGGAGAGGCGCGCCGGGTACTCGTCGCGCTTGTCCATCAGCCCCACCCAGCCCAAGAGCCGTTCGCCGATCTCAGTAGCTTGCCCCCTGGACATCCCTTTGACCGTCATGGGCCCCTCGATGACGTTCCCCAGGGCCGTCATGTGGGGAAAGAGATTGAAGTGCTGGAAGACCATGCCGGTCTTGGCCCGAATCTGTTGGATGTGGGCACGGTGCTCGCGACCGGGCTCCCCCGCCGGAATGACCACCCCGTCAATCTCGATAGTGCCCGCCGTCGGCTCCTCCAGAAAATTCAGACAGCGCAGAAAAGTGCTCTTCCCCGACCCGGAGCGGCCGATGACTACTAACACCTCGCCCACTTCCACATCGAGATCTAGTCCCCTCAGGACGTAGAGCTTGCCGAAGCACTTCTCCAGGTTCCGAACCTTGATGATGGGTGCCATCTCACTTCCTCGCGTCCAGACTTCCGAAGTTTCCAGAAACTTCGGAAGTCTTGCGAATCACTTCCTCTCACCCCGACCCATGTGAGCCTCCAGGCGAGCCTGCAGGGCCTGCAAGACAATGCACATAACCCAGTAGACGATCGCAGCCACGGTCAGCGTCTCCAGGGAGCGGAAATAGCGGCGGCCCATTTTGGTGGCGCGGTAAGTCAATTCCCAGACGCCCATCACCGACACCAAGGACGAATCCTTGATCATAGCCACGAAGTCGTTGCCGATGGGGGGGATAACGACGCGGAGAGCCTGGGGCAGGATGATGCGGCGCATGGTCTGGCTTGGCGTCATGCCCACCGAATAAGCGGCCTCGGTCTGGCCTTTACGGATGGACTGGATGCCGGCCCGGAAGGTCTCGGTCATGTAGGCCCCGTAGCACACCCCCAGAGCCAGGACGCCGGCCGGGATAGCGGGCAATGTCAGGAGCTTCTGCGCCCCAGCCAAGCCAATTGCTTCCAACTGTTGCCCGATCTGTGGTAAGCCAAGGTACCACACGTAGACCTGAACCAGCAGGGGCGTGCCTCGGATGAAGGAGACGTAGAAGGTGGCAACGGCATTGGCGATGGGGTTCCTGGAAAGGCGTCCCAACGCTCCAATGAGGGCCAAAATGATGGCTACGGTGATGCCTGCTGCCGACACGATCAGTGTGTATTCGATCCCCTCGATAATGAAGTCCAGCCTATCGAACATGAAATTCACGTCGAATCTAAGAAGGTTGAACACCACTCCCAGGGTGACGAAAATACCGAGCCACACCACTATCAATTTGATAACGAATCCCCGCACTTTGGCCCGCTGGCAAGCGATATTTTGCTGGGCCTCGGCCGATGGCTGAGCTACCACGACAGTAGATGTGCTACTCATCAGATCACCTCCATTCAAGTTCGTAGGTAGGAGGTAACTATTCACCTGCTCCCGCCGGATCGCCAGATTCGGCGGCCGACCAAGCTGAATTTGGCTAATTCCAGTCCATGAGGCCTGGATTTGGCAATCCAGGCCGAGCAAGGTGAGCAGTCACGGTAGGAGTAAGGCTTGTTCTTACTCAACTCTGGAGGGCGTTTTCAACCTCAGACAGGGGTTCCTGGCCCGCCGCTCAATCGGCGCGCAGACGGGGATCCAAAGCGTCGCGTAGGCCATCGCCCAGCAGGTTGAAGCCCAGCACGCCCAGCATGATAGCCACACCTGGAGGAACGATGACCCACCAGGCGCCTTTGGCCAGGAACTTGTAGCAATCGCTCAGCATCGCTCCCCACTCTGGCTTTGGCGGCTGCTGTCCCAGTCCCAGGAAACCCAGCCCCGCCGCCCAGAGGATGGCGCTCGCCAATCCCAGGGTGGATTGCACGATGATAGGTGAGAGGATATTGGGCAGTATGTGCCAAAACAGGATGCGTAGCCCCGTCACCCCAGAGCAAGTGGCAGCCGTAACGTACTCCTGCTCCCTGACCGAAAGCACCATCGAACGGGCCAGGCGGGCGAAGATGGGGATAAACACCACCCCAACGGCAACCATGGTATTGTTCAACCCTGGCCCGCGCACAGCGACGATGGCAATGGCCAGAAGCATGGCCGGGAAAGCCAGGACGATGTCCATGCAGCGCATGATAATGTTGTCAGTCATCCCTCCAATAAAGCCGCCCAGCATACCCAGGGTCCCCCCAATGATCAAACCCATACCCACAGAAATGATGCCTACTCCCAACGAATAGCGGGCCCCATGGACTAATCGCACCACCACGTCTCGCCCCAGGTTATCGGTCCCCAGAAGGTGTTCGTGTGAGGGGGGCCTGAGCCGATCCTTGAGGCTAGAGTCTGTTTTGGGGTCGTAATCGTGTACGATGGGCGCTAGCACGGCCACCAGTAGTAAGACACCGATGATGACCATGCCCAGGCGCGCGGTATTGAGGGAAATCAATCGCCGCCAGGCATCGGCCCACAGAGAGCGCTGTCTGCGCACCGCAAAATCTACCGCTAAGTCCGTTTGACGGGCAATAGTCTCAGCCATAGCCCTCACTCGAATCGAATCTTGGGGTTAAGGAAAGCATAGGAAACGTCAACTGCCAGGTTGATCACCGCTATGACCAGAGTGATGATCAGGACAGCTACCTGCACGACGGGGTAATCCCGGGACAGGATGGCGTCGTACACCCATTTTCCCACCCCAGGCCAGGAAAAAACCGTCTCGGTCATGATGGCTCCTGCCAGCAGACCGCCGACCTGCAGACCGATGATCGTGATCACTGGCAGGAAGGCATTCTTCAGAGCATGACGCAAGATCACAACCTTCTCCTGCAATCCCTTGGCATAGGCCGTGCGGATGTAGTCCTCCTGCAACACTTCCAACATGGCGGAGCGGGTCATGCGGGCAATAATGGCCATAGGAATAGTGCCCAGGGCGAAAGATGGCATCACCAGATGTTTGAGTGCCAGACGCAAGGCCTGATAGTTGCCTGTGACGATACTGTCAAGGGTATAAAGGCCGGTGACCGTCTGGAGTGACAGGTCAACCGGAAACCGACCATAGGTGGGAAACCATTTCAATCTGACCCCAAAAAAGTAAATGAGCATCAGCCCCAGCCAGAAGACAGGCATGGAGACGCCCACCAGTGAGCCGATCATGCTCGCACTATCGAAAACAGAGTTGCGCCGCGTGGCAGAGATGATGCCCGCCGGGATGCCTACGGCGATGGCAAAAGCCATGGACAGGAGCGACAGCTCCACGGTGGCCGGGAATTTCAATTTCAGCAAATCAGCGATCGGCGTACGTCCATGAACGGACCTCCCCAGATCGCCTCGCAGCAGACGGCCCAGAAAGAGAAAATATTGCGATTCGAAGAGATTCCTGAACCCTTCACCGATGCTGGCCTCACCACTAAAGACCTGGCCCACGGCAGCGGGATTCAAGAAGAGCGGCTTGTTCAACCCCAACTGTTCGCGGATGCGTTCCACGTTTTCCACGGCGGCGTGCTCGCCCAGCATGACGATCGCTGGATCGCCAGGGATAAGGTGGATGAACAGGAAAACGATGACCGTCACCCCCAACAGAGTGGGAATCAGAGAAATCAACCTGCGGATGATGTATCTGGTCATTATGAAAGCACCCCTTGAAACAAGGATAAAAGGGGGTGCGGGACAACCCCGCACCCCCTTCTGCTGTCATGCGCGGCTCGTGACAGAGCCCAGGCCTGGTGCGGCTAAAGACCCAGCCTCACTACGCCTAGTCCTTGATCACGACCCTCTCGTACTTGTCGGCGCCCACCGGCTGCACCTGGAAGCCGCTGACCTTCGAGGAGAAGAGACGCGGGGTGTTGTTGTGCATCACCCACAGGCGCGCACGGTCCTTGTGCAATAACCGCTCGACCTCCTCGTAGAGAGGCGCGCGCTTGGCCTGATCACGCTCAGTAGCCGCCTGGTAGAGCAGTTCGGCCACTTGCTGGTTGGCGTACCAACCCTCGCGTCCGTGAGGCTCTCTGACCTGACCGGGGGCACTCAGCCCGCCGAAGAAGTAGTTGAGGAAGTTGTCGGGGTCGCCGTTGTCGCCACCCCAGCCGAGCATGTAGAGGCCGTACAAGCGGCCCTCACGCCGCGCAGCGAGATAGGACGGCCAGTCGCCTTCCAGCACCAGCTCGGTCACGATGCCGGCCTTGGCCAGATCCGCAGCCATGGCCTCGCCGATCTCCTTGGGGCTGGGATAGTAGAAGCGGGTCACCGGCATGTAGTAGAACTTCAGCGGCCCGACTTCGCCAGTGTCCAGGTTGGTGACTTCCTTCAACCCATCCGGGAAGCCAGCCTCGGCCAACAACTGCCTGGATAGCTCAGGATCGTAACTCCAATCCTCGATCTCAGGGCGGCCCCACATCGAAGGATGCAGGAAGGTGCTCGCCACCTGGCCATACTCACCGTAGAAGGCTTCTCTCAGAGCCTCGCGGTCAATGGCGTGGAACACCGCCTCTCGCACCCTCGGATCCTGGAACTCCTTGATGTGGTAGTTGAAGGCCAGATAAGCCGTGTTCAGACCCGTCGCCTCCACGTAGCAGTCGGGATCGGCCTCGCAATCCTTGATGTCTTCGATGTTGGCCTGCTCCATGGCGTGGATGTCGCCAGCCTTGAGGGCCAGGTAGCGGGCCGAGTCGTCGGGGATCACCCGCCAGATGATCTTTTCCAGGGTCGGCTTACCGCCCCAGTAGTCCACGTTGGCTTCCACCGTGATGTGGTGATCCTCCACCCACTCCACGAACTTGAAGGGGCCGGTTCCCACTGCTCCCACCGTCGGCATCCCATAGTCCGCCCCGTACTTCTCCAGAGCCGCAGGACTGGAAATGGCGAACATGTCCATGGCCAGGTTGGCCAGTAGGGGAGCCAGCGGCGCTTTGAGGGTGATCTTGACCGTCAAGTCGTCCACCGCTTCGAAGCCGGTGATGAGGCAGTCATCGTCGAAGCCGTTGAACATGTACTCCCAGTACTCGTACACCTGGGTTTCGAAGTGCAACGGGTGATCGGTCTTCCACTGACGTTCGTAGTTGAGTACCACGGCGTCGGCATTGAACGGAGTGCCGTCGTGGAACTTAACGCCCTGGCGCAGGTTGATGGTCCACACCAGGCCATCGTCGCTGACCGTGTAGCCAGTGGCCAGCGCCGGGATGGGTCTGGTGCCACCGTCCTCGTACTGGAACAACGGCTCCAGGATCTGGCCGGTGACGCGGAAGCTCTCGCCATCGGTGACCACGGCCGGATCGAGCTGGACAGAGTCACCGCCACGGCCGAAGATGAAGGTCTTGCCAATCGCTGGCTTCGGCGGGGTCGGCTTGGTGATGTCCTCGCCGTACCAGTTCATGGAGAAGGCGGTCAGAGTGCCGTCGGCGTGCATGTCGGCGATGATCTGGTTGAGCTTGGCCAACAGCTTTTCGCCGGGCCCCCGCGCCTTGTCCAGGGCGAAGGACAGGGGCTCGTAGAAGGCCGGATCACCGACCAACTTGATGGGCACGCCCTCGACAATGGCAGCCTGCAAGGTGGGGACGGCCGACATCACGGCGTCCAGGCGGACGCCGTCGCCCAGCTTCAGGTCCTCGATGGCGTTGGCGTCGGTGGGGTAGGTTTTCAGCTCGCCAGGCTCCCAGGGGACGTAGTTAACCTCATATCCCGGTATGGAAATGACGAGGTCCTTCTCCATGAAGTACTCGTAGGTGCACTCGCTGCAGCAGCCGATGACCTTGCCTGCCAGGTCGTCAGTGGTCTTGATGGTCGTATTGTCCTTGTGCACGGCAAAGCCAGCAGGCGTGTAGTAGTAGGGATCGGTGAACCACAGCACCTTGCCCCGTTCTTCCGTGGGGGTCATGCTGCCGATGCTGATGTCCCAACGCCCACCCCAACTGCCAGCAGTGATGAGATCCCAGTCGGGGGTCACGAACTCCACCTCGACGCCCAACCGCTTGGCGACCTCTTTGTAGACGTCAATGTCGAAGCCAACCATCTCCCCAGCTTCGTTCAGGAAGCTCTGGGGTGCGTAGTTAGGGTCGGTGGCTCCCAGCAATTTGCCTTTCCCCAGAATTATGTCCAGGAGATCTTCGACCACCGGGATCGGCGTGGGGGGCACCGGGGTCGGCGCAGGGGCCATCGGGGTCGGTGTTGGCTTAGGGGCACAACTAACCACCAGGCTAGCCACCACGATCAAAGCCAACAGCGAAGTTACCAGATTTCTTTTGCTAATCATTTTGTGTCTCCTCCTTTAAAAAGTTGGGAAAATCTGGTTTGGCAACCGTTTCGCGCGCTTTTTCGATGCGCATCACCTCCTTCCACCTGCTCCACGAAGCCTCATACTGATTGAACAAACATTCTAACGAGGTCTCACCATTCAGGCCATTGCTGCGGACCAGTGTACCAAGTATAACAGAGAATGGCAAATTTGTCAAAAACAGTTGACCAGAGAGGCATAATTGTTCTAAATTCGTAACTACTCAGCCTCTGTTGTCATTGCGAGCGTT
>VGOG01000016.1 GCA_016875995.1 Chloroflexota bacterium
TGGCCAAAGCCACGCTCAACTCGCGGCAAGTCGCCAGACTCCGGTCGCTGGTCAGGGGCTCACCCAGCATCACCGGCAGCAGGGTGAAGGTGCCCAACACCTGCTGGAGGAAGGGGAGCTGGATTTCCAGTGAGTGCTCGCCGTCGAACCCCACGCGGTTCAGCGTCACCTCCTGGCCCAGGGCCTCGACCAACCCGGCATCAACTTCCACCAGCCCCAACGGGGTCTCGTAGTAGCTCGCTTTGGTGACGGCGAAGCGGCCCAGGTATGGCTGGTGGAGAGGGGAGAGGACGGCCACGGTGTCGAAAGCAGGGCCGTCCTCCAGTTGTTTATAGGCGTAGGCCGCTGTGGGGCCGGAATAGGCGTAGCCAGCGTGGGGGCTGATGAGCGCCTTCAACTTCCCCTCCAGCTCTACCTTTTCGGCGTCCGCCAGATAGCTCTCCAGCGTCCGACGCAACGCATCGGGCTGGCCGGGATACCAACTGCCGGCGATAACAGACTGGCGGATACTTCCTGTTTTTACTTCTCTCATCGAACGCCTCCTTGCAATTCGATCTTTCGCTGTTTTACTTTGCACTTTTCGGCGGTAATGATAGCGGCGATGGTCTTCACTGTATCATCGAGGTGACCATCGTGGTTAACTACCACGTAGTCAAACTCGTCCAGGCGCTTCATTTCCCCCCGAGCCGTGGCGATGCGCCGCTCTAAGCCCTCGGCTGTCTCGGTCCTGCGCTTTTTAAGGCGGCGGATCAGCTCTTCCTCTGAGGAAGCGGTGAGGAAGATAAAGACGGCCTCGGGCACGAGACGGCGAATGGTGGCCGCACCCTGCACGTCTATACGCATGATGACGTCCTTGCCGCTCGCCAGGGCCTCCCGCACCTGCTTCCTGGGAATGCCCTTGTGCTGGCCATAGACAATGGCGTGTTCCAGAAGTTCGTCTTTCTCCAGCATGGCGGTGAACTCCCGCTCGGAGATGAAATGATAATCCACCCCATCCACCTCGTTGGGCCTTCTGGGTCGGGTGGTGGCCGTGACCACGAAGTGAAAAGGATACCCCAGTTCCTCCATGCGCTTCAAAGTGGCGTCTTTGCCTACCCCTGAGGGGCCAGAGATAACGACCAGCAGAGGGTTAGGTTCGATGTGATAAGAGGTGTGTTCCGATGAGCTCGACATTCCCATATCCAATATCAGTACATCACAATTGATGGCGAGGAGTTGCACTCCGAGCCCCCGTTCGGCAGTGCAACTGCCTCACATCGGTGGAATTGTGATCTACTGAATATCTAAGTTCGACTTGATTCCAGGAGCAATCTGAGCTATAATTACAGACGATAATCAGCGAGTGATGATGGCCAACTCCTCGTTACTCATTCCCTCATTACTCGTTACTTTGGGAGGAATGGCTTTGCCGATCTACGAGTATCGCTGCAATGAGTGTAGGCGGCGGGTAACCCTCTACTGGCGGAGCTTCTCGGAGATCGAGGAGACACTGCCCCGCTGTACATTCTGCGGCGGAGAGGACTTGACCCGCCTGGTCTCTCGCGTCGCTGTGCTCAGGTCGGAGGAGAGTCGCCTGGACGACCTGGCCGATCCCAGCAGCCTGGCGGGCCTGGATGAGAACGATCCCCAATCAATGGCTCGCTGGATGCGGAAGATGAGCCGGGAGATGGGCGAGGACCTGGGGCCGGAGTTCGATGAGGTCGTGGACAGGCTGGAGGCTGGGCAGAGTCCGGAGGAGATCGAGAAGGTTATGCCCGACCTGGGAGGCGACCTGGGTGCCGGGGACGAGTTCTAGTTCTTGGTGCACAGCCAGTGGCGACGTGAGAGCCGCCTCCGCTGAGTTTCGCACCGAAAAAGCTAGAGCTTCTCGTAGCGCTCCACGTCAACCACGAAGACGGTAGCGCCGCCCACCTGCACCTCCACAGGAGTAGGTATATACAGTTCTCCTGCCTCCATCATGGGCGGTAAGGGGTTGACGTACTCGGTTCTGGTGTGGCAGTTCTCCTTGATCAGCCTCAGTACTTCGTCTACCTTATCATCCTCGGTGCCTACACAGATGGTTGTGTTCCCTGCCCGCAAGAAACCTCCGGTCGTGCTGATCAACGTAGCCCGATGTCCTGCCCCTAGCAGGGCCTCGATCAATCCCCTGGCATCGTCACTGTTAACAATGCTCATGATCAGTTTCATCTCGTCCCTCACCCCCTTTAGCCACTACATCCGGCACTTGCACTGAGCCTGGCGACAGGAAATCAGGGATCAGGGAATCAGGATCGGTTTCCCACCATCCTGATTTCCTGACTACTCATTCCCTGATCGCTAGTTTTGCTTCCACTCTGGCCCTGATCAATACCTGAATAGCCTCCAAGGGTTGCGTAGCGTCAATCACCAGCCAGCGGTCTGGTTCCCTGGCCGCCATCTGCAGGTAACCCTCCCTCACCCGGCGGTGGAAGGCCGCCTCCTGTTGGTCCAGGCGGTTCCACTCTGTCTGGCCTGCCTCATGCGCGGCCAGCTTGCGCCGCAGCCCCTCCTCGACGTCAATATCCAGATAGACTGTCAGGTCCGGCTTCAACCCTGCGGTGGCCAGGGCGGTGATGGTATGCAGCATCTCCAGGCCCAGGCCGTGGCCGTAGCCCTGGTAGGCCAGGGTCGAATCGGCGTAGCGATCGCAGAGGACGATGCCGCCTCGCGCCAGGTGAGGGCGGATGACCTGATGGACGATTTGAGCCCGCGCCGCGGAGAAGAGCAGGGCCTCGCTGGCGGGCAGCATATCGGTGTTTTGGGGGTCGAGGAGGATGGCTCTGATTTGGTTGCCGATGATCGTCCCTCCTGGCTCACGGGTGGCCAGTACAGAGTAGTCCCTCTCCTCAAGATAATCTCTCAGCAGCTCTATCTGCGTCGTCTTGCCGCTGCCCTCAGGACCCTCAAAGGTTACGAACAAACTCAACTTCTTCCTTTACTCCCGATAAATCCTCACCCTCCGCCTGGGCTCCTTGCCATAGCTGTGGGAGACGAGGTTGGCCTGGCGGGCCATCTGGTGCTGGTGGCGACGGATGTAGGCATTCTGCGGGGAGAGGTTGACTGAGCCGGTACCAGCCAGCACCTTTTGGATGGCCTCCTGGGCCTCACGCATCGCCAGGGCGAAGGGGTCCACCGCCTCCACTTCCAGGCCGAAGACATCCGCCAGACAACTCTGCATTTGCTTGATGGTGTTAGAGCGCAGGACGTAGATGGGGATGCCTCCCTCTTCTGCATCGGCAATGACCCGCGGGCGCTTGCGATAGTATGGCTTCAGCGTGATGATCACCTCGGCCTTGTCCAGGTCATCTACCATGACCACGGGAAGATGCAGGCGGCTGGCAGCCTGCTCCAGGCGATTACGGGCTATGCCGTAGGGATAGACGCGCAGGGCCGCCAGGGGGGCAGCGGGCTTGGATGGTGGCCGGATGGGCCCCTCTCCCAGACTGGGGGGAGGGAGCGTTGCCTCCTCGATTTGCACCTCCCCCTGCTCATCGCGATAACGGATTCCGGCTGGCAGAGAACGCCCTCTCAGGATAGCATCCACAGCCGCCGCTACATTATGATGCACTGCCAGGCACTGCCGATCCTGGATCTCCACCACCACATCGAAAGTGGGCGGGGCCTTGCGCTCCAGGATAGACTTCTGGGTACCCCGACGCCGCGCCTCCTCGTCGCTGAGGGTAACGCTCTGGATGCCGCCTACCAGGTCGGCCAGGGTGGGATTCATCATCAGGTTGTCCAGGGTGTTGCCGTGGGCCGTGGCGATGAGCTGCACTCCTCGCTCGGCGATGGTGCGAGCAGCGACCGCCTCCAGCTCCCTGCCGATCTCGTCAATGATGATCACCTCGGGCATGTGGTTCTCCACCGCTTCGATCATCACCTCGTGCTGGAGGGAGGGGGTGGCGACCTGCATGCGTCGCGCCCGGCCGATGGCCGGGTGAGGGATGTCGCCGTCGCCAGCGATCTCGTTGGAGGTATCAACGATGACCACCCGCTTCTTCTCGGCCAGGACACGCGCCGTCTCCCGCAGCATGGTCGTCTTGCCCACCCCCGGCCGGCCCAGGAGAAGGATGCTCTTGCCGGACTCGATTATGTCTCGGATGATGTCAATGGTGCCGTAGACAGCTCGCCCCACGCGACAGGTGAGGCCCACGATGCCCCCCTTACGATTGCGGATGGCCGAGATGCGATGCAGAGTGCGCTCGATACCCGCCCGGTTATCGGCGTCGAACTCGCCGATGCGGGAGACCACGTGCTCGATCTCCTTCTCAGTGACCTCGTTCTCGCTGAGGGTGATTTCGTGGTTGACAAAACGCGCCTCTGGTTGACGTCCCAGGTCCAACACGATCTCCAGCAGGTCATCGCCATCGTTTGCCTGTTGAAGGACCCGCTCGATGTGGGGTGGCAGAACCGCTAGCAGTGCTTCCAGATCATCGGTTATTTTCAGTTGTTGCATAAGGTGATCGGGTGGTCGGGTGGTCAGGTAGTCGGGTGTAGGCTGTGCGTCAGAGATTGGCCAATTGGTCATTGGCTCATTGGTCATTGGACATTTCCTTGTGTTTTCATCATTGGGGTGGCCGCCTCAACTCTCTTCTCCAGGGTTGGTACCAGCTTCAAGGCTGGCTCCTTGACCCGGACGGTGGTGTACTTGACCATCACGCATTGGCTGGCCAGGAGCTGGAAACCTTGGGCCTCGAGCGGAGCTCTCAGCCCCCCTTGATACCTTCGCAAACAGCAGTAGATGGGGCGAGGCGGATATTCCGCCAGGAGAGAAAGCGATTGCTCGACGAGCTCGTCGGCTCGCTCGTGGGCTTGAGGATGAAGGAGCATTTCCAACCAATGCCCGGTCTGTCCCTGGCGAATCCGCAGGCCGCCCATGATCTCCCTCTTATCCTCCAGCACGTAGCCCTCTCGCCTGACTTGCCTCAGCCATGGGCCAGGTGTAGCCTCCCACTTCCTTGCCGTGAAGTGCTCCGCTCGTTGCACCGGGCGGGGAGCGATGGCGGCATAAAGACCTTGCAATCCCCAGCTATCAGCGGGCCGTTGAGGGCGCAAGGTCCCGCGTTCAGGGTGCCGTAGAGATGGAACTTGCATCAGGTGGAAGACATCTTCCTGAGTGTAGACACTGAAACCCACTTGCTGGAAGGCTTCGACTTCAGGCCCATCCTCAGGCAGGCGGGCGAAGATGCGATGGATACCCTGCTCCCCGGCCTCGAAGCACAGGTACTCTAACAGGCGATACCAGATGGCCCGGGCCTCTTCCGCCGCTGACAGGGAAGGGGTCAAGTAGACTACATCGGCTTCGCCGTCCTCCTTTCTCATGCGCACCTGGGCGAAGCCTGCCATCCGCTGGCTCTCTTCTGTCTCATCGCATACGTAGGTGAGGATTCCTGTACCCTGTAAGGGCAGGCATCCCACCAGAGCGGCCAAACATGGCCTATATGTTTGAGTTAATGCCTCCTCTAAGTCAAGCAACGTGCCCTGGTTTTGCAATTTGCTGACCAAGAGGAGATGGCGAACGTCAAAGGGTTTGATCAAACTCACCTCTCAATGCCAATTTTCCCCGGCTTGAAAAGCCAATCCCGTCAGTTTATATTGTACTATCATTTAGCGCGATTGGCAAATGCCCTTGTTGATCTGATTTGCAGATTTGTTGATTTACTGGTACAATTCGTTTGGAGAGCAGTCATGACGATTCGGATTGACCGCAAGAGCGGGATTCCGGCTTACTTGCAAATAGTGGATCAAATCAAACATCTTATAGCCACAGGTAGACTTCAGCCTGGCGAACAGTTGCCCACCATTCGACAGTTGGCGGCGGATTTGGGAGTCAATCACAACACGGTTGCCCACGCCTACAAAGAGCTGAGTGGGGAGAGAGTCCTCTCCACACAACAAGGGCGAGGAACTTTCGTCTCTGAACAGTCCGAACAGTTGCCATTGGCCCAGATGCGCCGTGAGAGGCTGGGCTCTATATTCAGCAAGCCTTTTGTCGAGGCGCTTAGCCTGGGTTATTCGATGCAGGAGATCGAAGAGGCGGTGATCGAACAGTTGACTCGCTGGTGGGCCGAGACCCAGAGGCCAAACCCTGGCTAAGCACGAGGAAAAAGGTCGTAGTGATAAAGGGGCAATGAACTGGGCATGAAACTCTTTCCCCCAAAAATCTCTGGCTGGAGATGGCTCTATCCAGGCATGGGCGTGAAGCGGTGGCTGCTCTTGCTGATGCTGGGCATTACCTGCATTAGCCTGGGCTTCGCTTACCTCCTGGTCAACATCTATCGGCAACAACCTCTGCCGGCCGTTTTCTACTATCTAACCCTACAATTTGTTCCCCGCCTGGCACGGGCGGCTTTGTTCGGAGGGTTGGGCTTAGCTGCTGTAATCATAGCCGTGGTGCAGTTGAGCCGCTCGCTGTTAGCGCCCTTCCTGCGGCCGGGCCAGGAGGTGGCGAAGGAGGTCTATCAGCATCGTCAGCGCGGCCGAGGCCCCAGGGTGGTGGTCATCGGCGGGGGGACGGGCCTCTCCACCCTGCTGCGGGGCTTGAAGGAATACACCGCCAACGTCACGGCCATTGTCACCGTGGCCGACGACGGCGGCAGTTCTGGCCGCCTGCGCCGCGAGCTGGGAGTGCTGCCCCCCGGCGACTTTCGCAACTGCATCGCCGCCCTGGCCGACGCCGAGTCCCTGACCACCCAGCTCTTCCAATACCGCTTCGGCGGGGGAGATAGCCTCGACGGCCACAACTTCGGCAATCTGTTCATCGCGGCCATGGCCAACGTAACGGGCAGCTTTGAGCGCGCCATCCTCGAGTCGGGCCGGGTGCTGGCCGTGCAGGGGCGCATCCTGCCCTCCACCTTGAGCAATGTCACCCTCTGCGCCGACCTGCGGGGCGAGGACCAGGCCGCAGGCGCTCTTAGCCGGGTGGAGGGCGAGTCCTCCATCACCGCGGCCGAGCTACCTATCGAGCGCGTTTTCTTGCTGCCTGACAAAGTGCGGGCCTATCCGGAGACTCTGCGAGCCATCCTGGAAGCGGATCTCATCGTGGCCGGGCCAGGCAGTCTCTTCACCAGTGTGCTGCCCAATCTCCTGGTGGAGGACATCGCTAAGGCTATCCGCGCCTCCCGGGCGGCGAAAATATACGTGTGCAACGTGGCCACCCAGAGAGGTGAGACCGACGGTTTCAGCGTTGGAGATCACGTAGCGGCTCTACAGCGCCACGTGGGGCGCGATGTATTTCAACACGTGTTAGCGAACGATAACTTCAATGTCAAACTCGATCCCCACTCAGCCACGGAATTGGTATCTTTGGACTACCAGGCCGATGGAGGCTATCAGGTTGTGTCGGCGGACGTGATTGATCCCCACAAGCCCTGGTGGCACGACCCCCAAAAATTGGCCCGCAATTTAATGAGCTTTTACTATTCTCAGCGAGGGAGCTGAAAAGAGGCAACAACGGAACGAGAGAAAGGGGGCCAAGAGCGAGTTTGCTACTTGCCCCTAGCGCTGGATGATACTATTTCCGGGAGGAAGCAAATGAAGAAGACGGTTAGAGATGTCGAAGTTGAGGGCAAGCGTGTCCTGGTACGGGTGGATTTTAACGTTCCCCTGGCTGAGGGTCAGGTGACCGATGATACCCGGATCCGGGCCGCTTTGCCGACTATAGATTATCTGCTCGATCACGGGGCCAAGGTCATTTTGATGTCCCATTTGGGCCGCCCCAAGGGAAAGGTGGTGGACGAGTTGCGCCTCGATCCTGTGGCTGAGCGGCTGGCAGAGCTGCTCGGCAGGCCGGTGGGGAAGCTCGACGACTGTGTCGGGCGCGAGGTGGAGGCAGCGGTGGCGGAAATGCGGCCAGGCGATGTCATTCTGCTGGAGAACACCCGTTTCCATCCCGAAGAGACGTCCAATGATCCCGCTTTCGCCACGAAATTGGCCTCCCTGGCCGACATCTTCGTGAACGACGCCTTCGGCGCGGCTCACCGCGCCCACGCCTCGACCGTCGGAGTGACCGAGCATCTGCCCTCCGTGGCGGGTTTCTTGATGGAAAAAGAGATAACCTTTTTAGGCCAGGCCCTGGCTGCCCCGCATCATCCCTTTGTGGCCCTCCTGGGTGGGGCCAAGATCTCCAGCAAAATCGGCGTCATTGATAAGCTGTTGACCACGGTGGACGGCCTGCTGATCGGCGGGGGCATGGCCAACACCTTCTTTAAGGCTCAGGGCCAGGGGGTAGGCCAGTCCCTGGTGGAAGACGACAGCCTGGACGTAGCCAGCGAGACGCTGGAGAGGGCGGGCGACAGGCTGGTTTTGCCTGTTGACGTAGTGGTAGCAGATCGGTTCGACGCCGAGGCCAACTTAAAGGTAGTGCCTGTGGGCCAGGTACCAGCAGATTGGCTCATTCTGGACATCGGGCCTGAGACAGTGGAACTCTATAAGCAAAAGCTGGCCGGCGCCAGGACGGTGGTCTGGAATGGGCCGATGGGCGTGTTCGAGTTCCCCAGGTTCGCCGAAGGCACCTTCGCCATCGCCCGCTTCCTGGCCGATTTGGAGGCGATCACCATCGTCGGCGGGGGCGACGTGGTGGCGGCGGTGGGGCAGGCGGGCGTGGCCGACAGGATAGCCCACGTTTCCACTGGCGGCGGCGCCAGCTTGGAGTTTCTGGAAGGCAAATCCCTGCCTGGCATTGCAGCGTTGGAAGACAAGTGAGGAGAGATAATGCGTACCCCGATCATCGCTGGCAACTGGAAGATGAACAAAACCGTGGACGAGGCCGTGAACCTGGTGAGGGAGATGAGGCGGGGCCTCAACGAAGTGCGGGGCGTGGACAAAGTGCTCTGTCCGCCCTTCGTCGCCCTGGCCGCCGTGGCCGAGCTGTTGAAGCCCACCACCATCAAGCTGGGGGCTCAGAACATGTACTGGGAGGATGAGGGAGCTTACACCGGGGAGATCTCGCCGCTGATGCTCAGAGGGCTGTGCCAGTACGTCATCATCGGTCACTCAGAGCGGCGGGAGTATTTCGGCGAGACCGACCAGGGAGTCAACCGCAAGATCAAGGCCGCTTTCGCCCACGGTTTGACCCCCATCGTCTGCGTGGGCGAGAGCCTGGAGCAGCACGAGGCCGGCCAGACCGAGGAGTGGGTTTCCGGCCAGGTCCAGGCAGCTCTTGATGGCCTCTCGGCCGAGCAGGTGCGAAGTTTGATCGTCGCCTACGAGCCCATCTGGGCCATCGGCACGGGAAAAGCAGCCACCGGCGCCGGGGCCAACGCCGTCATCGGCCTCACCATCCGCGGCACCATCGCCGACCTCTACGACGAGGCCACGGCCCAGGCAGTGCGCGTGCAGTACGGCGGCAGCGTCAATCCCGCCAACATCGCTGAGTTCATGACCCAGCCGGAGATAGATGGCGCTCTGGTGGGCGGAGCCAGCCTGAAGGCCGCTGATTTCGTGGAGATCGTGCGCATCGCGGCCCAGTTGAAAGGGAGATTAGAGATTAGAGATTAGAGGTTGGATGCAGGAACACTTTCCGGCTTCCAATTTCCAACTTCTAACCTCCAACTTCCAACTGCTATGTTTGGCCACTGGACCCCACTGGTATGGCTCGTCGCCACCCTCGTCCCCCTGTTCTTCCTGAAACGCTGGATCAATCGGCACGTTCAGGGGTTGGGCTTGCTCCTTCTGGGGGACAACGAGACGGCCATGCTGCTGTACTTCGTGCTACTGCTGCCAGGCATCCTTATCCACGAGTTGAGCCATTGGTTGGCGGCCAGGCTTCTGGCAGTACGGACGGGCAAGATATCGCTCTGGCCTTCCAGGGGACGGGGCAATCAGATGCGCCTGGGATCGGTCAGGATAGCCCGCACCGATCCCTTTCGTGCCAGCCTGATTGGCCTGGCCCCCCTCCTCAGCGGCTGCCTTGCTATCCTGATCATCGGCCAACTGATCCTGAGCCTTGGCGACCTGGGAGAGGTCTTACTCAACGGGGACTGGGGGGCAGTTTGGCAAAGTCTCCTGGTTCATCTTCGAGCACCCGATTTCTGGCTCTGGCTTTATCTCATCTTCTCCATATCCAACGCCATGCTGCCCAGCGAGACCGATCGGGAGCCCTGGAGGCCAGTTCTCCTGTTCGTATGCCTGGCGGCTCTCCTCTTTTACCTGACCGGCTGGGTACGTCAAATGCCGGAGGTGGTGACGACTGCCTCTTTGAGCGGCCTGAGCTATCTGGCCTATGCTTTTAGCCTGACGGTGGTGGTAGATGCCATGTTCATAGCCGTGCTCTTTGTCCTCGAGGTTCTCGTGTCCAGATTGACGGGGAAGCGGGTGGAGTACTGAGAGCGCGAGGAAGAGGAATGACGGTGGGCAAGAAAGTGCTCGTCGTGGAGGACGAGTCCACCCTGGTGGAAACCCTTGAATATAGCCTGACTCGCCAGGGCTACGACGTCTGCACAGCGACCGACGGCCTGACTGCCCTGGAAGTGGCCCGACAGGAGCATCCAGACCTGATCGTGCTGGACATCATGCTTCCCAGGCTGGATGGCTTTGAGGTGTGCCGCATCCTGCGGCGGGAGATGAACGTGCCCATCCTGATGCTCACCGCCCGCACCGACGAGATTGACAAGGTGGTGGGGCTGGAAGTGGGTGCTGACGATTACCTGACCAAGCCCTTCAGCATGCGCGAACTCCTGGCGCGGGTCAAGGCCCTGCTACGGCGCGTGCGCCTTGACCGAGAGGAGCTGGTAGAGGAGGTCCCGGCAGAGCGATTGACTTTCAGGGACTTGACCATAGACCTGGGCCGGCGCGAGGTTCTACGCGAGGGGAAGCCCCTCTACCTGAAACCCCAAGAGTACGAGTTGCTGGTCTTCCTGGCTCGCAACCGAAACATCGTCCTCTCCCGCGACCTGATCTTGGAACGGGTATGGGGCTGGGACTTCGGTGGCGGCAGCCGCACGGTGGACGTCCACGTCCGCTGGCTGCGAGAGAAGATCGAGCCCGACCCCGCCCATCCCACCCGCATCGTCACCGTGCGCGGCATCGGCTACCGCTTCGAGGGATAAGTAAGACAAGATGGCATCTTGTCCTACGGAGGAGGAGAAGGTGTTTCGCACCATTCGCTGGCGCATCGCTATCCCCTACGTGATCCTCATCCTGCTGGCGACGGCAGCACTGACCCTCTACTTTTCTGACTTCGTGCGTCAGGCCCATCTGTCCGACCTGCGCACCCAGTTGACGGCCGAGGCGCGGCTGGTGGCAGATGCCATCCAACCTATGCTGGCTGAGGGGGATACGATCGAGACCATTGATCCCCGGGCCAAGCGGTGGGGAGAACTGCTGGAGGCCCGCGTGACCATCATCCGTGCCGACGGGGTGGTGCTGGGCGATTCCCACCAGGATCCGGCGGCCATGGAAAACCACCTGGGCCGACCAGAAGTGCAGCTTGCCCTGGCCACAGGTTTCGGGATCAGCACCCGGCACAGCGAAACGGTGGGCTACGACATGATGTACGTCGCCATTCCGGTGGAGGTCAGTGGACAGGTAGCGGGGATGGCCCGCATTTCCTTGCCTTTGACCCAGATTGAGACTAACATAGCCCGTCTCCGGAGCACCATCGTGCCCACCTCTCTTTTCACGGCCCTCCTGGCTGGACTGCTGGCCCTGTTCATCGCCGAGCGCATCGCCCGGCCGGTGCACCAGTTGACCGAAGTTGTCCAACGCATGACCGAGGGTGATCTAAGCGCCCGTCTCTTGCCCATCCCCCATGGCGAGGTAGGCATACTCACTCGTGCCTTCAATCAGATGGCCGGTCGCCTTCAGGGGACGATCACCACCTTAGTGGAGGAACGCAGCCGGCTGACCGCCGTGCTGGACAACATGGCCGACGGCGTGGTCATCACCGACGGCGAAGGGCGGGTCGGCCTCATCAACCCTGCTGCGGCCCGACTCCTCGGCACTGAGGAAGAGGCGGCCCTGGGCCGACCCTTCGCCCAGGTGGCGCGCGACCATCGGCTGATCGGTCTGTGGCAGCAATGCTACGAGCAGGACAGGGAACAGCTCGCCTCGGTGGAGATGGGTCGCCAGGGACCGTTCCTGCAGGCCATCGCCACGCCATTGCAAGAGGCCGGCCCCCGAGCCTCCCTGGTCATCTTGCAGGACCTGACCCGCATCCGGCGGCTGGAAACAGTGCGGCGAGACTTCATCAGCAACATCTCCCACGAATTGCGCACCCCCCTGGCCTCGCTTCAGGCGTTGGTGGACACGCTGCGCAATGGAGCGCTGGATGACCCACCGGCTGCCAGGCATTTCCTGGATCGCATGGAAACCGAAGTGCAGGCTCTGACCCAGGCGGTGCAGGAATTGCTGGAGCTGTCGCGTATCGAGTCAGGCCAGGCACCCATGCGATTGATCCCCACGCCGGTAGCTGATGTGGTGTTCCCGCCGCTGGAGCGATTGCGCCCCCAGGCCGAACGGGCTGGCCTGAGCATCATCATTGACCTGCCGCCCGATCTGCCTCCGGTTCTGGCCGACACCGAGCGGGCGCGGCAGGTGATCACCAACCTGATGCACAACGCCATCAAGTTCACGCCGTCCGGAGGACAGATCCGAGTTTCAGGTTCGGGGTTGCAGGTTTCAAGTGACGGGCACATTCAACCTGAAACTTTGAACCTGGAACCCGAAACCCTCCCCCCAGGCGAATGGGTGCTGATTGCCGTAGAGGACACCGGCGTGGGCATTCCCACCGACGATCTACCTCGTATCTTCGAACGCTTCTACAAGGCCGACCGCGCCCGCTCTGGCGGCGGAACCGGCCTGGGCCTGGCCATCGCCAAACACATCGTCCAGGCCCACGGCGGGCGTATCTGGGCCGAAAGTGTGGAGGGAAAAGGCGCCACTTTCTACGTGGCCCTTCCAGCGTTAACATCCTCTTAACAAACCCCTAACTCTCCGTTAAACTTCCCCTAAAGCTCCCTTAACGCCAATGTTATACAATACTCAGTAGATAGAAAATTGCTAGCAGAGGCGGCTCCCACGCCGCCGATTCGCGGGCATGGGAGCCCGCTCTGCTTCAAAATTACCATCTACTGAGGATGGGAAAAGGAGGATAAAAGAACAATGTACAGAAAGAACAGATCGTTTCTAGTCTTGACAGGGCTGTTGGCCCTGTCGCTGCTGGTGGCAGTCGTGGGCTGTCAGTCGGCTCCTGCGTCAACACCCACCAAGACCACGGCCGGGCTTTCGGGTCAGCTTCAGTTGGCTGGCTCGACTACGGTGCAGTCGCTGGCCGAGGTGTTGGGCGAGGCGTTCATGAAGCTCAACCCTGGCCTGGTCATCGAGGTGCAGGGTGGCGGCTCCAGCGTGGGCGTGACCTCCACTGGTGAGGGCACGGTGGACATTGGCAACGTCTCCCGCGAGGTGAAGAGCTCTGAGTTCGAGAAGTTCCCCAACTTGAAGGTGTTCACCATCGCCTACGATGGCATCGCTATCGTGACCCATCCCGACACCAAGCTGGACACCCTGAGCATGGAGCAGGTGCGGGACATCTTCGCCGGCGAGATCACTAACTTCTCCCAGGTGGGGGGCCCCGATGCTCCCATCACTGTGGTATCTCGTGAGGAAGGCTCTGGTACGCGGGCCGCCTTCGAGGAGCTGGTGATGCAATACAAGGACGCAGCCGGCGAGAGCCAGGAGAAGGTGATCTTCGAGAGGGCACTGTTGCAGCAGTCCAACGGCCAGGTGCGGACGACGGTTTCCACCACACCTCAATCCATCGGCTATCTGTCCTTCGGCTTTCTGGACGCCAGCACGCGGCCGGTGCCCGTTGACGGCGTGGCGCCAACGGTAGCCAACGTGAAGAACGGCAGCTACCCCATCTTCCGTCCGCTGAACATGCTGACCAATGGCCCGCCCAACGAGCTGGCCCAGGCCTTCCTCGACTTCATCCTGAGTGATGACGGACAGGCTATCGTCGCCGAGGAGTATATCACCGTCAAGTAGGCTGAGATGGCGTTGTAGAGCAGGAGTTCCGAACTTATTCGGGGTGTTTTCGTGTCAGAAGATGGCGTGGTGGAAAACCCCCGATCAAGATCGGGACTCCCCTGTAGATTCTTACCATGCGTGCAAACCGTAAAGATACTGCACTTCAATTGGCGGCGGTAGGCCACCGACGTCCTTTTCTCGCGGTGGTTATGGCTGTTCTTCTGGCAGTCGGAGCGATGGCCGCGCTCGCCGGAGGCGTCTTGCTCAGCGTAAGTTCCGACGAGGGAGCGGCGAACATGTTACAGACCTTTCTGGCGGCGGTCATCGTGGCCGCGCCGGGTCTTGTGCTGGCGCGGGGCATGTGGACGATGCAGAACTGGGCGCGGACGGCCGTCATCCTGCTGCTGGTTGTAATCGGGCTTTACTACGGCTTGACCGTCGTGTTCGATGCAGCAGCCGAGATCTTCAGTGGGGAACACGTCGTGCCCCTGGGTACGATCTTGATCATCACCTTCAACGCGCTGCTCAGACTCGTTGCCACCGGCTTTGTTCCAGTGGTCATGATCTACGGCTTGATGAGGCTTGGCGCAAATTTCCACGAAAGCCCTGGCCAACGAGCGTTTATGGATCGTGGTGCGCGAACCGTTCTGCTGGCTACCGCTCTGAGCTCCATCTTCATCGTTTTCCTCATCATTGTGTTCACCCTCTTAGGATCGCGGGAGGCCATCGAGAAGATCGGCCTGAGGACGATGCTTTTGGGAACCGTGTGGCGGCCCGGTTCGATCATCGGCACCGAAAGGGCGCAATTGGGCCTGGTGCCCATGATCATTGGTTCGATTCTCGTTACTTTTGGCACGGTTGTGTTGGGCGTGCCGCTATCCATCGGGACGGCCATCCTGCTGGCCGAGGTGGCCCCGCCCCTGGTGCGAGAAATCGTGCGACCGGCGGTGGAGCTTCTGGCAGGCATCCCCTCGGTAGTGTACGGCTTGTTCGGCATGGTGGTCCTGGCACCTCTGATCCGAAAGATCGAGGTGCCGTACAACACCGGCTTCGGACTGCTCAATGCGTCCATCGTTCTGGCGGTGATGATCATCCCCACGGTCACCAACATCGCCGAGGATGCCCTTCGCGCCGTGCCCAGGCACTACAAAGAGGGTTCCCTGGCCCTGGGCGCGACCCACTGGCAGACCATCCTTCACGTTTTGCTGCCTGCCGCCCGTTCCGGCCTCGTCGCTGCCGTCATCCTGGGCGTCGGGCGGGCCTTGGGTGAAACGATGGCCGTGATTATGGTCATTGGCAACTCCATCGCCATCCCCACCCCCCTGAACGACAACCCGCTGACCCTGTTCCTGAGCACGGCCCGCACCTTGACGGGCAATATCGCAGTGGAGATCAACTACGCCGCCGGCGCTCATCGAAGCGCATTGTTCTTCACCGGCGTGTTGCTCTTGGTGATGATTTTGCTTGTGAACAGCCTGGCCCGATACCTGATGAGGGAGAGGTTGCCGTCATGATTGGTCATCGGTCATTAGTCATTGGTCGCTGGTCTTTACCTCGGGCGTCAGGGAACCTGGCTCGCCGCAAACTGGATCAAAATGTAGCCTTTGCCTTCGTCTGGCTGGCTGCGTTCTTGGCCGTAGCCGCTCTGATATGGATCATCGGCTACGTGATGGTGCAGGGAGTGCAGGTGATCAACCTGGAGTTCCTGACCACCAGGCCAATGGGTGGCATGACCGGCGAGGGGGGAATGTCTACGACGATTGTCACCACCCTGTATCTGGTGGTGCTGACCATCGCCATCGCCACGCCACTGGGGGTAGGCGCGGCGATCTATCTGGTGGAGTACGCGGGCCAGGCCGAGCGCGGTAGCCGTTGGGTGTCGCGTCTTATCACGGTGGCCCGTTCCGGGATCGAGATTCTGGCCGGGGTGCCGTCCATCATCTTTGGCCTGTTTGGCTTTGCCCTCTTTGTGGTCGCTTGGGTTTTGGTTTCTCCCTGCTCTCGGCAGGGCTGAGCGGGGCCTGTCTCATCTTGCCGGTCATCATTCGCACTTCCGAGGAGGCGCTGCTGGCCGTGCCCCACTCCTATCGCGAGGGCAGCCTGGCGCTGGGCGCCACCAAGTGGCAGACCACGGTGAACGTGGTCCTTCCCGCTGCCCTGCCGGGCATCATCACCGGGATTGTCCTCAGCGTTGGCCGCGTCATCGCCGAGACAGCCATCTTCTGGGTCACGCTGGGCGGCAGCTATCGCCTGCCCACTGGTTTAAGATCAGGAGGACGGTCCATGGCCCTGCACGTCTACATGCTGGCTGGGGAAACCACGGCCTTTGACAAAGCGATGGCCACCGCCGCCATCTTGATCGCCATCATCATCGTGCTCAATCTCGTCATCAACTACACCTCGCGCCGCTTCGCAGCCAGAATGATGGGGAGGGAATAGATGAAGTCCAATAAAATCAAAATGAGAGTGCAAGACTTCAGCGTATTCTATGGAGATTTCCAGGCCCTGCGCGACATCACCATGGACATTCCCATCCACCAAATCACGGCCGTCATCGGGCCTTCTGGGTGCGGGAAAAGCACTTTTATCCGGGCCTTTAACCGCATGAACGATCTGATTCCCTCCTCGCGTGCCAAGGGAGGAATCTTTATGGATGGCCATGACCTGAATGAGATAGATGTGGTGGAGCTCCGCAAGCGGGTGGGGATGGTCTTTCAGAGACCCAATCCTTTTCCCAAGACCATCTTCGACAACGTGGCCTATGGGCCCCGTGCCCACGGGCTGCGGGACCGGGTGGCGTTGTCTGAAATTGTGGAGCGCAGTCTGCGCGACGCCGCCCTCTGGGACGAGGTCAAGGACAATCTGGACAAGTCAGCGCTAGCCTTGTCGGGCGGGCAGCAGCAGCGGCTCTGCATCGCCCGATCCCTGGCCGTAGAGCCGGAGGTGGTCCTGATGGACGAGCCTTGTTCAGCTCTGGACCCCATTGCCACGCTGCGCATCGAAGAGTTGATCCACACACTGAAGCAGTACTATACGATCGTCATCGTCACCCACAATATGCAGCAGGCAGCGCGGGTATCGGACTACACGGCCTTCTTCAACATGGAGGAGGATCGTGCTGGGTATCTGGTAGAGTACGGACCGACCAAGCAGATTTTCACCAATCCGCGAGAGAAACTGACAGAAGACTACATCACGGGCAGGTTTGGATGAGGCGTGAAACGTGAGGAGTTGACAAATGAAACGATGGGTGCTATTCTTATGTACCGGCAACTCGGCCCGCAGCCAGATGGCCGAGGGGCTGGTCAATCATTTTCTAGGCGACCGATGGGAGGCCTACTCTGGTGGCACGGCGCCGGCTGGCTACGTGCATCCCCTGGCGGTAAAGGCCATGGCTGAGCTGGGGATTGACATCTCCGCCCAGCGGTCGAAATCGGTGGCCGAATTTCGCGACACCGAATTTGACCTGGTAGTCACGGTCTGCGATCAAGCGACCAAGAACTGTCCTCTATGGTTGGGTTCAGGTCGGGTGAAGCATATAGGCTTCCCCGACCCGGCCGCAGCGACCGGCAGCAAGGACGAGCGGCTGGAGGTGTTCCGGCAGGTGCGAGATGATATCCGTCAAGAGGTGACGCGCTACCTGGAAGAGGTGGAGGTAGGATCAGATGACCAGGCCACGGGAAACTTTTGATCGGGAACTGCAACGTCTACAGGACGAGATTCTGGCTTTGGGGAGCATGGTGGAGAACGCGCTCGTGGATTCGGTTGAGACACTGAAACGGCGAGACATGGAGGGCTCTCAGCGCTTGATCGCTCAGGATCGGCTCATCAACGAGAAGCGGTTCGCCATCGAAGCCGACGCCCTGGTTCTCATTGCCACCCAACAGCCCATGGCCAGTGACTTACGTATCCTGGCCGCCATCCTGGTGATCGCCACAGAACTGGAGCGCATCGGGGATTACGCCAAGGGGATTGCCCGCATTAACCTGATGATTGGCGAAGGCCCTCTGATCAAGCCTTTGATTGATATTCCCCGCATGGCGGAGAAGGCACGGGCTATGCTTCATCGGGCCTTGGATGCTTTTATCCGCCAAGATGCAGCTCTGGCCCGGGCCATTCCCGCCGAGGACGATGAGGTAGATGCCCTTTTCAACCAAGTCTATCGGGAGCTGATGACCTTTATCATGGCTGATCCACGTAACATAGATCAGGCTAACCATCTGTTGTGGGCTGCCCACAATCTGGAGCGTGCTGCTGACCGGGTGACCAACATCTGCGAGCGGGTGATCTTTACCGTCACGGGGAAGCTGGCGGAGATGGATTCAGAGGAGGGCCTGATCGGGATCGCCTGAGGTCACGCGCTCACGATCCGCCCGTCCTGCAGATGATACACCCGATCCACGTACTCGTCCGCCGTCGGGTCGTGGGTGGCAACCAGCACCGTCACTCCCTCCTGTTCCACCACTCTTCGGAACAAGGCCAGGATCTGCCGCCCGGTGGCGCTGTCCAGTTCCCCCGTCGGCTCGTCGGCCAGGATCAGGTCGGGGCGGTTGGCCAGCGCGCGGGCGATTCCTACTCGCTGCTGCTGCCCGCCAGAGAGCTCGTAGGGCCGATGATTGGCCCAACGGGTGAGCCCCACCAGCTCCAGACAGACCCAAGCCCGCTCCCGCCGCGCCCATCTCCCCACCCCCTCCATCCGCAGCGGCAGTTCCACGTTCTCGAAGGCGGAAAGGGTGGGGAGCAGGGCGAACGACTGGAAGACGAAGCCGATCCGCCGCCGGCGCAGCCGGGTGCGGGCCCACTCCGAAAGCGCCGCCAACCGCTGGCCGAAGAGGTACACCTCGCCGGCCGTGGGCCGGTCCAGCCCGCCGATGCAATTGAGGAGCGTAGTTTTGCCCGACCCGGAGCGGCCCCGCAGCACCACGAACTCGCCCCGCGCTATCTCCAGGTTGACGCCCCGCAAGGCGTGCACCTCCCGCGCCCCGACGCGGTAGATGCGCGTCAACCCCTCGGTGAGGACGAGATGTGAAGTCTCATGCTCAACCCCAGTCGCCATATTATCTCCCCCTTCTCACCCGCGCCCACAATCCGCGTAGACCCCTCCTGCGGGGAGCAGGTAACTCCTCTTCCTCCAACCCTGGCAGCAGGGGGGCAGCCGCAGCCTGGCGGCCGGCCACGGGGCGGATCAGGATGCCCTCCTCGGTCACCTCCAGGGTAGCCCGGTCGCCGATGTCCAGTTGCTCCAGGTACTCTCTCGGCACCTGCAGCCGGCCCGCCGAGTCGAGCACCACGTACTCGTGGTAGGTTACGTCCTCCTCCTCTACTGGATGCTCGCCGACCATGGCCTGCTCCAACTGGCTCACCTGGCGGATGGTCTCGGTGCTGGTCCTGCCGTCGCGGATAGCCACCACGCGGTCCACCTGCCCGACGATGCCCGGCTCGTGGGTGACGATGATGGTGGTCAGGCCTAACGTCTCGTTCAGGCGCTGGAAGGTCTCCAGGATGGTCTGCGCCGTGGCTGAGTCCACCTCACCCGTGGGCTCGTCGGCCAGCAGGAGGATGGGCTTGTTGGCCAGCGCCGCGGCGATGGCTACCCGCTGCTGCTCGCCCCCGGACAGTTGCACCAGCCGGTGCTTCCGCCGCTGGTAGAGACCTACCGCCTGCAACAGCTCCCTGGCCCAGGCACGCTTCTCGCGGCGGCTCATCCCGGCCACGGTCATGGGCAGTTTCACGTTCTCCTGCGCCGTCAGGTAGGGGATCAGGTTGCGCGAGGTCTGCTGCCAGACAAAGCCCACTTTCTTGCGACGATAGCGGTTCAGTGCCGCGTCGGAGAGCTTGAGCAGGTCCTGCCCATCCACCGTCACCCGCCCCGCCGAGGGCCGGTCCAGCCCGCCCAGGATGTTGAGTAGCGTCGTCTTGCCCGACCCCGACGCGCCGACGATGCCCACCATCTCGCCCCGCTCCACCGTCAGGTCCAGCCCCTGCAAGGCCACCACTTCCAGCTCGGCGATTTTGTAAATCTTGACCAGGTTGTCACAATTGATCAAGATATTATTTGCGTTTTGCATCGCACCTCTCTACCAGCAGAGGCGGCTCCCATGCCGCCGGTCCGCGGGCGTGGGAGCCCGCTCTGCTCAGACGAGTCTACCAACTACGCCACCTCACCCAGCTTGATGGCCTCGAACACCCGCATCCGAATCAATAGCACCAGCATGGCGGCAACGGCGAAAAGGAACATGGCGCCGAAGACGGCGTAGATGTGGAAGATGTCGGCCCAGGCGATTTGGACGACGAAGGGAGGGGTGTGGGGGTGGGGGCCGCCGCGCACCTGCAGGAACGGGATGAAGAGCCGGCTGGCCCAGACCCCCAGGCCGGTGCCGGCCGCCGCGCCGGTGACGATGAGGGCCAGTTGCTCGCCGGCCAGGAAGGCGGCCATCTGCGCCACCGACAGGCCGATGGCCCGCAGCACGCCCAGCTCAATGAACCGCTGGCGGAAGGAGAAGACGGCGTAGAGCAGGAAGCCCAGCACCGTCAGCCCTGCCGCCGCCAGGAAGCCCACCGACAGCACGCCGAACAACCCCTGCCGCGCTGGTCGCGTCTGCTCTTGCAGGATCGTCTGGCGAGCGTCGTCGTAGCTTATGATCCGAAAGCCGATCTTTCGCAAATCGGCCACGATGTCTTCGGGCGGACGTTCACCGACGACGGCCAGCCACACGTCGTAGGGATACTCGTCGCCCATCTGCTGGAAGGCGTAATCCAGGTTGCCGACGAAGAATGGGCCATCCTCCGGATACTGGGTGGGAAACATATCCAGCACACCAGCGACGACGAACTCCACTGTTCGCCGCTGGCCGACCATGGTCAGCTCCAGGCGAAGTGGGTCGCCGACGTTCAAGGCGTTGCGGGCCAGAAAGCCCCTCTCGACCAGCAGGGCGCGGGAATCCAGTGCCAGCAGGTTCATCAGGGCGCCCAGCGAATCGGGCGCAAAGTCGCGCCGGAAGAAGGCGACGTGAGGGAAATCCAGCCGGTCTACACCAATAAAGGTTCCCTCCTCGCGGCTCCCCAGGGACGACTGGGCGCGATACTCGCCGACGCGGGCCGCTGCCTGCACGCCCTCGACCAGCAGGTGATCGTCCACCGGCAGAAAGAGCCACTTGGGACCTGCCTTTTCCTCTGGGGCGTCCGGCTGGGGGGCAAAGGGATCCTGTGGTGCCTCGGTGCTCTCGCCACTCTCCGCCAGATGGAGATCGCTGCCAACCTCGTAGTACACGCGATCCACCAGATGATCGTCGAGAGTCAGGGCCATGGAGGCCGTGAAAGCGGCCAGCCCCAGGGTGAGGATGAGGAGCAACAACGGGCCGGTGTAGTGCCGTGACGAGCGGGCCAGGTGGCGCAATGCCAGTATCAACGACGTACCAGGTAGCCAGTCGGCGATCCAGGCCAGGGTCGTCATCAGCAGTGGAAAGATTCGGATAAACAGCAATCCCAGGACGAAGATGAATAGCGTCGGCACCAGGAACAGCAGGGGGTTCTGAAACGGATCGGAGGTGATGCCGCCGCCCAGGCTGACCGAGATCGTGCCCCGCTGCCGCAGCAGGTAGTAACCGTAGAGGGGCGGGGCCAGCAGGATGAGATCCAGGAAATAACGCTGCCAAAAGGGCCGTCGCAGCTCGCGGGCCTGCTCCTGCTTGTGAGTGACGATGGTGTGTCCAGCGGCGGAGAGCGCCGGCAGCAGGGTGGTTAGCAAAGCCAGCACCACTGCGCCGAGGGCGAAGCGCAGGCTGCTCGCAGAGAGCTGTACTGGCAACGGCGGGCGGCGCACCAACGTCAGGAAGGAGCGGACCTGGCCCATGGCCAGGGCAATCCCCTGGCCCAGCAATATCCCCATTCCCAGGGCCGCCGCGCCCAGCACCAGTCCCTCCAGCAAGTACACTCCCAGCACCTGCCAGCGCGAGGTGCCCCGGCTGCGCAGGACGGCGATCTCGGTCTGCTGGCGGCGCACGGCCATGCCCGCCGTCAGGGCCACGAAGTAGAGAATCAACCCCAGCACCGGGATGGCGAACACAGACAAGAGGATAGTCAGCAGGTAGGCCTCGCGCTGATACTTCTGCATCGCTTCGGCGGGCGAGGTGTACAACTGGGTATTGGGCAGGAGCGAGGCCGCGCGGGTCTCGGCAGCGGTGATGCGCCTCAGCAATGCCGGCACGTCGTCGGTGTGGACCGCTGAGCCGTCCAGCAGCAGAGACCACGCAGCCACGTAAACCTCGCCGCTCAACAGGGGCGCGATTCGCTGATGGAACGAGGTCTCGGGCACCTGCAGCACCCGGTCGAAGGCACTGGGCTGGTAGAACCAGTAGGGATCCCCTGGGTTGGCCGGCTGCCAAATGCCCGCGATGCGCACCGGGATCTGCACCAACTGACTGCTCTGGACGCCTGCTTTTTGACGACCAAAGAGGACGTACTCTTCGCCCACTTGCAGTCCCAGCTCATTGGCCAGCCGGTGATGGATCAACACCTCCATCGCCTGGTCGGTCGGCGACGGGGGAGTGGGGAACTCGCCCTCCGTCAGGATGATGTGGTCGGCCAGGGCGCTGAGGAAGCCGATGGAAACCCACTCCAGCGGGTCACGGACGTCGGCGTAGGCTGCTTCGGAGGTGGGGAAGAGGCGGAAGTTGTCGGTCTTGAAGTAGCGAACGACGCTTTCCAGTGGCAGGCCGATGTCAGCGGCGACTGGCCCCCGCAGGTAGGCATCGGCCTGCTGCACCTCCTCCCAGTCCTTCGCCCCGTGCCAGGCGCCGATGTAGCGGAAGCGAAAAGCGAAGGGTGGCGTTCCTTCGCGGGTCGTCTCCAATTCTTCCCGCAGCAGGCGGTGGTTCACCGCGTCGGCGTAGAGGGGCACGCTGAGACTGAGCCCCACCGCCGCCGTCCACCCCAGCAGCAGGCTGAGGCTCAGCCCCTTGTTGGCCCACAGCCGCTTGGCGGCGATGAGGATGATGGATAATAGGTTGAATAGGATATTCAAATTTTAGCCCTCACTGCCCCACCACGATTTGCCCCTCTTCCAGCCCCTCCAGGATTTCCACGCGGTCGTCACTTTCGATGCCGATGGTCACATCCACGCTGCGCTGACGGTCCTCCTCCTGCACGATGACGAATCTGCGGCCCCGAAAGGTGCGAATGGCGGCTGGCGGGAGCCACAGCACGTCGTCTTTCTCCTGGAGGACAATGGTCACGCGGGCCAGGTCGCCCAGTTGGAGGCCGCTCAGGTCGCCTTCCAGGCTGATCCGGGTTGACTTGTCCTCGCCAACCAGGGCCTCGCTGCCGCCGCCACTGCCGTAGGGGTAGGGGAGGCGGCGGACGGTGCCGTGCCACGTCTGGCCGGGGTAGGCCCTGAGGGTGACCACCGCCTCTTGTCCCTCGACCATCTCTTGCAACTGGCTGCTGGAGAGGTCGGCGCTCACCTCGATGGCCGATGGATCGGCGACGACGATGACGGGTTTGAATGCCTCGGCGGGGCGGCCGGCGTAGACGGAGAGCGAGAGCACCTCGCCATCCACCGGGGCAGCGATCTGGGCGTCGGCCACCTGAGCCTGCAGGCGCTCCAGGGCCAATTGGACCTGGTTCACCTCGTTGACCAGCACCGGATCCACGCCTTCTTTCAGCCAGTCCAGTTGTTGTTGTGCTCGCTGCACTTCGATGGCCAGCAGGGGGTCCACGCCACTCTGCAACTGGGCCAGGTTCGCCTCGGTTTGGGTGACGGCCAGTTCCTGGATCCTGACGTCGTGGGTGTAGGTTTGCTGCGCAGCTAGGGCCTGGTCGTAGCGGGCCTGGGCCATCTCCAGGTTCCACTGGGCCTGCTGGAGGGAGCGGGCGTAGGCGTCGCGCACCTCCTGGGGCTCCCAGTGGCGATCCAGCGCCTTCTGGTACTCGATCTCGGCCCGGGCCAGGGCGTCCTCCGCCTGCGCCACATTGATACGGGCGGTGACAAGGTCGGCGGTGTAGCTGGCTTGTTGCGCCTTAAGACGGGCCAGTTGCTCTTGAGCCACGGCCAGGGCGATCTCGGCCTGGGCGATGGCGTCGGCGTGGGCGTTCTGGGCCTGGGTCAACCGGGCCTGGGCGGCGGCCAGGTCCAGTTTCACCTGGGCGATCTGGCGTTGCAGCCCCTTTTCCGCCTCGTCCAGCCGCAGTTGCGCCGAGTTGAGGGTGACTTCCGCCTGGGCCATCTGTTTGAGCAGGTCGTCAATCTCCAGTTCGGCCAGCAGGTCGCCAGCCTGAACCTGGTCGCCCCGTTGGACGAGCACTCGCTTGACGTAGCCGCTGGTCTTGAAGTAGAGAGCTCTCTCCTCCACTGGCGATATCCGCCCTGTGAACCCCAATTGCTTGGTGATCTTGCCCCGCTGGACGACGTAGGTTGGCTTTTCGGGGACGATGGGCGTGGGGATGGGGGTAGGGGTGGGGGCTTCTTTTTCGATAGGACGGCCAAAGAGGCCCTGGCAGGCGGTGAGGATGGTGACTAGAGCTAATAGCACGATAATAAGTTTCTTGTGGTAATTGAGCATCTTTGCGACCCCGTATTCCGTAGTGCGTATTGCGTGGAGGTGACGGAATACGCAACACGCAATACGCTTGTTTGATGGTATTCTAACACAGGATGGAGAGTTTGTCCAGAAGTTGGATTCGGGGGTGATGATTGGTGCGTGCTATCAGTAAATACGTTGGCGGGGGCAGAGTATCACAGATTTTACTTGCCAAATTCCTGGTACTGCGGATCACCCCCCTTTGCGCAAGCCCTCTGCACTTCCTCGTCATGGAAAGGCAATTTGAGATTATCCAGTGCCTGATTTAAGCCTGAAAAGCTCATTTGGGGATGGTGGCAGGTTCAACAGGCTACTTCTTGCGGGAGATAAAGAGCAACAGGAGCAAGGTCATGGCCCCCAGCACCAGCAGAGCCAGGAATTTGTAGAGGCGAGACGAGATGACCAGGGCGAGGAATCCGAAGAGAGAGCAGAAGAGGTAATAGAGGAGAACGATCTGGCGCTGGGAGAGGCCCAGGTCCAGCAGGCGGAAGTGGAGGTGGCCTCGATCTCCCATGAGGGGGGAGCGATCTCGGCGCCATCGCTCGAAGATGAGCCAGGCTACGTCCAGGATGGGGATGCCCATCACCAACAACACGGTGGCCATCTTGGCCCCAGCGATGATGCCCAGGGCCCCCACGGCGAAGCCCAGGAAGAAGGAGCCAGAGCTACCCATGAATACCCTGGCGGGATGGAAGTTGTAAGGCAGAAAGCCCAAGGTTGCGCCCAACAGGGCCAGGGGCAGGAGGGCCACGCTATGCTGACCCTCGCGGTACATGTGGATGGCAAGTACGGCGGAGAGAATGGCCGCCACCCCTGCCGCCAGTCCGTCCAGGCCGTCCAGCCAATTGACGGTGTTCATCATGCCCATCAGCCAGAAGATGGTGAGGGGCAAAGTGACATACCAGGGGAACCACACCTGCCCCCCCTCCTTCCCCCCCAAAGCTGGGGGGGCGAAGGGATTGTTGATCACCTCGATGAAGATGAGGAACTGGATGGCAATGAGGGAGGCGATGAACTGGGCGATGAGCTGTGGGGCTGGCGAGAGCTCCTTCTTGTCATCCCAGATACCCATCAAGAAAATGAACGTAGAGCCCAAGAGCAGGCCCACCAGCCTGGTCAGCTCCTTGGGATCCTGCCGCTCCACCGGCAGGAACTGGGCCAGCACGGCCGCGACCACGAAGGCCACGTACAGCGCCACACCGCCCAGCCTGGACTTCGTACCGGCGTGCCTCCGCCTGCCCCCCGGCGCGGCTACGAAGCCGTAGCGCTGTCCCAGCAACCGCGCCAGCGGGGTCAGCGCCAGCGCCAGAGCAAAAGCTATCACCAAAACCAAAACAAAAGGCATCGTTTCACCCCTAATGCGAAGTAGAGATCTCGGGGATCACTGTTCGTCTTGTGGAAAAAAAGGAAAAGGCAGCACGTTCGTATTGCGTATTGCGTATTCCGTCAAGCTGACGCCGTCTCTCCGTGAGGACTTTCCAGGAAAACTCAAAGCGCGTTCCTCCAGGACGACGGCGTCGTTGGCCCAGCGGGTTCCATCGGGAGCGATAGCCGGCAGCCTGACGACTGTCTGGGGATCGTAGAGGCCAACGGCAAGGGTGTAACGCTCACCAGGCAGATCCTCAGGCAATTCGAGAACACGCTGGTCGCGCACTACGTCTCCCCCGCGCCAGAAAACCGTGGGCAGGTGATCGCTGGCTGGCTGGGAATCCTTCTGAGCGACTAACCTGCCATCGGCATCGTAGAGATGCAGGAAAACGGTGTAGCGACGCTGCGGCGGCTCCAGGCACTTCCACCACAGAGTCACCTTCAGCAGGCCATCGTCTTTCTCCACCGAATGCCCCGCCAGGGCGATGCTCTCGCCAAAGGTAGCCATCTCCTCCCAGCCCTCCTGCGGCGAGACCAGCCAGTTGGCCGTGAGGTCGAAGAACTCCCAGTCGAAGAAATCGAAAAGATAGACCTGTCCTTGGGCCAGAAGCGCTCGCAAGTCCTCCAGGTCGGTCTCATCGCCGTAGGTGGCCCAGCCCGGCTGGAACTCCCGCACCACCACGCCCCTGGCCTGGCGCCTGGGGCCACCGTTGAAAGCCACGAAGTCAGCCAGGTCGGCGTAGAGGGGAATGACCACCGCCCCGGCCGAGCCGTAGGGATAGGGATAAACGCACCCTTCCTCCGTCGAGCTGAAGTGGAAAGGCAGGTTGACGTAGGTCAGCTCTCGTTCCGTCGGGACCGTCCGAGCCGTCTCGCTCATCGAACGCATCAGTTCCGTCGTCCTGGCGAAATCGCTGAGGCGGCAGCCGATGAAGTCCAGGCTGGACCAGACCAGCGCCACCACCAGTGCCCAGGCAAGTAAGCTACGCACCCCCCCCCTGCCCCCCCTGGAGGGGGGGGTTGGGGGAGGTGGGAGGAAGGCCAGGGGAAGCGTCGCCCAGAGCAAGGCCGCGCCGACTGCCGTGAAGTAATAGAGCCTGGGGCTGCCGCTAACGTAAGCGCTCTCCAGGAAGAACGTAGCCGGCAGCGCCGAGAAAACGGCCCAGGCCAGGGATAGAGAGAAAGAGCGCGTTTTGGCCCGGCGCCCCGCTACGTATAGAACTACGAACGAGGCCAGGGCAACGGCCACCAGCGCCACCGCTTTCCCCCCCAGTGGGGGGGATGAAAGGGGGGGATGCGTCACCAGGGTCGAGGCCAGGGGGGCGACGGGGTAGACGATGGCCTGTAAAAAGTGCAGGGCGTTCTCCCAGATACCGGCCAGGGGCTGTAACCCAGCGGTGGGCAGCTTGGGCACACGAAGCCACAGAGCGAGGAACAGCAACGGCTCTATCAGGTAAGTCAGCGACCGTTTGTCGAAGGCCCTGCCTCGTTCGATCAACTCCCAGGCGATGAGCAGAAAAGGGGCGATGACCGCGTTTTCCTGGGTGAAAAGCGCCAGGACGAGGGTCAGGTGCGAGGCGTAGAACAACCAGTTCGCACCCTGCCTGGCCTCCCGATAGAGGACCAGGGTAGCCAGAACGAAAAACGTGGTCAGGGGATGAACGAAAGCGCCCACGTAGGCCACTGCCTCGTAGCTGAAGGGATAGAGGGCGAACAGCACGGCGGCCACGAAGGCATAGTCCTTATGCTTCGTGAGGCGATAGGCCAGCAGCCAGACCAGGGCACAGTTAGCGGCGTGGAAGACGAGGTTCAGCGAGTGGAGCAAAAAGGGGTCGTGGTGGCCGACGACGGCGTGGAGGGCTTTCCATAGGGCAAAGCTGAGCGGCCGGTAATAGGCGTGGTCCCGCGCCGAGACGAAGAACCAGGCAAGGGAGCGGCCCTCCATCCAGCGGAAGTGGCCGGTGGGATCGTCGTTGAAAAAGAGGAAGCCCAGCGCGTCTCGGTAGACGAAGAAAGCAACAGCGGCAACCACGACCATTCCGAGGATAGGATGGCGGGCGAAGTTACAGAATGCCCTCGAGGCCCGCTTAAGCATCGGGCAATCCTCGTCAACCTGTTCCAAACAGCCTGTCCCCCGCATCGCCCAGGCCGGGCACAATGTAGCCTATGTCGTTCAGACGCTCGTCCACGGCGGCGATGTGGATGGGAACGTCAGGGTGGGCACGGGAGAGACGCTCGATCCCCTCCGGGGCAGCGATGAGGCCCACGAACTTGATGTTTCGCACTCCGCTCCTCTTGAGGATGTCCACTGCGGCCACCGCCGAGCCACCAGTGGCCAGCATGGGGTCGAGGATGAAGGCAATCTCAGCCGTGGCTTCCCTGGGCACATTGGTGTAGTACTCGATGGGCTGCAAGGTCTCTTCCTCCCGATGGAGGCCGATGTGCCAGATTTGAGCGGTAGGGATCATTTCCAGCGCTGGCTCCACCATCGGCAGGCCAGCCCGCAGGATGGGAGCAAAGGCTATCTCCTCCACCAGGACTTTACCCACCGTGCTGCCCATGGGCGAGGTAACAGGGCGTTCTACAGGAATTAGATCCCTGGTTGCCTCGTAAAGCAGCAACCAGGTTACCTCCCTTACCAGCTCGCGAAATCTCTTGGGCTCGGTGTTCACGTCCCGCAGGAGGGTGAGCTTGTGTTGGATCAAAGGGTGGGTGGATTGAAAGACGTTGGCCATTGGATTCTCCAACAGTAATCAGGTAATCAGGGAATCAGGGATTAGGTCTCGCCCCTGATTCCCTGATCACTGATTCCCTGATCACTGATAACCGTTCCCTCATTCCCCACAGCGTTCGAGAAGCCTCTCCCACTCCTGATCCACGCGGGCCTGGATCTCGTCAATGACGTGCCGGAACTGGGGCTGGTAGAGGTGGCGGAAGCGTCCCTGGCGGTCGAGCCAGGCGGTGATGGGCTTCTTCTCCCGCGGCTTGTAATTCAGCTTCCACTGGCCGTTCTCCACCTCGTAGAGGGGCCAGTAACAGGTCTCCACGGCCAGCCTGGCCATCTCGATGCTCTCTTCGGTCTCATGCCGCCAACCGCGGGGACAGGGGGCGATGACGTTGAGAAAAGCCGGGCCATCGGCGGCGACGCCCTTCTGGGCTTTGGTCATCAAGTCGCGCCAGTGGCTGGGCGAGGCCTGGGCCACGTAGGGGATGCCGTGGGCGGCGAAGATCTCGGTGAGCGGTTTGCGCCATTGCTGCTTGCCGGGGATAACCTCACCCGCTGGCGAGGTAGTGGTGTGGGCGCCCAGCGGGGTGGCGCTGGAGCGCTGGATGCCCGTATTCATGTACGCCTCGTTGTCGTAGCAGACGTACATCATCTTGTGGCCCCGCTCGAAGCAGCCCGAGATCCACTGCAGGCCGATGTCGTAGGTGGCCCCGTCACCACCGAAGGCGATGAACTTGAGCCCTCGGTCCTCGATCTTGCCCTGACGCACCAGGGAGCGATACATGGCCTCGGCCCCGGCGATGGTGGACGAGGCGTTCTCGAAGGCACTGTGGATCCAGGGCACCCGCCAGGACGAATAGGGATAGATCGAAGTGGCGATCTCCATACAACTGGTGGCACAGGATAGCACCACCGGGTCATCTATGGCATTTAGGATCTGTCGGGTCAAGACTGGCTCGGCGCAGCCGGCGCAGAAGCGATGTCCGGCTACGAGCCGTTCCTCTTTGTTCGCGAGCTCCTTCAACTTTATGGCCATTTAGTCACTCCTTTACTCTCTCAATCCAAGATAACTGACCACGCTCTTCACCTCGCCCGTCTCGGCTATCTCGGCCAGGTCGTGGGCCACGCGCTCGATGTAAGCGGGCACGATGTCACGGCCGCCCAGGCCGAAGATGTAGTCCGCCACCTTCGTCGTGGCGTTCCCGGCGGCGAAGAGGGCGGCGCACAGCTCCAGGAAAAGTGGGCCAGGGCCATGGCCGTTCAGCGCTCCAAAGACGATGGAGCGGTCCAGCACTCCCACCGCTTTCACGTCGGCCAGGGCCTCAGCGAACTCTCTGGCCGGAAAGGGGCGGAAGACCCTGGGCTTGATGAGGCCGATCTTGATCCCCTTCTCGCGCAACCCACGCACCACCATCCGGGCCGTGCCTGCCGTGGAAGAGAGGACGACGATGGCCATCTCAGCGTCGTCCATCTCGTAGGCGTCGAAGATGCCGTATTTTCGCCCCGTCAGCCTGCCGTACGCCTCGCCCATCTCCACGATGACCGGCATGGCCCTGGAGAGGGCGTCGGTCTGCTGGCGCTTGTGCTCGAAGTAGAAATCATACATGTCCCAACTGCCGTAGGTGGCCGGGTTATCCACGTCGAGCAGAGAGTGCTCAGGCTTGTACTCGCCGATGAAACCTTTAACTGTCCCGTCGTCGAGCACCTCCACCCGCTCCACCCCGTGGCCGGTGATGAAGCCATCCTGCATGACCATCACCGGCAGCAACAGGCGCTCAGCGATACGCACCGCCTGGACGGCGTTGTCGTAGGCCTCCTGGGGGTTCTCGGAGTAGAGCTGGATCCACCCCGCGTCGCGGGCGCCCATGGAATCGGAGTGGTCGCAGTGGATGTTGAGGGGGGCCGACAGGGCTCGGTTGACCACGCTCATCACCACAGGTAGCCGCAGCGAGGCGGCGACGTAGAGCATCTCCCACATCAGGGCCAGGCCCGCCGAGGCAGTGGCGGTCATCACCCTCCCGCCGGCGGCGGAGGCCCCGATGCAGCAGCTCATGGCGGCGTGCTCACTCTCCACAGCGATGAACTCGGTGTCCACCAGCCCGTCGGCCACGAAGTTGGAGAAGGTCTGCACGATCTCCGTCTGGGGGGTGATGGGGTAAGCGGCCACCACGTCGGGGTTTATCTGGCGCATGGCCTCGGCTACAGCGCGGGCTCCGTCCAGAGCCCGGATCTTTGATTTTGCCATTTCATTTCCTCCTATTGCTCCTCCACCATTTGAATGACTTTGCCTGGTTGACCGGTGTAGGCGTGGGCCTCCACCTTGACCGGGCACTCGGCGGCGCAGATGCCGCAGCCCTTGCAGTGATCGTAGTCGAACCCGATCACTTTGCTGTTTTCGACGAGAATGATCGAATCGGGACAGTAGACCCAGCAGATCATGCAGTGGGTGCACCCCTCGGCGTCGCGCACAGGGCGCAATGAACGCCAACCGCCCGTAATATACTCCACTGAGTTTCCCGCCTCGAAGACCGTCCCGGCGATAGAGGCTTCCCTCCAGCCGGCTTCTAAATTCACTGCCATTTCTATCCCTCCGCTACTTCTTCGTATGCTCGCTTGACGGCGGTCAAGTTGGCTTCCACCACCTCGGCCCGTAGCTTCTCCCCCAATCGCTCTTTGGTGCAGTGGGCGACGCTATCCAATGACACCAGGCCGGTGACCCTGGCCACAGCGCCCAGCATGAGGGTGCTGGGGATGTCCCGCCCCAGGGTGTCCATGGCGATGCGCGTGGCATCGAGAGTGGCCACCGTGCCCCCCTTCAGTCCCAGCTTCTCGCGGACCTCCGCTGGCGAATCCGGGGTATTGACGATGGCAATGCCGTCCCCTTTGAGCCCTTCCGTAAGATCCACCACTCCGATGAGGTTGGGGTTGACCACCACAATCACGTCGGGATGCAGGATTTGGTGGTGGACCTCGATGGGCCCATCGCTGATGCGGGTGTAGGATTTGATGGGCGCTCCCATGCGCTCCGGGCCGTAGTCAGGGAAGGCCTGGAAGTACTTTCCCTCCTGCATGGCCGCCTCAGCCAATAGCTCGCCGGCGGTGACCACGCCCTGTCCGGCACGGCCATGCCAGCGAATCTCGGTAAGTTTACCCATGCTAGCCTCCTCGTTTCAGCAATAGGCAATTAGCGTCCCGCTAATTGCCGGCCTTATTTTATCACTAATGGGCACCTTTGTCAAAGAAGGATTTCACTTTTTCCGCTCTTTCTGGTATAATCGCTGTTGTATGAGGAAACTATGACTGAAGAGCGCATGATTTCGCCGAAGTTGAAAGAGGAAGAGGTTGCCTTGGACGTGTCCTTGCGCCCCAGGCGGCTGGCCGACTTCATCGGGCAGGACAGGATCAAGGAGAACCTCAAGATTGTCGTTGAGGCAGC
>VGOG01000017.1 GCA_016875995.1 Chloroflexota bacterium
CCGTGGATGGTGATCTGACTGGTGATGGAGGGCAGGCCGTTGGGGCCGCCGGTGGTGTTGTTCACGGTGGTCAGCGTGTAAGTGCAGCCGTCCGTCAGGTAAAGAGTATCGGCTCCCTCGTTGGCGTTGGCGGTGTTGATGGCGCCGATCAGGTCGTTCACGTCGCCGCAGGCAACAACGATAGGCGTGTTGGTGGGTGTGGGCGTGGGGGTCGGTGTATCGGTCGGCGTGGGGGTACTGGTAGGCGTATCGGTGGGCGTGGGGGTGATGGTGGGTGTGTCAGTGGGCGTTGGAGTGTTGGTCACTGTGGGCGTGTCCGTTGGGGTCGGGGTGTTGGTGGGCGTGGGGGTGTTGGTGGGCGTGGGGGTGTCGGTAGGCGTGGGGGTCTGGGTGGGGGTTTCCGTGGGCGTGGGGGTGTCGGTAGGTGTGGGCGTCGAAGTACTGGTGGGTGTCATGGTAGGCGTCGGAATAGTTGTAGAGCCGTATTCAAACGCGCCGATGTCACAACTGCCCCCCGCCGGATGTGGCCGAGTATAGCCACGTTGGTCGGTGGTGACTGGGTTGCCGAATATATCGGTGCAGGAACCGGCATCAATGGCCGGGCTGCCCTCCAGCAGGGCGTGGGTCCAGGTGGGGCCACCGTTATCTTGGAGGGGGCCCAAGTTCGGATCCTGGCCAGTGATGTTGCCGGTAGTATCGCCGGTGATGGTGCAACCGCTGGGGCTCTCGATCAGGTTGTAGCCATGGGAGGTCATCGTGCCGATGCAATCGTTGGAGGTGTTGCCAGCGAGGATGGTGTTTTTGACATTGACCGTGCCGGCATTGTTGTAGATGCTGCCACCCTCCTCGCCAGCTGTGTTGCCGGAGAAGGTGCTACTGCCGATGCTCAGCGTGCCGCCGTTGTTGAAGACGCCGCCGCCATAAGTGGCCGTGTTACCAGAGAAGGTGCTATTGCCGATGTTCAGCGTACCGTTGTTGAAGATGCCGCCGCCGTAGGTGGTGGCTGTGTTATCAGATAGAGTGCTGCTACTGATGTCCACCGTGGCCGTGCTACTTTGATTGTAGATGCCGCCGCCGCTGGTGGTGGCTGTGTTACCGGAGAGGGTGCTGTTGCTGATGTTCAGCGTGCCTCTGTTGCAGATGCCGCCGCCGCTGGTGGCGACCGTGTTACCGGAGAGAGTACCGTTATTGATGTTCACCGTGCCATTGCTCAGGATGCCGCCGCCCCAGTTACTGCCGGCGTCGCCATTGGCGATGCCGATGTTGGTCAAGGTCAGGACACCGCCGCTGGCCACGTGGAAGATGCGAAACGCGTCGCCGCTGCTGCGCTCAATAATAGCGCCGTTGCCATTGATGGTGATCTGGCTAGTGATGGAGGGCAGGCCGTTGGGGCCCTCGGTGTTGTTGTCCACGTCGGTCAGGGTGTAGGTGCAGCCAGCCTCCAGGTTAATAGTGTCAGGCCCTCCAGCGTGGTTGGCGTCGGTGATAGCCTGAATAAGATCAGGAACATTGCAACCCACTTCGATGTCGTCCGCGCGGGCTGGGATCGCGCTCACTGCTATCACGGCCAGCAAGACCAACGTCACTGCCAGGGCAGCAGTCAAAAAGAATTGGGTGTTTTCAAATCCGGTTGTAGGAGCGATCCCTTGCGATCGCCCTGGGCGGGTGCAAGACCCGCCCTTGCTTCTCTTACCCATATCGCATGTACCTGCCAACATTCTGCCAGGCCTACCAAAAAAGCGTGCTGTCGGCCGACCTGCTTCCCAACAGCACGCTTCTGGAAATCTGTCTTCGGCAGCCCGGCTATCGTATCAGTGATCAGGGCTCAGGAAATCAGGGATTAGGGAATCAGGAAACCTGATGCCTGATCACTGATTCCTCGATCACTGCCTACTGACACAGACCCGTGGCTTTGCGCCCCCACCTTTCGATGGGTTTGCCTTTATCGGACTTATGCAATTAAAAAGGCACTTTCACCATGCCTGGACTTTGACATCGGCCTGCATACAACAAGGAGTAGAGGCTTCAGCCGGTCATTTTCACAAGATATAGACCGCCTGAAGGCTCGACTCCAGAATTGTCCAAAGTCCAAACCATACGTATCACAAGCTTGTTTAGACTATGGGTTAATGTTGTATGTCATCACCATGAACCCAGGATCTTTGTAGCCAGGCAATGCAAAGCTGTCGTAGAAACTGGCATCATACGCAAAAAGGTTGAGCTTCTCCGCGTTTATATCTTTGCCGATTACACCACCCATTACAGTAGCCCCTGTTTCGTCAGATTCTTTACGGAAATCGATAGATCCGGCAGGAGCATATATCAACGCTTTAATGTTGACGTCCTTCCTAAAGTCAATATAACTATTAACAGACATGATGACGGCATCACTGCTTGTGCCAAAGCCTGTCATTTTTCCGAATAGGATTTTCCCATTAGCAATGATGCTACCTGATCCCCTAATATCGCTGTCCATATCTACATCAATATAACCACCAACATAGATAGTACCCGTAAGGGTTATCACACTATTCTTGAGCACGGATAGATTGCCAGTAATATACAGTGGCCCCAGGGTAGTTATGCTGCCCATTCCGATAGTCATAGTGCCAGTGTAAGTACCACCCGCCATTGCCTCATTCTTATAAGTTTGAACAAACTCACCGCTAGATGGAAACTTTACTTCACCTTTTATCTGATGGCCACTGAGTTGCGTGAATCCCTTCCCATAACTAAACGAGCCGCCGTAACGAATATCGCCATCTACCGTGCAATCTTTGGCCAACGTTATATCGCCCGCGCTCACCAAAGCCCCTTTGTAGAGGTCCAAATTGCCCCCAGGCGAATACTTTACGTACGAGCAAATCACAGTATCCTTGGCTGTGGATGTGATCTTGTAATAAACGCCTTCACTTTCTACTGTTACTGATACCGATATGTTGTTCGCCAAGGCCGGTGTGTTTGTGGTAAAGGGCACATCAGCATTATTAGCAAGCATATACAGCGCATATTCCACCCCTGCATCTGCCGCGTACTGTTCCTTCAAGCCCTCTTCGATGGCGCGGGTGGCGGAGAGGTTGGTGCTGGCATGGGATAGGAAGACAGGAAGAAGTAGTACGCCAATGCCCAGGATAACGAGGGTCAAGGCCAAAGCCCGCCCGCTTTCATCTAAAATAACTTTCTTCAGCATGAACCGCTCCTTGTGATCAAGGGTTGGGGGGGAATGAAAATGTACAGTTATCGGTTAAGGTGATAGTGATCGAGTACTGGGCTTCGTCATTGACAGCAGCCTGCTGAAAACTGAATTGCAGCGTCTTCTGAGTTCCACCGCCTATCGTTCGATTCCCACCCGGTAGCCATGGTCCGTCAATATCCGCTGATGGCCCCTCCTCCCACCCGTCCCATATTTGGCTTCCGCTGAAATAGATCCGGCTGAGCCTCCTGTTTTCGTCTTCTTCGTTTGGCCAAGTAACGTAAATCTCTTTGATAGTTGGCGAAGTATCGCCGGCATTCGTGATGTCCCATACGACTTTCTCAGCCTCAAACCCAAGATTCTCAGCACCCGTGACTTGGCATAAGTACCCGGCCGGTATAGACCCACCAGCCCGCATCTTTAGAGCAAACGTACCACTTCCAGGGACGTCCCCCTCCTTAGACTGCAGAGTTACTGCTACAACATTGGGAGCCTCGATCGTGTCTGTCAACGGGAAGGGATTGGAGACGATGTGCCTTCCGACTATATGCGATGAATTCCCAGTATCACGGGTCAAGGTGCCATTGGCTGCGGAAAAGGTGTAGGTGATGGTGTGGGTTAAGATGGTACCAGCGAAATAGGGAACAGTCAAGATCATCTGAGAGCCACTGACCTTCGCCTCGGAGGCGGTGAGCACATCGCGGTTGAGCCAGGTGGCGGCGTTCCGCAGGTCGTGTTGAACCACCAACTGAGCATTGCCCCAGCCGGTGATGTCGAAAATCTGGAAGATGACTGTGGCCAGGGTGCCGATTATAAGCCCGGTGATGGCCAAAACCACTAATAGCTCGATTACAGTTATTCCCCTCTCGTCTCTGATCATCGCTTGACCTTGTAGTTCTCTATCGTAAACACGCGCTCACCATGATGGGAGATGGTAACAGTGATCAGTTGAAGATTGGTCGTGATGGGAGAAGCCGTGACGGTAATCACGTAACCAGGAACTACAGACGTAACAGTTGGATACGCTCCAGGCGTGGTTTGGGTGACTTCATTGTACGGTTCATAATCTTTGACGTACTCTAATTGCGCCCTTGCCAGGTTCTGCGCCGTCACCCGCTCGTGCACCACGCTCACGCTGAGGCTGCCGGTGGAGAGGGCGGCCAGGAAGGCGGTGAGGACGATGGACATGATGGCCACCGATACCAGTATCTCGACCAGGCTCTCCCCCCTCTCATCCGCAAAAGCAGTTAGTTTCACTGCCCACCTCTCTTCTTATGAGAATTCATTCGGGTAACTGCAGGGTGATTCTCATTGCTGCACTACACCTTGGAAAGGTGTAGTTTGGGCCAGTCCGTATCGCCAAACAGGCTATCTACTGCCCAGACTACATCATTCATGATGTAGTGCCCCTTTACCAGAGCGCTGTCTTATAACCAGACCGGATCATTTTCTGGAACTTCGTCATCCCCGCGAGGTTCAGCTCAGGGCGATGCAACGCGAAATGTTAGTGCCATTTCCTTGGAAAGGTGTAGATTGGGCCAGTCCGTATCGCCAAACAGGCTATCTACTGCCCAGACTACATCATTCATGATGTAGTGCCCCTTTACCAGAGCGCTGTCTTATAACCAGACCGGATCATCTTCTGGAACTTCATCATCCCCGCGAGGTTCAGCTCAGGGCAAGGTATCAAAAAAGCGTGCTGTCAACCGACCTGCCCAAACAGCACGCTTCGTGAAATCTGTCTTCGGCAGCCCGGCCATCATATCAGGGATCAGGGAATCAGGAACCTGATGCCTGATTACTGATCCCCTGATTGCCTGTCCCCTGACACAGACCCGTGGCTTTGCGCCCCCACCTTTCGATGGGTTTGCCAGTTTCGGACCTTACATTATTCAGTTCTTACGCAATTATATTATAACCGATTATCCCGCTGCTGTCAAGACCCAAAACAAAGCCAGGGTTAAGGTCAAGTTAAGGTTGGACTGGCGGCCACCACCCATCAAAACGTGCCAGGCACTTGCGAATAACCGAGCGATTGAGCGATCTCACCTGGCTTGGAGGCACTGCAATCTTCAAGAAGCCTATGAAAGTGCCTGGCACGTGAACGCTACAGGTCAAGTTAAGGTTGGACTGGCGGCCACCACCCATCAAAACGTGCCAGGCACTTGCGAATAACCGAGCGATTGAGCGATCTCACCTGGCTTGGAGGCACTGCAATCTTCAAGAAGCCTATGAAAGTGCCTGGCACGTGAACGCTACAGGTCAAGTTAAGGTTGGACTGGCGGCCACCACCCATCAAAACGTGCCAGGCACTTGCGAATAACCGAGCGATTGAGCGATCTCACCTGGCTTGGAGGCACTGCAATCTTCAAGAAGCCTATGAAAGTGCCTGGCACGTGAACGCTTACAGGTTAAGTTAAGGTTGGACTGGCGGCCACATCAATGAGCTTCATTGCTCTCCTCTCTTCTTCATGTCCACGAAGATCGTTACCCAGGCCACGAGCATGGCGGTCACCACGATGGGGGGAGCCACCAGCTTGTAGGGCACCTGGGACAGAAAGCGATAGATGATGCCCAGCGTCGCCATCTCAAGGACGTAGATGACGATCAGGGCGATCATCGCTTGCAGTCCACAGCCGACCCTTCTTCTCATTCCGATTATCGCATCGAGCCCATCAAGGAATACATGGGCAGGATCACCGAGACCGCCAGGAAGCCCACCATCCCCCCCACGAAGAGCATCAAAGCAGGCTCCATCATTCCCGTGAGCGTGTTGATCTTACGATCTGCCTCCTCCTCATAGAAAACGGCTAAGGTGTCCAGGTTCGAATCCAGGGTGCCCGTCTCCTCGCCGACCCGCACCATCTGGGCCAGCAGGCTGGGGAAGACCTTCTCCTCACGTATGGGCCGCGATAAACCGTGCCCCTGCAGCATCTCTGTACGTATCCGCTGAACGGCCTCCTTTATGATGACATTCCCCATCGTATCTACGATCAGGGTCATGATCTCGGCCACAGGGAGCCCCGCCCGCAAGAGGATGGACATGGTGTGGCAGAGTTGGGACACATTGCTCTGGATGTTGATGGCACCTATGAGCGGGATCTTCAGGAGCAATATGTCGCGCTGCCGCTGGCCAATGGGAGTCCTTAAATACAAAACAACTGCGGTTACCAGAAATGCAGCGCCGGCCACCATGTGGGTCCGATAGGTCGTGCTGAAGTCAGTGACGGCGATGAGTATCCTGGTGGTTATGGGCAGCTCCATCTCGAATTCGCCAAACAGCCCCATTATGCCGGGAAGAGTAAAGTTGATCATCAGGAACACCACCCCGATGGCCAGGGATAGGACAAAGGCCGGGTAAGCCATGGCTCCTCGCAACCTGCGCGTCAGGGCCTCCCGTTTTTCCATGTAAGTCGCCAGTTGCCGCAGTACGGCCTCCATGTTCCCCATCCGCTCCCCTATCTCGATCATCCGGCTGTAGATGGGAGGAAAGGTCTGCGGATGCCTCCTCAGTGCATTGGAGAGGGTCTCGCCCTCCTGCACATCTTCGCTGACCTCTTGAAGCGCTCTCTTCAGAGGCTTGCTGCTGCACTCCTCCGCCAACATCTGGATGCCAGCCAGAATGGTGATGCCTGACTCGAGCAGGGTCGCTAATTGGCGGCTGAAGACAATCAGGTCTCGGGTCTTCACCCCGAAGAAAGTAGGCATCAGCGCCGCAAAATCGGCCCCAGGTCGGGTCGGTTTGAGGCTGACAATGATGTAATCCGATCGCCAGAGGGCCTCCTCCGCCGCCCCCTCCGAGGGGACGTTGAGTACACCCTGCACTCGCTCTCCAGCTCTCGTGTAGGCGACATACTTGTAAGGCATGATCACTCGCTCACTCAGCCAATCACAAACACGTTCCGCAGCACTTCGCTGGGCGTGGTGAGACCCTCTTTCACTTTCAGCATCCCATCGCGCCACATGCTCATCATGCCCTCTTCAACAGCTTTGGTTTTGATGACGTCGCTGCCCGCGCCCTGAAGCACCAGGCGTCTAATCTCTTCGCTCATCACCAGGATCTCGTAAACGCCCATCCGGCCATAATAACCAGTCATGGCACAGAAGTTGCAGCCCGTCCCATGATAGAACTTGGTTCGCTTCTCCCCTATCTCCTTCTCGTAGGCCAACTGCTCTTCCTCAGTGCCCTCACGGAGGATGCGACAATGCGGGCAGACGCGGCGCACCAGGCGCTGGGCGACGATGCCCACCATCGCCGAGGTGAGGAGGAAGGGCTCTACTCCCAGGTCCATCAGCCGAAACAGGGCCCCCACGGCGTCGTTGGCGTGTACCGTGGATAACACCAGATGTCCCGTCAGAGCGGCCTGGATGGCGATGCTGGCCGTCTCCCTGTCACGAACCTCGCCCACCAGGATGACGTCCGGATCCAGGCGCATGGTGGCTCGCAGGCCGCTGGCGAAGGTGATGTTGGCCTGGGGGTTGACTTGCATCTGGTTGATGTTGGCGAAGCGGTACTCGACAGGGTCCTCGATGGTGATGATATTGCGTTCCCTGGAATCCAATTGGTTGATGGTAGCGTAGAGGGTCGTCGTCTTGCCCGAACCGGTCGGCCCACTGGCCAGGAGCATGCCGTAGGGGGATCGGATTAGATCTCGATAGGTTTCCAGAGAATCGGGAAGGAATCCCAGCTCCGGGAGGTCCATAACGGATATGGACTTGTCCAGGACGCGCAATACGGCCATCTCTCCCCAGGAGGTGTCCGCCGTGGCCACGCGGATATCCACCTCTGTGCCATCCGCTGAGATGGAGAAGTGGCCATCCTGAGGGCGTCTGCGCTCGGCGATGTTCATATTGGCCAACACCTTCACTCTGGAGACCAGTGGCCCGTGGACGCTCAAGGGCAAGGAGAGGGTATCGTGCAGGATGCCATCAATGCGGTAACGAACGCGCAGGTGGTCTTGCTGCGGTTCGAGGTGGATGTCCGAGGCCCGGTCCTTCACTGCCTGAGAGACGAGGAGGTTTACGGCGCGCACCACGGGAGCCTGGGCGATGAGGTCAGAGCTTATCCTCTCCTCCGCCCCCACCCGCTCCGGCGCAACGGGGATGATGTGGCGAATCTGCTTCTCGATCTCCCCTACGGCCCGGTAGTGGAGGTTGATGGCCCCTCGCACGTCCATCAAGGCGGCGCGCAAGACCTTGACCTCCCTCCTGGATAGGGCCCGCACGTCCTCGATGGCGTATAGATTATTGGGGTCAGTCATGGCCACCACCAGGAAATCATCTTCGATGCGGAGAGGCATGATATCCCACTTGCGGGCGACGGCCTCAGGAATTAAGCGCAAGGCGGCCGGTTGGACGGTGTATCTCTTGAGATCAATACGAGGCAGGCCTGGCATCTCGGCCCGACCTTCGATCATCTCCACGATAGCGTTTATATCGAGGGGCTTGTACAGGACACCGTCAACCCCGGCCTCTATGGCTTCGGAGACCGATTCCCCCAGGGCGGTGTGCCCGGTAATGAGCATCGTCGTCAGCCGGGAGTCTATAGCCTTGATCTGCCGCAGGGCCTCGACTCCGTTCATGCCGGGCATCACTACGTCTATCAACGCCAGATCGAAGCGCTGGCTTCTCACTTCTTCGAGGGCCTTTTGACCATCGTGAGCGACGACCGCGCGATAGCCCTTCTCTTCCAGGATGTCCGAGAGCGTTTCACACAAGTTGGCATCGTCGTCAACTATCAAGATGTTAGCTTTCTCGTCCAATTTCCCCACCCTCTTCTGTTTACGAGCTAAAAGTGTAATTTTACCACCAATTGGGTACATAAGTATTATACCACATCAGGCCCGTGATCGCAACTGTTTAGTAAAAGACGTTGCGCAGCACCTCGCGGGGTGTCGTGATGCCCTCTTGCACTTTCAGCATACCGGCTCGCCGCAGGGGCACCATCCCCTCCTTGACGGCCTGAGCCTTGATCTCGTCAGCGCTGGCACCCGTTATCAGCAAGTGTTTGATCTGATCACTCATCACCAGAACCTCGAACACGCCAGTCCGACCAAGGTAGCCCGTATTGGCGCAGAAGTTACAGCCTGCCCCGTAGTAGAATTGGGTTCGCGCCTCCCACACCTCCTGCTCATAGGCCAACCGTTCCTCTTCGGGCACATCGCGGAGGGAGCGGCAGTGCGGACAAAGCCGCCGCACCAGGCGCTGACTGACAACGCCGATCACTGCTGAGCCGATCAGGAAGGACTCGACACCCAGATCTATGAGGTGAAAGAGGGCGCTTACGGAGTCCTTGCTGTGGACCGACGACAGCACCAATGGCCCTGCCAGGGCGGCCTGGACGGCCGCCTTCGCCGTCCCCGCATCGGGGATCTCGCCCACCAGGATGACGTCTGGATCCAGGCGCATGATGGCTCGCAAACCGCTGGCAAAGGTGAGGTCAACCTGGGGGTTGACCTGGATTTGCTTCATGTTGTCGAAGTGGTACTCGATAGGGTTCTCGATAGTCACGACATTGCATTCCTCGGTGCTCAGTGAGTTGAGGGAAGCATATAGAGTCGTCGTCTTGCCCGAGTTTGGGGGCCCGCTGACCAGGATCAGGCCGGGGAGAGACTGAATTAGACCTCGATAGAGCTCCAGGGAATCGGAGAGGAAGCCTAGCTCGGAGAGCTCCATAACCGATACCTGCTCCATGACGTGCAGCACGGCCACCTCTCCCCACGATGTGTTGACCGTGGCAGCGCGGACGTTTACCTCCCGGCCGCCATCTATCGAGACGGTGAACTGGCCGTCCTGGGGCCGTCTTCGTTCAGTGATGTCCATTTGGGCCAGAACCTTCAGCCGGGCAAGCAATGGGGTGTGGACGTTCAGCGGCAGGGATAGCCTGTCGTGCAGGTGGCCATCAATGCGGTAACGGATGCGCAGGCGATCCTGCTTCGGCTCAACGTGGACGTCCGAAGCCCCATCTTTCACCGCCCCGGCGAGGAGGAGATCCATGATGCGCACGACAGGGACCCGGGCCAGGTCGGCAGAGGCAATCTGTTCGATTTCCCTCTCGATCTCGTCCATGGCCCGATAGTGAAGGTTGATAGCCCCGCGCACGTCCATCAGGGCGGCGCGCAGGGGCCTGATGTGCATTCTGGTGCGAGTCTGGATTTCATCGAGGACGTACAGGTTCTCAGGACGGCTCATGGCCACGACCAGGGAATCGCCTTCGATGCAAAGAGGTATCACGTCGTATTTCCTGGCCGTCTCCTCAGGGATCAGGCGCAAGGCTTCAGGTTGGACCTGGTATTTCTTTAGATCAATGAGCGGAGGCCCGGCGCGAGCCCCGGCCTTGCTCTCGATCATCTCCACGATGGTGTCTATATCAAAGGGTTTGTACAAGACCCCTTCGACCCCGGCCTGCAGTGCCTCAGAGACCATCCCCTCCAGGGCGCTGTGCCCGGTCATGATCATGGTGGTGGTCTCAGGATTGGCTCTCTTGATCTCCCGCAGCGTCTCGACCCCGTTCATACCGGGCATCATGATGTCTATGAGCGCCAGGTCGAAGTGCCGTCTCCCCGCCCCTGCCACAGCACTGGGGCCATCCCCAGCAACGACCACGCTGTATCCCTTATCCTCCAGGATGTCCAATAGTGTCTCACACATGCTGGCATCGTCGTCAACTATCAAAATGCTGGCCTTCTCGTTCATGCTTCGTCTCTCCTTCACTCAACACTGGCAATCTCACCACGAAAACCGTCCCGCTCCTGTCCAGGCGTTCTACGGCGATGGTGCCCCCGTGGCCCTCCACGAGTAGCTTGCTCACCGCCATTCCCAGACCGGTGCCACCTGCCGATGCGAGGGGGGCAGCGGCTGCCGCCAGGTTCTCCTCGGGGATGATGAGGCCGGCAGCTTCAAACCCTATTTTCACGAAGCCGTCCTGCTTCCTGGCGACGATCTGGAGCCTGCCACCTTCCGGCAACCCTTCGACGATCCTCAAAATTATGTTGGTGAAGGCTCTCTGCAATTGGGAGGCGTCGGCCATTAGAGGCGGCAGGCCATCGTCCAGGCGGATAGTTGCTTCCCAATGACCTGGCAGGGAGGCCTGGGATAGCGACTCCGCCACGATTACCTTGACGTCGCTTTTCTGAAGGGCGGGCTCCTTGGGCGAGGCGAAGTCCATCAGGTCGGCGATGATCCTGTTGGAGTTAGCGACTTCCCTTCCCATGATCCGAAGATGTTTTTTCACCTTCTCATCGCCGAGGCCCAGCCTCATGTCGAGGTAGTAGATGGAGTTGTTCATCACCCCCAGCTTGTTCTTGAGATCGTGGCCCACGGTTCTTATCAACTGTCCCAGAGCAGGCGACACCTCAAACGAGACACGGTCTCCTGGTCTCACTTTGCTCGCTTCCGTGGCGCTTTCGGCGGCAGATCTCGTCCACAAGTGTAATCACCTCCTCTATATCGAAAGGTTTGTAGAGAAAGGTATAAACGTCTTTTTTCAAAGGTTCCTCTAGCAAATTACTCACCCCCTGGCGATGAGCGGTCATCATCACGGCGACTGCCTGGGGATTGATGTCCTTGATGGCCAGATACGTCCCCAGGCCATTCATATTGGGGAGCTTCATGTCTATGAAGACCATGTCGTATCTGTTCCCTCGCGCTATCTCGACCGCTTCCTCGCCACTCAAAGCGGTATCAGTCTGGTAACCCCTGGCCTCCAGTATGTCCTTGAAGAGCTCGCAGGTATGGGGATCGTCGTCAACCACCAGTATGAGCCCCCCTTCCTTTACACATTCGATGAGATCAAGCATTCTTTCCATATCGAAGGGCTTATAGAGCACCCCGTACGCCCCCTCTCGCAGGGCTTCCCTGATGCGGTCCTCGACAGCGTAGGCCGTCATCATCACCACGGCTGTTTCCGGCTGGATTCTCTTGATCTGTTTGAAGGCCTCCACCCCGTCCATCCCCGGCATCTTGATGTCCATGAGAATGACATCGAAGTCCATCTCTTTGACCTTCTCGAGGGCCTCGTGGCCATCCAGGGCGATAGTAGTACAGTAACCTCTCTCCTCAATGATGTCGGACAGGGTTTCACACATCCCCCCATCGTCGTCCACTATCAAGATGCTACCTTTATTGCTATTGCCCATGCTTCTCCCTTCCTACTCGAACCTGAACCCCTTCTCGGTGAAAAGTTTCAAGCAAACGTCATTGTTTGAAGCTTTGTTGAAGTTCTTCCCCTGCCCGTGTCCGTTCGGTGAGGCTCTGCTCTAACTCCTGGATCAACCTGGCCTTGCGCCAGGCGGCGGCCATCTGATGGGCGAAGGCGGTGATGGCCGGCACGTCGTCCTCGGTCAGGTCGTTCGACTGCACAGAGAACACGCCGAGGACCTTATCCTCCACTATGAGGGGGGCAGCGATGGAATTCGCGACTTTCAGCAATTTCGTTATTTGCTTGGCGAACCTCTTGATGGGCCCGGGTAGCAACTGCCGCACAACCTCCTCCACATTTTCTACGAGGATTGCCTTCCTCTCCCAGACCACGTTTCTGTATACATCCACAGTTTCGACAGGTATGGGCAGGTCCTCGGCTTTGAGGCCCACCAGCTTCTCGGCAGCCTTGATCGCTCCGGCTTCATAGCTGAAGTATTTGAGGAACAGCCTGCTCTGGCCCTCGTCCGTGAGGAGAACCACACAGACGAAGCCGAGTTTCTTGAGCTCCTCCGCTACTGCGGTGAATATCTTTTCCGGTGTCAGGGCTTTCTCCATAGCTATAGCCGCCTGGTTCAGCGCTTGCAGCAATCGCTCCGTCCGCTTGCGCTCGGTGATGTCACGAAGCATGTGAAAGAAGATCGCTCGACCATCTTGCGTCCAGTGACTGATTGGGTAGATCGCCGACGCAAACCACCGTCCGGAGTGGGTGTCGAATAACTCCTGTTCAATGGCGTAACCTTTCTCTACAGCTTCCTCCAGTGGACAGCCAGGGAAGGGCCCGTCAAGCCCATGCACCACCTTGGGGCAATATCCACCAACGATCTTCTCCGGATCCAGCCCCAAATGCCGTCTCACCGCCTTGTTGGCTAATACGATGTGGTGAGTTTCATCGACTAGCAGAACATAGAAGGGAAGAGCGTCTAGGATCTCCTGGATCCCTGACCCGACGTTAGTCTCTGCGCTCCGTTCACCTTCTCCAGAGGTGGCGTCAACAAGATATGGGTAGCGATCATCAATTTGCCGCAACTCCTCGATACACCCACGCTCAGCTTCGATTCCCTCGAGTTTCGCAACGCGCAACATTAGCGTCTCCTCCGCCTGCTGCGCTCGGCCTCCGCTGCTTCCAATTCGGCGACCCGTTGGCGCAGTCCTGCCAATTCAGTGATGAGTTGCTCTTTGGTCTTGTCTTGATCTTTCACTGTGTCCTCCCAAAACAGGCAGCAATTTCACCTAACCAACCGATATCGGCAACCTGACCCTAAAGGTCGTCCCCTTCCCCATCTCGCCTGTCACTTCGACAGGCTCAGTGTGCGGCCTGAGCCCTGTCCAGAGGCTTTCCACCTCGATGCTGCCTTTATGGGCCTCTATGATCTGCTTGCTGACAGCCAAACCCAAACCAATGCCTTTGGCCTTGGTGGTGAAAAGAGGCTCGAAGATCTTCTCTAGATTCTCCTCCGGTATCCCACAACCGGTGTCCTTGAATTCCGTGACGATGAATCCCTCCTCCGCCTTGGTGGTGATCTCCAGCCTCCCTCCCTCGGACACGGCCTGCACAGCGTTCGAGATCATGTTGATGAAGACCTGTTCCAACTGGCTCGGATCGGCCATCAACGGGGGCAAATCTTCGTCTAAGTGGGTGATCACCACCACGGAGTCCGGCACCCTGGTGCGCGAAAGCGCATCTCGAACTATCGTATTGATGTGGGTCTTCCGTAAGGCTACCTTTTGATCTCGTGCAAAGTTCATCAGGTCGTTGATGATTTTGTCCGACCGCGCTACCTCGTTCTCTATGATACCGAGGTGTTTCTTCACCTTCTCATCAGCCTCTGACAGCTTCATGTTGATATAGTAGATGGAGTTCTTGATGATACCTAAGGGGTTGCGCAATTCGTGGCCCACGCTGGCTCCCAGTTGGCCTATGGCGGCCAATCTCTCGGCGCGAAGCAGACGCTCCTGGGCATCTCGGAGCTCCCTGGTGCGTTCCTCCACCATCTCTTCCAGCCGCTCCGCGTACTCTTTCAGCGCCTCCTCGGCCCGCTTGCGCTCGGTGATGTCCTGCACGACGATCACTGTAGAACCGTCTGTGGCCCCCTTCCCCCAACCCTTCGACGGTTGGACCTGTATGAGGACGTATCGTTGCAAGTGCTCGTCGTAGGCTTCGCATTGGGCGGGCTGTCCCTGGAGCGCCTTGCCCCATGCCTGTTTCCAGAAGGAGTCGAGATAGCAGGGAGAATCCGCACCGCCGGGGTGGAGAAGCTCGTGGAACTCCCGCCCCTTCACCTCCGTAACCCGTGCCAGGTTCCAGGTCTCCACAGTCCGGTTCGCTCGGATGATGCGCCCCTGATCGTCTACCAGGCAAATGAGTTCGGATAGTGAATCAGCAGTGGACTCCCACTCCCGCTTCGCCCGTTCGATCTGCTTCAGGGACTCTCTAAGCGCTTCCTCCGCCCGTTTGCGCTCGGTGATGTCGGTGTAGACAGCGACTGCCCCGATGAACCTGTCTCCCACCAGGATCGGGGACCCAGCCACGATGACGTCCACCGGAGAGCCATCCTTCCGATAACGAATGGTCTCTACGGGAGGTAATTCTCCCTTGCCCATGACTATCCGTGTAAACCCAACTGCTTCCCCAAAGGTATCGGGGTTGGTAATCACATCGTCAATATCCTGGCCAATCACCTCCTCCTGTGAGTATCCGAACAGCCTCTCTGCACCCGGGTTCCATTCCACGATCCGATGGCGGGCATCCAGGGTCACGATGGCGTCGGGGGCGGCTCCCAGCACCCCTTCCAGATACAGCCTCCGCTCTTCGCGCTCGGCCTGCTTGTGCTCGGTGTTCGCTGCTTCCAATTCGGCGACCCGTTGACGCAACTCTGCCAATTCATTTGCGAGCTGCTCTTTCGTCTTTTCTTCATCTCTCATCCCGTGGATCTCCTGAAAACAGGCCGCCACTTCACCTAACTGGAATTTGATCTTAGCTACAAGAATTACAATCAAAGTATAGCATAGCTTCCCCAACCTATGGGTGAAAATATAGTGAAACCCGCATGAATTTTGCGTGAAAGCAGAGCAAAACAAAAAGCCGAGGCCTTGCGCCTCGGCTTCACTATTTCTCCTTCGCTTACCTACTCTTCCTTCACCTCTGCTTCACCTTTCTCCTCTCGCACGGGCTCCGCTTCCTCAATGTCTTCCCGCATCGGAAAGGAGCTTGCCTTGAACGGCTCGACTGAGCCTGTCCTGAGCCCCTCGGCTTCGCTCAGGATAAACTCCGTCGAAGGGCTCGCCGAAGTCTCGCCCGGTTCCAGATCAAGCAGCTTGCAGTAGACGTAATTCCCCACCACGCGCAGGCTGGCGAGAATGGGGGCAGCCAGGAATATGCCCAACATGCCAGCCAAGCTTGCTCCGGCGATGGCCCCGATGATGACCACCAGGGGATGCAGGTTGAGGCTGTGGCCAATGATGCGGGGCACCAGAAAGTTGTTCTCCACCTGCTGGATGACCACGTAAAGGCCAATGACCAGGATGGCAAACCAGTCGTTAGAGATGGGCAGGTGGGTGGAGCCTTGAAAGTAGGCGATGAGGACGGCGGGGATGGCAGCGACGGTAGGGCCGACGTTGGGGATGATCTCCAGGACACCAGCCATTATCCCCAGGATGAGGGCGTTCCTTACCCCCACAACTTGCATGGTCACCCCCACCAACGTCCCTACGACAGCACACAGGACAAGCTGGCTCCGGAGAAAGGCGCTCCAGACGACGTTGATCTGCCTGGCCAGCCAGTGAACTTCCTCCCGATAGTCTGCCGGCACGAGGTCACCAAAGGAGCGCCCCAGCTTATCCAGGTCTTTGAGCAGGTAGAAGGAAACGATGAGGACGAAGATGAGCCAGGCAAAACCAGAGGCCAGGCCAATGAGGAGAGAGACCGTCCGTGAGACGAGGGGCGAGATGACGTTCTGTAAGGTGCCGGTCACCTCTTTGTAGACATCTTTAAGGTCCACGTAGAAGCCAAAGACGAAGAGAGGCTGCTCGAAGAAGCGGCTGATGTCCTCGACGATGTCCTGGAAGCTCACGTTTATGCCCTTCACCTGCTGGATGAGGCTGGGAACTAAGGCCACGAGCACCAGGCTCAAGATGACGACGAGGGTCAAGTAGATGCTCAGCACGGCCAGGGTGCGGGGCAGCTTGGTCCTGGTAGTGAGGAATCTGACCGAGGGATTCAGAACGTAGGCCAGGATGACGGCGATGGCCAGGGGAGTGATGATCTGGCTGAAGCGATAGACGATCCATACCAGAACCGCCAGGCCACTGATAATCACCAGCCACTTGGTGGATTGACTCCAGCTTTTGGACATGATGGACTCTCGACTTTCGTGTTCACTCTACAAACCCTATCTCATCAAGAGGCCAGTAGGAAAACCAGGCTCGGCCAACGATATTATCCAGGGGCACTGGGCCAAACGAGCGAGAGTCGTTGCTGAAGCCACGGTTATCACCCAGGACGAAAACGTGCTTAGGTGGCACCACGGTAGCTCTCATGTCCCTTTGGGGCTGCTGAGATATATATGGCTCTTCCAGAGGTTGCTCGTTAATATAAACCCTGCCGTCCTTGATCTCCACCTTCTCACCTGCCAGGCCGACGACGCGCTTGATGAGCAGCCCTGACCTGGCCTGAGAAACCTGGAGGACGACGATGTCGCCTCGTCGTGGCTCGTGGAAGTTATAAGAGAGTTTCTCCACCACCAGACGCTGGTCTGAGTGCAGGTTGGGCTCCATGCTCTGGCCGTAGACGCGGGTGGCCTGGGCCAGGAAGAGGTTGATGAGCAGGGCAATGAGAACGGCGGGCACCACGGTCTCCAGCGCCTCACTCAACCACCTCAAAGCGATCCTGAAAGCTGAGCCTCGTTTTCCGGTTTCCGGGTCTTGCTGAAATTCCTCCAACTTTCAACCTCCAACCTTAGCAGATCACAAGCTATCAGCAGCGGCTCCCATGCCGCCGAAACTTCCAACAAGCTAGCGGCGATGGGAAGGGCGGCGAGCGCGCGCCCCCATGCTGCCTGGGCCATGCTCCCGGGAGTCGCGCCGATCACTTCGACCGGAGGGCTTGCGGTCGTGCTCGCGGGCCTCCTCGGCCGTCCACCCTGCCAGGACCGCCTGACGGGAGAGCTTGATCTTGCCCTCCCGATCAATGTCAATGATCATGACCATGATCTCGTCGCCCACGCGAACCACATCCTTTACACTAGGTACTCGGTAATCCGCCAGTTGCGAGATGTGGACCATGCCATCCTGGCCGGGCAGTATCTCCACGAAGGCTCCGTAATCTTCGATACGCACCACTTTGCCAGTGTAAATCTTCCCTATCTCTGGTTTCTCTACCAGAGCTTCGACCATTTCCCTGGCTCGCTGGGCACTGGGACCATCGGTGGAGGCGATGTAGACGCTGCCGTCGTCCTCCACGTCTATCTTGACCCCCGTCTCCTCCTGGATGCGGCGGATGGTCTTGCCGCCCGGGCCGATGATAGCACCGATCATCCCCGGATCAACCTTGATGATGGTGATGCGCGGCGCATAGGGCGACAAATCTGGCCTGGCCTCAGGAAGCACCTCCAGCATCTTATCCAGAATGAAGAAGCGCGCTTCCTTTGCCTGTGCCAGAGCCTCAGTCACGATCTCGTAGCTCAGGCCTTTGACCTTGATGTCCATCTGCAGAGCGGTGATGCCCTTCCTGGTGCCGGCTACTTTGAAGTCCATGTCTCCCAGGTAATCCTCGATCCCCTGGATGTCGGTCAGGATGCGGTACTCGTCCTCATCCTTTACCAGGCCCATGGCGATGCCGGCCACCGCGGCCTTGATGGGCACGCCGGTGTCCATCAGAGCCAGCGCGGAACCGCACACGCTGGCCATGGAAGTAGAACCGTTGGAGGATAGAACCTCGGAAACCAGGCGGATGGTATAGGGGAACTCCTCCTCGGGGGGGACCACGGGCAAGAGAGCTCGCTCGGCCAGGGCCCCATGACCGATCTCCCTCCGGCCTGGCCCGCGCAGCCAGCGGGTCTCTCCAGTGGAGTAGGGCGGGAAGTTGTAGTGGTGCATGAAGCGCTTGGACTCCTCAGGATAGAGGCCATCCAGGGGCTGTTCTTCCCTGGGAGTGCCCAGGGTGGAGATGGTCAGCACCTGGGTCTCGCCGCGGTTGAAGAGCCCCGATCCGTGAGCCCGCGGCGAGATGCCCACCTCGCAGGATATGGGCCGGATCTCCCGCGGACCGCGCCCATCGGGGCGAAGGTTTTTGTGGAGAATTTGCCTGCGCACCTCGGCCCTCAGCAAGTCGTCGAAGACCTCTTTGACATCCCTTTCCTGGTATTCATCTCCCAGCTCAGTCAGGAGTTCCTCCTCCAGGGCGTCCAGGGCCTGGTTGCGTTCCTCCTTCCTGCTGGTCTCGTCCAAGACTCGCTTGATCCGCCCATCCAGTCGTTCCGCCACGATCTGGCGCAATTCCTCGCTCACGGCGAAGGGTTTATACGCTGACTTGGGCTTGCCCACCTGCTGGCGCATTTCCTCCTGGAGAGCGATGATGGGCTGCATGGCCTCGTGGCCGGACTTGATAGCCTCCACGATCAGCTCCTCCGGCACCTCGTTGGCCCCAGCTTCCACCATCATCACCGCTTCGGCGGTGCCCGCCAGGCGCAGATCCAGGCTGCTCCCTTCCATTTGAGAGATGGTGGGATTGAAGACAAATTGCCCATCAATGTAGCCCACCCGCACTGCCCCCACCGGCCCCATGAAGGGTATATTGGAGATAGTGAGGGCCGCCGAGGCCCCAATGACCGTCAGGATGTCAATTTGATGTTCCTGGTCGTGGGACAGCGCGGTGACGATCACCTGCACCTCGTTGCGCATGTCCTTGGGGAAGAGGGGGCGGATGGAACGGTCGGTGAGGCGACAGATGAGGATGGCTGCCTCGTGGGGGCGCCCCTCGCGGCGGAAGAAGCTGCCGGGGATGCGCCCTGCGGCGTAGAGCCTTTCTTCGTAATCCACCGTTAAGGGGAAGAAGTCTGTGCCTTCGCGTGGTTGCCCCGCCATAGTGGCCGTGGCCAGGAGCAAGGTGTCGCCACAACGCAGGGTGACAGCACCACCCGCCTGGCCGGCCAGCTTGCCAGTTTCGATGCTAATGGGATAATCCCCAATAGCAGCGGTGAATTGATTTGTCATTAGATTTACACCTCCGAGCTGAGGCCAGGCTCAGAGGCCAGGGACTGGGGAGTAGGTCAAATCGCAATATCTAATATCCAATACCCAAAAATCTTGTTATTAGCTATTGGCTATTAGATATTGATTTGGCGCACTCCCCAATTCCTAAACCTCATCGCCCAACCCCGCGTTAGTTTGTGGTGTGGCTTATAGCCTATGGCCAACGGCGCACCGCTATCAGCTATCTGCTATCTGCCACCTGCTACTTTCGTAGACCCAGTCGCTCGATAATCTTTCTGTAGCGTTCTGAATCCTTTTGATTCAGATACGCTAACTGGCGTCTGCGCTGCCCGACCATCTTGAGTAGCCCCCGCCGTGAATGCTCGTCGTGCTTGTGATTCTTCAGGTGTTCAATCAGTTGATTGATCCTGGTCGTCAGCAGCGCGATCTGGACCTCGGGCGAACCGGTGTCTGTGGGGTGCATGTGATATTCCTGGATGATGGTTGCTTTCTCGCCTCTCGATAGAGCCACACTTACCTCCCAATGTTATCAGTTTAAACTGCCCAATGATCAAGCGGTGCTTTGTCTTGTGGGCTGCCATAGATAGCTCTGTAAAATTCCTCACGGGGAAAATTATAGCACATTTCTCGGTAGTATGCAAACAAAGGGCAGCCCTCAGTTTCTCTCCTCTCACAGTATCAGCATCGCATCGCCGAAGCTGTAAAAGCGATACCCCCTCTGGATAGCTTCTCGATACGCGCTATCAATCAGCTCTTTGCCAGCGAAAGCCGCCACCAGCATCAACAGGGTCGAGCGCGGCAGGTGGAAGTTGGTAATCAGGGCATCTACGGCGCGGAACTGGTAGCCGGGGTAGATGAAGAGTTCGGTCCAACCGGTGAAGGGTCTCAGGTCGCAGGTCTCAGGTCGCAAGTCGCTTTTGGGTTTTGAGGTTTGGACTTTGGAGTTTGTACGAGCCGCTGTCTCTAGCACGCGCACAGAGGTTGTCCCCACGGCGATGATTCTTCTCCCATTGACCTTAGCATGGTTTATCTGCTCTGCCACATTTGGGCTGAGCTTGCAGTATTCGCTGTGTATCTGGTGATCCTCGACGTTCTCGGTTCTAACCGGGCGGAAGGTGTCCAGGCCAATGTGGAGGGTGACGAAGGCGAACTCCACTCCTTTGGCCTCCAGTTCTCTCATCAATTGCGGCGTAAAGTGCAGGCCAGCGGTGGGAGCAGCCACTGAGCCCTTGATCCTGGCGTAGATAGTCTGGTAGCGTTCCGGTTCTTCCAGGGGTTCGTGGATGTAGGGAGGTAGGGGCACAACACCCCATTCGTCTAAGAGAGGCTCGATGGGTACCTCGAACTCTATCAGCCCCGCGCCCTCTCCTGCCTGCCCGATCACCTCACCGACTACCCCTTTACCCCCATCTCGCTCTAACTCTACCTGCGTCCCCACTCTCACCTTCCGCCCTTTGGTCAGCACCTCCCAGATCCTCTCCCCTCTCTTAGCCACCAGTAGCATCTCCACCTTGCCGCCTGTGGGCACCTTGCGCCCAGACAGACGGGCGGGGATGACCCGGCTCTCATTACAGACCAACACATCGCCTGCTACCAGGTAACCGGGAAGGTCGTGAAAGGTCCCGTGCTCGATGGCCCCGGTCTTGCGCTCCAGCACCATCAGCCGTGAAGCATCGCGGGGTTCGATCGGGGATTGAGCGATGAGTTCTTGGGGCAAGTGATAATCGAATTCCTCGGTCTTCATCGTCCATATCCATTAAGCAAAGCCTGGACGGTCCAGGTTTTCATCTTTTCTCCTTGCGATAGCCTATTTGCCCAGCAGCCGAGCGACCACGTTTAGCAACAGGGTTAATACGATGCTGAGCAAGATGCAAGTGACGATAGGGAAGTAGAAACTGAACCCCTCGCGCTCGATGCGGATGTCGCCGGGGAGACGGCCCAGGAGGGGAATCCTCAGCCTGGGGGCGAACGTCATGATGAGCCCCACCACTAATACGAACAGCCCCATCAGGATGAGCATCTTGCCCATCGTCTCGAAGCCTGGCATTTACATCACCTCATTACCTCGTTACTCGTTGACTCGGTACTCGTTCCGGCCAGCAGATTGTCAACGTGCGCCTCGTTGTACCGCTCCCACTCGCTATAGATGCAGCCGCAATACTGCTGGCGATACAGGCTTCGCCCTGAGGCTCTGCCCGAAGGGTCGTGCTCGTGGGTGAGGCGCCCCCGCTCCGACCAGCCACGGCGGAAGTTCTCGAAATGAAACTCTACTCCCCGCTCCTCAGCCACCTCTTCGCCAAGCTGGCGAATCAGCGCCTGATCCTGGTGGGGGCTGATGAGGAGGGTGGTGGTGAAGGCGTCGAAGCCGCCCTCAGCGGCCACCTGTGCCGTCTTCTCCAGGCGTATCTGGTAGCAGATGCGGCAGCGTTCCCTGAACCTCTCGTGCCCCACCACTGCTCGCAGGTAGAGGGGCATCTCGTACCTCTCGTACCAGATCATGGGCAGGCCCACTGCTTCGGCGTGCTTTTGCACGCTCTCCCGCCTCCGCTGGTGCTCTTGCCAGGGATGGATGTTGGGGTTGTACCAGAAGCCTGTAACCTGGAAGCCCTCCTCCCGCAGCCGCCCAATGGGGTACGTGCTGCACGGCCCGCAGCAGATGTGGAGGAGGATGCGCTTCCCCTCGCCTACCCTTCTCTTTTCGACCTCCCTCGGCTTCGGCAGCAGCTCCACACTGTAGGGGAGCCGGATGGTGAAGGGCTCCTCGCTCACGAGCTGGGCCTTGCCTTGCGCAATGAGCTTCCGTGCTTTCTCAGCAGTGGTGGGGGAAAGCTGCCGGCCATTGGCATCGAGGACGACGACCGGTGCCATGCTAGGTTCTACTCCTCAATCTCTGACCACATTATATTCTGAATCTCATCCCATTGCAAATCACCCCCGTTTGGCAACACCCGCAAAGCCCCCCGTGTCGTTGACGAAGGTGGCTTGTTCTTATCGCTGCCGCTTTTGCCCCTTTGCAAAGCTAACCGCCAAATTGACAATCTGCCGCTCATGTGTACAATAATGCTTGCTATTCACTCATCAGGCCACGGACGACCCAAGGAGTTCCCCCGATGCCGCTCGGATATTCTGACGGCATCAGCCACGGCGAGGTGCTGTCTCGTATCACCAACGACAGGGACGGCGACATCGTGGAACAGGGCACCCAGGGGGAGCTCCTGGCGCGTAATGGCTTCTACGCCGAACTGTACGATAGCCAGTTTGAAACCGCACCAGTGATATGACCCGAGAGGAATTCGAGGCCCTCGTAGCCGAGGCATTAGCCGATTTACCGTCAGAGATTCTGGAGCGAATGGACAACGTGGCCGTAACCGTGGCCTATTGGCCCAGCCGCGCCCAACTCGCTCGTGCCGGAGTAAAGTCTCCTGACGCCCTCCTGGGACTCTACGAGGGGGTTCCGCTGACCAAGCGTGGTGCTGGGTACGGCATGGTCCCCCCAGACCGCATCACCCTCTTTCAAGGGCCGCTCGAGGCGACTTGCCGCACTTTGACTGCCATCCGGGAACAGGTGAGGCGCACAGTTATCCACGAAATCGGGCATCACTTTGGCATAGATGAGGACCGCATTCGGGAGCTGGGCTACTAATCAGATGCAGCGCACTTTCGAAGTGTGTTGCACCTTACTCACGAAGTCGCTGCCCTGGAAGTAGAAGCGCCAGGGAACGCTCCTGGCTATCTCATCGGCCTTGATGCCGATGCGCGAGCTGGCCCCGATTTCCTCCGGGGCCACCCTTCGCCCCCTCTCGATGAAGAGCACTTCACTGGTGCAAAGATCCACCCCGTTGAAGTCCCTTTTGATAGCCAGGGCCTGGCAGAGCTTGGCTGGTCCATTGACCAGCTCGCCATCGGGTTTGCCGGAGCGATGGCGGCGCATGATATCCAGGCCCTCCAGTGGCTGGAGGGCCCGGACCAGGACCGCGGCGGGGAAACCCTCTTCCTCGGTCACGACGTTGAGACAGTGATGCATGCCGTAGACGAAGTAGACGTAGGTGTGGCCAGGTGGGCCGTACATCACCTCGTTGCGTGGGGTGCGCCCTCGGGCCGCATGGCAGGCGGCATCGTCCTCGCCAATGTAGGCCTCCACCTCCACGATGAAGCCCGAGAGACGCTGGCCATCCATAACCCTCACCAGTCGTTGGCCCAGCAATTCCCGCGCCACCGTCAGGGTGCTTCGCCGGTAGAAATCCTGCCCCAGCCTGCCCATCAGTCCTCCAGGTATGCCAGGCCGTGCACGACCTCCTCTACCACTTGCTCAATGGTGAGGCGGTCGGTGTGGACCGTCCAATCGGCGATAGCATAGTAAGGCTGGCGGATCTCCTTGAACATGGCAATGCGCCGCACGGGATCTTCGCCCTTGAGAAGAGCGTCGGCTACCGAGCTGGTCCCCTCGGCCTGAGCTCGGCGCAGTCGCTCGTAGATGGTGGGAGGCTTGGCTTCCAGGCAGACCACGTGGCCGGCCTCGGCCATCAGATCGCGGTTCTCGTCGAACACGATGGCTCCGCCACCCGCCGCGATGACCACACCCTGTCGCGTACAGGCCTCCTCCAGGGCCTGGTATTCCAGTTCGTCGAAGGCTTCCCTACCATCTTCAGCGAAAATCTCCGGGATAGGCTTGCCGGCCATTTCGACGACCCGCTCATCGGTATCAATGAACTGCCGGCCCAGCCTATCCGCCAGCCGACGACCGACGCACGTTTTGCCTGTGGCCGCGAAGCCGATGAGAATGACGTTAGCTTTCATCAAAAGTGCCCCTTTCGTCGCTGGCCATAATTGTACCATACAGCTATCGTAGAGGCAACAAGCATCCGCCAGGGGCTCCGCTTCGCTCAAGCCCCTGGCTCAATCTACAAAGCCCCGCTGGGGCTGGATTTGACAGGCCGCAGGCCTTTGCATGTTGAGCCCGATGGCTTCAGCCTCGGGCGGGGCAGCGACTGAAAGTCAACCTTTGTTGTGTGGTAACTACTCAGCCTCTGTTGTCATTGCGAGCGTTTTTTGCGAAGCAATCCCCAACTTGCGAATTGGAGATTGCTTCGTCGGCAAAAACCGCCTCCTCGCAATGACAGCCTGAGTAGTTACGTTGTGTGAAACAATATAGGAGGGAGCAATGATCAAAGCGGCTTTCATCTGTTCGCCAGATTTGTGGCAGCAGGGCCACGGAGCAGGCCATCCCCTTAAACCGGAGCGGTTGCAGCGTACGCACGAGTTGCTGGCGGCTTACGGTGCTTTTGATAGCCCGGAGTCCACGCTGGTGCAGTCACGGCAGGCAACCCCTGAGGAGCTTGGCCTCTTCCACACCGAAGAGTACATCGAAGTAGTGCGCAGCCTGAGCCAGGGTGAGAGGAAGTTCAATCCCAGGCGCTACAACTTTGGCCCAGGAGACAATCCCGTCTTCCCTGGTATGTACGAGACAGAGGCCCTGAAGGTCGGATCCACTTTGGTAGCGGCGGAGTTAGTGTCATCAGGTCAGGTAGACGTGGCCTTTAGCTTCAGCGGGGGATTGCACCATGCCGGCCCGGCCTTTGCCTCGGGCTTCTGCGTCTTCAACGATGCTGCCGTGGCCATTCATTGGCTGCTGCCAAAGGGCCTGCGCGTGGCTTACGTTGACGTTGATGCCCACCATGGCGATGGAGTGCAAAACGCTTTCTACGAGACCGACCAGGTCCTCACCATCTCCCTCCACGAGACGGGCCTGTACCTGTTTCCTGGCACCGGGTTCGTCGAGGAGATGGGAAAAGGTGCGGGGCGCGGATATGCCGTGAATCTCCCCTTTGCACCCTACACCGACGATGAGACTTATCTTTGGGCTTTGGAGGAGATCGTGCCGCCCCTGGTGAGGCGCTTCCGGCCAGACATCGTGGTCAGCCAGTTGGGAGTGGACACCCACTACCGGGACCCGCTCACCCACCTTTGTCTGACCACCTCTGGTTACGTCGCCGCCGTGACAGCCATTAAAGAACTGGCCCCGCGCTGGCTGGCGTTGGGCGGCGGTGGATACGACGTAGATGTGGTAGCTCGGTCCTGGACTTTGGCCTACGGCGTCATGTCAGGCCAGGAGTTCCCTGATGACTTGCCCGCCGTCTACGCGGAGAAGTATGGCCAGGGCAGTCTACGCGACCACGAAAAGCCTCCCATCTCCGCTGAGCTTCGGGAGCGGGCCCGGCGCTACGCTGAGGACGGTGTGGCGGCGTTGAAGCGGGCGCTAGACATCTAGCCGGACCCGACCAGTTGAGCGAGATGACCCAAATCAACTCGTGAGCTTAGATCGAGGCTCAGGGGAGAGACGGACACCGCTCTGTCCTTCACCAAAGCGAAGATGTCCGAGTCTGGCTCCAGGGTATCGAAGTCTACTCTCACTTCGTAGTCAATGGTGCTGATCCCTGATGGGGTCGGGTGTTCGCTTTTGAGGGGATAGAAATATCTCTGCCGCGAGACCCTCGTCAGTCGCCAGGGGGTTTTCTCGGTCGCATCCATAGGCACATCTATCTTGAGGATGTCCACGTCTGGTGGTAGCTTGACCGAGAGGAGGAGTTGGGCAAAGACTCTGGTAAAGAAAGCCGCTGCCGTGAAGTCTATGTCGTGAGAAAGGCTGTAGTGATATTCCTTGGATGTCTCCAGGGAAATGGCTAAGCTAGGGATGCCGAAGGCCGCTGCCTCCAAGGCCGCCCCGACAGTTCCAGAGGTAGTAACGCCTGTGCCTGGGTTCTCGCCGTAGTTGATGCCGGAGATGGCCAGGCCTGGCTTCCTGGGAGCTACTTCCAGCAAGGCATACAATACCGCTTGGGCTGGTGTGCCCTCGATTGAGAAAGCATACACCCTTTGCCCCCCTACGGCGATACGTTCTTCTTGGACGGGCACGTTGTTAAAGGCAAACGTACCTCGGCCTGCTCCCGTCTGTTGGTGCCTGGGGGCCACCACCAGGATCTCTCCCAGGTCCTGCACGGCCTCCGCGGCAGCCGAAAGCCCCGGCGAATGAATCCCATCGTCGTTAGTGATCAGTATCAGAGGTCTGTTTTCTTTTGACACAGAGGTTTCTTCCCCTCGCCTGATTAGACAAGATGATAGCGCCCAGTGGCGGTTTTGTCCACTGACCGAGCCCTGCTTAGCAAGCAAAAAGAGGGAGTCCCGAAGGACCCCCTCTTTTTTCCTGGCAACGACCTACTCTCCCAGGGGCCCGCGCCCCAAGTACCATCGGCGCTGGAGGGCTTAACTTCCTGGTTCGGGATGGAGCAGGGTGTTTCCCCTCCGCTAGAGTCACCAGGAAAACTTAGCACCCTAAAAACTGAACAGAATGTTTGGGCTGACTCGACGCCGTGTCACGTGTAGAATTAAGCCCTCGACCGTTAGTACCGCTTGGCTGAGCACATTGCTGCGCTTACACCTGCGGCCTATCAAACCGGTAGTCTCCCGGCGGTCTTACCCGGTTCGCCCGGTGGGTGACCTCATCTTGGGGCGAGTTTCCCACTTAGATGCTTTCAGCGGTTATCTCTGCCAGACATGGCTACCCAGCGATGCCCCTGGCGGGACAACTGGCACACCAGCGGTCTGTCCACTCCGGTCCTCTCGTACTAAGAGCAGCTCCCCTCAAGTCACCTACGCCCACAGCGGATAGAGACCGACCTGTCTCACGACGGTCTGAACCCAGCTCACGTACCGCTTTAATGGGCGAACAGCCCAACCCTTGGGACCTTGTCCAGCCCCAGGATGCGATGAGCCGACATCGAGGTGCCGAGCGAGGTCGTCGATGTGAACTCTTGGACCTCACCAGCCTGTTATCCCCGGGGTAGCTTTTATCCGTTAAGCCACGGCCCTTCCACCCGGAACCGTGGGATCACTAAGCCCGACTTTCGTCTCTGCTCGACTTGTAGGTCTCGCAGTCAAGCTCCCTTCTGCCTTTACACTCAACGGCTGGTTTCCATTCAGCCTGAGGGAACCTTTGGGCGCCTCCGTTACCTTTTAGGAGGCGACCGCCCCAGTCAAACTGCCCACCTGGCACTGTCCCCCTGCCGGATTACGGCCAGGGGTTAGGGTCAAGACTTAACCAGGGTGGTATTTCACCGGCGGCTCCACCGAGGCTAGCGCCCCAGCTTCTCAGCCTCCCACCTATCCTACACAAGCTAAGCCCTAACTCAATACCAAGTTACAGTAAAGCTCCACGGGGTCTTTTTGTCCAGCTGCGGGTAAGGCGTATCTTCACGCCTACTTCAATTTCGCCGGGTCCCTCGTTGAGACAGTGCCCCACTCGTTACGCCATTCGTGCAGGTCGGAACTTACCCGACAAGGAATTTCGCTCAGGTCTGTTACTTACTGACCAGGGTCTCTCCCCTGGCGGACTGGTCATTTCTGCCAGCCTCCCTCTGTCGCCAGAGGGCTCGGACTATATCTTCACCGCTCTCGCGGTATCCGGCGTGTAGTCTCTGGGGATTCCAGGCAGGCGGCCTGGTCTTTCCTGCTGATTGTCTGCACTGGTCAGATTGTCACCGCCAGGGTGTTCCTAGCAGGTACTGCCAGATACCCCAGACTTCCCAGCATATAGCCGGATTTTACTAAGGCTCGCGCTAGAACCTTAGGACCGTTCACTACGTTACACTGACCGACAGGCTTACGCCTCGTCTGTGTGGCTCATGCCCTGGCATAAGCCCTCTGTGTCGCCACAGAGATCGGACCATCTCATCATCTCGCTGAATCGGCGGCTTCCTTGCTACTCAGCGGATGCCTGGCGTATGGTCTCTGGGGATTCTCCCTGGGCGAAACGGCTCAGTATCTCTTCATCAGAATATTTGCGCCGCCCCACCCCTCCATCGTTCATCTCGGCTCTGATCCGGAGTATTTCACGTACTCCATCTTCCGTCAGATGTCGCCCCTCTTGCATCAGCTTGGCGATTTTCTTGAACTTCGCAAAATCGCGCTTCTTCTTCGCTGACAGGAAGCGAAACCGCTCAAAGAACGGAATCACATTTTCACAGATGGCGTTTAGATTATTGACTTCGTAGTACCAGACTCCGTCCCCTCTCCCTCGCAACGTCCCACATTGCAGATGTCGTTTGAACAGCGCCAAGATGACGCGATCTTTTTGCGAAACGTTAAAACAGAGAGAGATTTTCCATGGAATCCGGTAGTCTTTGCGTTGCCGGAAGGAAACATTAAAGCTTCCTTCGCCATCTGCAAACCCTGCCAGATAATAGCCGATGTGAGGCGGAATGCTCTTAACATTCAGAGCCATGTAACACCTCCTTTGGAGGTCTCCTATGGGAGACTTTCCTGCTGATTGCCCGCACCTCACGGATTGTCACTGCTCCCCACTGGAACGAGTACCGGAGGATACACCGGGTTTTCCAGCATATAGCCAGGTTTATTAACGTAACTACAGCAGTCCACTCTATAGTTACGGCCGCCGTTCACCGGGGCTTCAGTTCTGAGCTTCGCTTGCGCTGACCCATCCCTTTAACCTTCCGGCACTGGGCAGGCGTCAGCCCCTATACTTCAGCTTACGCTTTAGCAGAGACCTGTGGTTTTGTTAACCAGTCGGCAGGGCCACTTCTCTGCGACCCCCCAAGGCTCCACAAGTTCTTGCTTCACCCTAGAGGGCACTCCTTCTCCCGAAGTTACGGAGTTAATTTGCCTAGTTCCTTAACGAGGGTTCTCCCGATCGCCTTGGTATACTCTACCCACCTACCTGTGTCGGTTTGCGGTACGGGCACCCGAGAATCAACGCTTAGAGGCTTTTCTTGACAGTTTGGCTCAACCACTTCTGGCTCAAGGCACCGCCATCACTCCTCAGGATCAGGCCCCGGATTTACCTGGAGCCGTCATCTCCCTACGAGCTTAGCACCTGAATCCAATAACAGGCTGGTCTACCCTTCTGCGTCCCCCCTTCGCTCCTCCCAGGTGGTACAGGAATATTAACCTGTTGTCCATCGCCTACGCCTCTCGGCCTCGGCTTAGGCCCGACTAACCCGACGCGGATTAACCTTCCGTCGGAACCCTTAGGTTTACGGCGAACTTGTTTCTCACATGTTTCTCGCTACTCATGCCGGCATTCTCACTTCTGCACGCTCCACTGCTCCTCGCGGTACAGCTTCCACGCCTGCAGAACGCTCCCCTACCGAAGTCAGGCCATCAGGGATCGGTGTATCAGGGATCAGGGAGCCAAAGCTCAACCCGATTTCCTGATGCTTGATTCCCTGTATCCTGACCCCCCGCGGCTTCGGTGCTAGGCTTGAGCCCCGTTACATTTTCGGCGCAGGATCACTTGACCAGTGAGCTATTACGCACTCTTTGAAGGATGGCTGCTTCTAGGCCAACCTCCTGGCTGTCTCAGTAATCCCACATCCTTTCCCACTTAGCCTAGACTTGGGGACCTTAGCCGACGGTCTGGGTTCTTTCCCTCTCGACGATGAAACTCATCTCCCACCGTCCGACTCCCAAGCTTGTAATGACGGCATTCGGAGTTTGGTTCGGTTTGGTAAGCTATACGCCCCCTAGCCGATCCAGTGCTCTACCTCCGCCACTCAACGCTTGAGGCTAGCCCTAAAGCTATTTCGGGGAGAACAAGCTATCTCCAAGTTCGATTGGCATATCACCGCTACCCACAGCTCATCCCACCCTTTTGCAACAGAGAAAGGTTCGGGCCTCCACGAAGCTTTACCTTCGCTTCACCCTGGCCATGGGTAGATCACCTGGTTTCGTGTCTAATCCCTGCGACTCAGCGCCCTATTCAGACTCGCTTTCGCTACGGCTCCGGGTGTCACTCCCTTAACCTGGCCACAAAGATTAACTCGCCGGCTCATTCTCCAAAAGGCACGCCGTCAGGCATTCCGGGGAGCGCTGAGCGCTACAACCCGGCATAGCCCTCCGACCGCTTGTAGGCATACGGTTTCAGGTTCTATTTCACTCCCCTAACAGGGGTTCTTTTCACCTTTCCCTCACGGTACTTGTTCACTATCGGTCACCAGGAGTGTTTAGCCTTGGGAGGTGGGCCTCCCTGCTTCCCACAGGATTAGCGTGCCCCGTGGTACTCAAGGTCAACGGCGGGAGTCTGGACCCCTTTCGTCTACGGGGGTATCACCCTCTATGCCCCACCTTTCCAGCGTGGTTCGACTAGAGGCCAGATTGGTAACTCCCTGGGGTCTCTGCAGCAACCCCGGCCGTGCCTTACAACCCCCGCCTCACTTCACAGAGCTGCAGCCCTCCATGAGGCAGGTTTGGGCTCTTCCCCGTTCGCTCGCCACTACTAGGGGAATCTCTTTTGATTTCTCTTCCTGAAGGTACTGAGATGTTTCAGTTCCCTTCGTTCCCCCCGTCTGGCCTATGTGTTCAGCCAGCGGTGCCTGGGCATTCCCCCAGGCGGGTTTCCCCATTCGGGTATCCCCGGATATAGCGCCTGCACACGGCTCCCCGGGGCTTATCGCAGTGTACCACGCCCTTCTTCGGCTCCTGGCGCCAAGGCATCCACCGTACGCCCTTAGTAGCTTAATTCATGTGATACGGCAGAATCGAAGTCCTCACATTCTGTTCAGTTTTTAAGGTGCTAAGTGGCTTCATAACCACCCCAGTCTTTGGCGACTGGCCTCTGACACCTAGCCTTCTAGTTGGCACAAGCCAATCGCCAATCCCTGACACAAAAACAGCCCGGCATACCCTGCCAGGCTGTAAGAAACCTCGCCGATATAGCCATCAACAGAATCTATTCAGTTCCAGCTCCGAATCTAGACTCATAACACCTTTCTTACCTTTACTGCTAAAGTATACCACAGCTTCCGTATTTTGTCAAACGCCACCCTAAAAGGTGGAGATGAGGGGATTTGAACCCCTGACCTCCTCCGTGCAAGGGAGGCGCTCTCCCCGCTGAGCTACATCCCCA
>VGOG01000018.1 GCA_016875995.1 Chloroflexota bacterium
TAATAAGGAGCACTTAGCATCAGTGACCAGTGACAGGTGATCAGGGATCAGGCATCCGAAGTGCGTTGCACCTTAAACGACATTGACTGATTACTGGTCATCGGGAGGAAGGTTTGATATTAAAGACGCTATGCGTGGGTATGCTCCAGACTAACTGCTACATCGTGGGCTGCGAGGATACGAAAGAGGGAGCCATCATTGACCCCGGCGGGGATGCCAAGCGCATTTTGGCCGAGGTGGAACGACTGGGGTTGGAGATAAAACATGTCATCAACACCCACGGCCACTTCGACCACACCCTGGCCAACAAGGAAGTGGTGAAAGCCACAGGAGCACCCCTGGCCATCCACTCTGCCGACGCCCCCATGCTGACCCAGGGCGGCGGAGCCTTCTTCTTCGGGATAATGGGCAAGGCCAGCCCCCCAGCCGACGCGATCCTGGAAGAAGGCCAGGTGCTGACCCTGGGCCAGATCGAGTTACAGGTTCTACACACGCCGGGCCACTCGCCGGGCAGCATCTGCCTGTACAACGAAAAAGACGGCGTGCTGTTCGATGGCGACGTCCTCTTCAACATGGGCATGGGTCGCTACGACCTGCCTGGTGGCGATTACGGCGTCCTGATGGAATCCATCCAGAGGCTGCTGACCCTGCCCGATGAAACGACGGTCTACCCTGGCCACGGCCCGGCGACCACCATCGGCCGCGAGCGGCGCGGCAACCCCTTTCTCTCGTAGCGCTGGAGTTACTCCCGCACTCGCCCGTGTTTTCTCCCCACGATGGATTGCCCCGTTGAGCTGAGGACGAAATCAACGAAGCCCTTGACTTCATCCGTTGGCTCCCCGCGTGTTATCAGGAAGAGGGGGCGAAACAAGTGGTAGGCTCCCTGGCGGACGCTCTTCGGGGTCGGGGCCATCCCCTCGATTTCCAGAGCCTTCACCTGAGTTGAGAGATAGCCCATGGACACGTAGCCGACAGCCTCTGGATGCTGCGCCACGTACTCCACCACGGCCTGGCTGTTGGGCATGACTATCGCCGTCGGGGTGACCCGCTTGCCCTTCATCACCATCTCCTCGAAAACCGCTCGCGTCCCCGAACCATCCTCGCGGCTGATCGCCACGATCTCCCCCGCCTGCCCTCCCACGTCCCTCCAGTCCCAGACCCGGCCGAGGAAGATGTCGCTGAGCTGGAGCAACGTCAGCCCTTTCACCTGATTCTGGGGGTGGACGACGATGGCGATGCCGTCCAGGGCAATGGGCGTTGACCAGAGCGACGTGTCTTCCGGCCCTTTCCACGAGCTCATCCCGATGTCCACCTGACCCTGGCCAACCAACTCGATTCCCAGAAATGAGCCCCGCCCCTCCACGGCGATGGTCACGTGGCGGTGGCGTTCGGCATAAGCCTGGGCCAGCTCCTTTAGCAAAGGCTGCATCGAGGTAGAGCCCGCCACCTTGAGGTGAACGGGCTGCGGCGGTTCTATCGAACCTCGACAGCCCACCAAGAGTAAGAGGCCCATCAGACAGAGGACTGTGCCGATGTCTTTCCTTGCCAATCTAACCTCTCATCAAGAATATGGTCAGAGACACGATCCCCGCCAGCCAGCAGTAGATGGCGAAAACGTAGAGCCTGCCCCGTTGAAGATACGCCAGGAGGAACCTGATACACAGGTAGCCGCTGATCGCCGCCGCCAGGAAGCCGACGACGAGGGGCGGCAACTGCACCCCGACGGCTTCGGCCCGAAAAAGTTCTGTCAGTGGCAGGAGCCCGGCTCCCAGGATGATCGGAGTAGCGAGAAGGAAACTGTAGCGGGCAGCCGTCTCCCGTTTGACCCCGCGCAGCAATCCCGTGGCCATCGTCGCCCCTGAGCGGGAGATGCCAGGAGCAATGGCCAGGCCTTGAGCCAGGCCAATGAGTACGGAGTCGAGCCAGTTTAGATCACCCATCGAACGTTGTCGCTTGCCCAGCCACTCGCTGATGGCCAGGATGGTTCCTGTGACCAGCAGGAGAGCCGCTACCCGACCGGGAGAGCTGAACAGGCTCTCGAAGAAATCCTGCCAAAGAAAGCCTATCAGGGCGGCAGGCAGGGTGCCCACGATGATCAGCCAGGCCAGGCGGGCCTGTGCCTGATCCAGATTGCGCTCCACCAGGCTCCTCGCCCAGGCCCTGGCCAGGGCAATCAGGTCGCGCCAGAATACGGCCAGGACGGCCACCAGGGTGCCCCAATGGACGATGGTACTAAAGGCCAGGCCCGGCTCCGGCCAGTCGAGGAGCCAGGGCACCAGCACCAGGTGTGCCGAGCTGGAGATGGGTATAAACTCGGTGGCCCCTTGTACGATGCCCAGGACGAGGGCTTGAACAAGATTCATCTTCCCTACCCCTGGTCCCTTGTCCCTAATCCCTTACCCCTTGCCTCCCTGTTCCGCTGCCGCGCTTCGTGGGGGACGATCTCGTAATGGGCCAGGAATTCCTTCTTTAAAGCAGAAAAGGTGCCGGCGAGGATCGCTTCCCTGATCTCACGTGCCAGGTTCAGCATAAAGCTCAGGTTGTGCAGGGTAGCCAGGCGAAAGCCCAACATCTCCTTGGCCATGACCAGGTGGCGGAGGTAGGCCCTGGAGAAGTGGCGGCAGGTGTAGCAGTCGCACCCTTCTTCGATAGGAGCGGGATCGTCGGCGTATTGGGCGTTCCTGATGTTGAGGCGACCAGTGCGAGTGAAGACCGCGCCATTGCGGGCGATACGGGTGGGCAAGACGCAATCGAAGATGTCAATGCCGCGGGCTACACCCTCGAAGAAATCCTCAGGGGAGCCAACGCCAAGCAGGTGGCGGGGCCTGTCCTCAGGCAAGAGGGGCACGGTCACCTCCAGCATCTCGTGCATCACCTCCTTTGGCTCTCCCACCGACAGGCCGCCGATGGAGTAGCCGGGAAAATCCAGGGCGGTGATAAACTCAGCGCTTTGGCGGCGTAGATCGGCGAAAGCGCCTCCCTGCACGATTCCGAAGAGGGCCTGATCGCGGCGAGTGTGAGCGGCCCGGCAGTGCTCGGCCCAGCGGTGGGTGCGCTCCAGAGCCTGGACGTTGTAATCGTAATCCAATGGTTCCGGGCACTCATCCAGGCACAGGACGATGTCCGCTCCCAGTTTCCCCTGAATATCAATAACCTTCTCCGGGGTAAAGAAATGCTCGGAGCCGTCCAGGTGGGAGCGGAAGGTCACGCCCGTCATGTCCAACGCCCGCAGGCGCGCTAAGCTGAACACCTGGAAGCCGCCGGAGTCGGTCATGATGGGCCCGTCCCAACCCATGAAATCGTGCAGCCCTCCCAGGTTGGCTATCGTGTCGGGGCCAGGGCGCAGATAGAGATGGTAGGTGTTAGCCAGGATGAGCGAGGCGCCTAGCTCTCGGAGCTCGCGTGGCGAGACAGCCTTGACCGTAGCCTGAGTGCCCACCGGGGCGAAGACCGGGGTGGGAATTTGGCCGTGCGGGGTATGTATCACGCCGGCGCGAGCCTGGCTGTGGGGGTCTTTTTCGAGCAACTCAAAATCAAGCGACATGGCCTCTCTCTTTCTGGCACTCTATTATACCACAACCCGATTCTCTTGACGAATCATACTTGCCAACTCGCTTTAGATTTGCTATACTTCAGGACGAACCGTGTAAATCCCAGGGGAAAGCAGGGTCAACAATTGGAAGCTAAAGATACTATGCACGAGCGCCTGGCAGAGGCCTGGCGGGTCAGACAGGCACACCTTCCCTCAGAAATCGTGTTCGTCTATCCGCTCGATACCGCACTCATCAGCCTCACTGGTCATCACTGCGACCTGGACTGCGCCCACTGTGGCGGGTATTACCTTCAACACATGATCCCTGTCTGGCGAGCAGAGGTGGGAAGGGCCACCAGTTGCCTCATCTCCGGCGGCTGCGACGCCTCAGGGCGCGTGCCCGTGACCCGCTATCTGGAGCAGATAAAGGCCATCCGCCAGGGGCGCAAGATGAACTGGCACGTGGGCCTCATCGGAGAGGCGGACCTCCTGGTCATCGCTCCTTACACCGACGTCGTTTCCTTCGATTTCGTGGGCGACGACGAGACCATCCACGAGGTCTACGGCCTCGATTGCACTGTCGCCGACTACGTGAAAACCTACCGGATGCTTCGCCGACACACCAGGGTGATTCCTCACATCACCATCGGCCTGCGTGGGGGCGCCATCGGCCACGAGTATCCGGCTATGAAAAAGCTCCAGGAGCTGGGAGTAGATGGTCTGGTGTTCATCGTCTTCATACCAACGGCCGGCACCCGCTACGCCTATTGCCAGCCGCCGCCCATCGAGGACGTGGTCAATATCCTGGCTGAAGCCCGGTTACGCTTCCCCGACAGGCCCCTTCACCTGGGCTGCATGCGGCCTCACGGTCAGTATCGAGCCCAGTTGGACTCCCTGGCCGTGCGGGCCGGCGTCAATAAAATCGTGAGCCCGGCCCGCGAGGCCGTGCCACTGGCCAAGGAGTTGGGCCTGAGCATCGTGCAAGGCCGGGAATGTTGCGTGTTCTAAGTAGGTCGGCAGAAGTTCTTTCGACCTTCTTGACAAGTTGAGCTTGTGGTTATAGAATATGAGCAGGTGAAATAGTCGGATATGGGGAGGGCATCTTGCTTTTGCCAGGAGGTTGGCTGCTGGGTCTCTTTGGCCTGTGGCTGGTAGCTTATGCTGTCGCTTGCTGGCTGCACCGTCGAGGACGGTTAGCTAAGGACTATCACCGCGACGTACTGGCCCTGGGCATTATAGCTCTAGCCACCCTGGGCTTCTTCTGGCGGCTCTTTTTCACTACCGATACCTGGATGCCTGCCGGGGGCGGCGACCTGGTTTCCTTCCTCTATCCTCTCTACCACTTCGCGGCCCGAAATCTCAGGCGCGGTATCGTGCCTCTCTGGAACCCCTATCTCTACGGCGGTGCCCCCTTCGCCGCCGACAACCAGTCGGGCCTCTTTTATCCTGTCAACCTCCTCTTCTTCCTCCTCTTCCCCGAAATTACCTACCCCAGGATGGAGCTCATGGCGGTCTTTCACTTCTTCCTGGCCGGCGTCTTCATGTACACCTGCCTTCGCAACCTACGAACCTACGAATCTACGAATCTACGACGCTCCGCTGCCTTAGCCGGCGCCATCGCCTTCATGTTCTCCGACCTGTTCATCACCCACTTCGGCAACTTGAACATGATCGCCGTGGCCGCCTGGCTGCCCCTCATTTTCCTCTGCTACCAGCGGGCCCTGACCGAGCAGCGACCAGGCAAAGTTGTTACCGCCGGGTCCTTGCTGGGCATGGCCACCCTGGCCGGACACATCCAGATCACGTTGTTCATCGCCCTCGCCCTGGCCCTGTACACGCTCTATCAGCGCGGACGACTCCTCCTTCACTCGTTGACTCGTTACTTATTGCCCTGTTACCTCATCGCCTTCTGCTTCGCTGCCCTGGCCCTCATCCCCAGCTACGAGATGGCCGGCCACACCGTGCGGGCCGAGCTGAGTTACCAGGAGGCCAGCCGATATTCTCTACCGCCGGTGGGGCTGGTAGGGCTGCTCATCCCCGGCTTCTTCGGACGCGGGCCAGCAGGCTTCTGGGGACCCTGGGATCGGGTGGAGGTGGGCTACATCGGCGTTTTGCCCCTCATCCTGGCGGCTTTGGCCGTCCTTTTCAGGCGGGACAGGCTGACCCGTTTTCTTCTGGGCCTGGCCATTATCTCGCTCCTGTTAGCTTTTGGCGGTCATGCCATCCTCCACGGCTGGCTTTACCTGCTGCCCGGCTTCGACAAGGTGCGTGCTCCGGCCCGCTTTATCTACCTCTTCGACTTTTCCGTGGCCACCCTGGCCGCCCTTGGGTTGGATGCTCTCCTGCGGCCGCTGAGTCACGGGATGCGCGTCGTGTTCCGCCGTCTGCTGAAGGCAGCGCCTTGGGTCTGGTCAGGCATAGCGGTCATTGGCCTGTCCCTGGGCTATCATGCTATCTTGACCGCTCAGGGCAAGGACGTGATGATCTACAAAAGGACGGTGGGTGCTGTCAACGGCCTGGTGTTTTTCCTGTTGATCCTGGCGGCCAGCCTGGCTATTCTCTACCTGCGTCGCTACCGCTGGGGGCAGCGGGCCGTGGGTGGATTAGCTGTGGGCCTGATCGCTCTTGACCTTTTCAGCATGGGGGCCTATATTGATCTTGAGCACAACGACCCCACGGTGGGCTTCCAGCATCCTGAGGCCATCGAATTCTTGAAATCGGACCCTGGCTACTATCGGATAGACACAGGAACGGGCGTCTGGGACGTTTGGCAGCCCAACGCCAGCCTGCTGTACGGCCTCTTCGACGTTTCGGGCATCTGGAACCCGCTTCAGTTGGCCGATTATAAGCGCTACTGGGACGCCGTGGGCCTGCGGGGCCTTCGGTCTTCCCGTCTGTACGACTTCGTGAACGCCAAGTACGTCATCGGCCACAAGGACGTGCCCCTGGACTGGGACAAGTTCGTGCCCGTCTTCGACGGTGACCCTCAGGTTAACATCTACCTGAACACCAGGGCCCTGCCGCGAGCCATCCTCGTCCACCAAGCCATAGTGGTGCCCGATCAGGAGGGAGCTTTCGTTGCCATTCAAGACCCCGACTTCGACCCGGCCAGTAGCGTAATCGTGGAGGGAGGCAAGGCATTGCAGGGGAGCAGGGGAGCAGGGGAGCGGGGGAGCGGGGGAGCAGAGGAGCAGGGGAGCAGGGGGGCAGGGGAGCAGGGGAGCAAGGGAGTAGGGGAGCAAGGGAGCAGCGAATCTTTGGACATTACGGTTTATCGGCCCAGTTCCATCCATCTCACGGCCAACACGCTGACAGAGGCTTATCTCGTCCTGAGCGAGGTTTACTATCCGGGCTGGAGGGCTTACGTGGACGGCCGCGCTGCGCCGGTTCTGCGGGCCAACTATGCTTTCCGCGCCGCCTACCTGGAGCCAGGCTACCACGAGGTGCGTCTCGTTTTCGAGCCTCTATCCTGGAAGGTTGGGTTGGGCATCAGCGTGGCCACCTGGGTTGGCCTGGCGGTGTGGGCTCTATTCACCTGCGGTGGCTGCGGCTGCTGTGTGTGGGGAGGTGGGAGGAGATAGGTATATGAGAAAACTCGTTCGATTGTCTCTCATCTGCATAGCTCTGGCTCTTTCATTGGTCGCTTGTGAGCAAACGCCGACCAGGCCGCCCGGCCTTACCGAGGCTTCGGTTGCCAGAGTGATTGATGGAGACACCATTGAGGTAAAAATCGAGGAAAAGAGCTACAAGGTTCGCTACATAGGCATAGACACCCCTGAGCTGCACCATCCCACGAAGCCAGTGGAGTATTTTGCTCAGGAAGCCTATGAGAAGAACAAGGAGCTGGTAGAAGGCAAGACGGTCTTTCTGGAGAAGGACGTCTCGGAGACGGATCGCTACGGGCGCCTGCTGCGCTACGTCTACGTGGGAGACACCTTCGTAAATGCCTACCTCGTGCAACATGGGTACGCCCAGGTATCCACCTATCCGCCGGATGTCAAATACCAGGAGCGTTTCCTGGAACTGCAGCGAGAGGCCCGAGAGGCTGGACGAGGGCTATGGGGACCTATCCTGACGCCGGCTTCGCCGGGCCAGGTGGTCATTGATCCGGATTGCTCCCAGTTTGATGCGCCTGGAAATGACCACCTTAACCTCAACGAAGAATACGTTTGCTTTACTAATCAAACCGAGCACCCCGTGGACATGACGGGCTGGCGTGTCAATAAGAGGCCCAACAGATGGTACACCTTCCCCGAATTCGTCCTGAGGCCGGGAGCAAGCGTCAGATTGCACAGCGGCAAAGAGACGGATACAGCTACCGATCTTTACTGGGGTAGTAGCCAGGCCATTTGGAGTAACGTCCACGACACGGTTTACCTGTACGACGCCGATGGTAGACTGATGGACGAATACTCGTGGTGACTAGGGGCCAGGCACTTTTAGAAGTGCCTGGCCCCTGGTGAAAAGAATTGGACAAATTTGCCAACATGGTGTATACTTACAGCAATTTGAAGAGGGAGGCGAGGTTTTGGCTAACACTAAATCAGCTATGAAGCAAATCAGGAGCTCGGCCAGGAAACGAGAGCGCAACCGGGTGTTTCGCTCCCGAGCTCGAACCTTTATCAATAAGACCAGGAGGCTCATCGCTGAGGGGAAGATCGAGGAGGCCAGGGAGGAGGTCCAACGCGCTATCGTTGCCTTGGACAAGGCGGCCGAGAAGGGTATCATCCACAAGAACAAGGCCGCTCGCTGCAAGTCACGGCTGATGAAAAGGCTTAACCGGGCAGCGTAAGTGGCCAACCGGCTTGCTCAATGAGCCAGGCTTACAAGGGCTTGGTGGGAGAAACGGTTAACCGAATACAAGTCAGATACAGGAGACAAGGATATGGTAAACGAGGGACGTGGGAAGGCATTGGAGACCACCTTACTCAACATCAAGAAGCGTTTTGGCGATGGGGCCATCATGAGGCTGGGCGAGGCCACCCATCTGGATGTGGAGGCCATCCCCACTGGCTCCATCTCCCTGGACATCGCTCTGGGGGTGGGGGGCATTCCCAGAGGAAGGGTGACCGAAATCTATGGCCCTGAGATGGCGGGCAAGACCACCCTCTCCTACCACATCATGGCCGAAGCCCAAAGGATGGGCGGCGTGGCCGCTTTCATTGACATGGAGCACGCCCTCGACCCCGCCTACGCCGCGAAATGTGGGGTGAACGTGGACCAGCTTTACATCGCCCAGCCGGACACAGGGGAGCAGGCCCTGGAGATAGCCGAGGCGCTGATAAGATCGGGGGCGATAGACGTAGTGGTTGTTGACTCGGTGGCCGCGCTCGTGCCCCGGGCCGAGATCGAGGGGGAGATGGGCGACGCTCACATTGGTCTGCAGGCTCGCTTGATGAGCCAGGCCCTCAGAAAGCTCTCAGGCGCTATAAAGCAGTCCAATACGGCCATGATCTTCACCAACCAGCTCAGGATGAAAATTGGAGTACTCTTCGGCAACCCAGAGATCACCTCAGGGGGCAGAGCCTTGAAGTTCTATTCCTCAGTACGCCTGGACATGCGGCGGGTGCAATCCATCAAGCAGGCGGGAGAGGTCATTGGCAATCGCACCAAGATTCGGGTGACGAAGAACAAGGTGGCCCCCCCGTTCAGGGCTGCTGAGTTCGACATCATGTACAACGAGGGCATCTCGCGGATAGGGGACGTTCTCGATGTGGCCACCGAGATGGGGGTGGTCGAGAAGAAAGGCGCTTACTACTCTTACGGCGAGACTCGTCTGGGCCAGGGCCGGGAGAACGCCAAGGAGTTCTTGAGAGGTAACTCTGAGCTGACCCTGGAGATCGAGAACAAGGTTCGGGAGATGGCCGGCCTGGCGCAGAGAGATTACGTACCTCTGGCCCAAGAAGTTGATGAAGTCCTTCCCAGCTCAGCGGACGAAGACTGACCTCGCTGCTGAGCGTGTTCTGAAGGGACCGGCGGGGAAATCCGATGGTCCCTGCTGATGTACAAACCATTTGAAGACGGAGGAGCCTCTGCTCTATCTACCAATGGCTCCTGAGCTACAGCTATCAATTGCGAAATGTCAGTGTAGTCCCATTGGCACGGCATATAAGGGCGTAATTTTACCATTCTTCCCTGCGCAAGGGTATCAGTAGATCCAAATCTTGGCCGAGTGGGCTCCCACGCCCGTGAACCGGCGGCATGGGAGCCGCCTCTGCTGGAAATCTTGGAACTATTGGGTATGGATATTTACCTGGTTATCCCGCTAGATCTGAATCTACCCTCCTCATCTTCCGGAAGGGTTACGATTTGTGTTCAGGCCTGTGCCATTGGACATCTGGTGTTGAGCTCGCCCAGGCGACCTCCCTCATCCGAGTCGAGGCGAATGCCACGAAGGGGCGAATCGGGTGCGTGACAAATTGAGGTCCTCTTCGTTCGTTGTTTAGGGCGAGCCGAAGCAATAGGCGCTCCAACGTGCAAGCTTAGCGATAGCTGTGGCAATTGATTGCTACGGCTATTTTTGTTTTGGGGTAACTGCTCAGACTGTGTCATTGCGAGGAGCATTTTTGCGACGAAGCAATCTCCTCCTTGCAGCCTGGGGATTGCTTCGCTTCGCTCGCAATGACAACCTGAGTAATCACGTTTTGGGGTAAGTATGGCCGGAACGATAACCGCCCTGAAGGCCCAAAAGAGGAACCCCCAGCGGGTCAACGTCTACTTGGACGGGCGCTACGCCTTCAGTTTGGCGGCCATTGAGGCGGCCAGGCTGCAGTGTGGCCAGGTGCTCTTCGATGAGGACATCGAGGAGCTGCAGGAGAGGGATTCCTTTGAAAAGGCCCACGACCGCGCTCTGCGCTTATTATCCTACCGCCCACGCAGCGAAGCCGAGGTGCGCCGCTATCTGCAGGGCAAGGCCGTGTCCCCTGCCATCGAAGAAGAAGTGGTCGCGCGCCTGACGAGAGCTGGGCTGTTAGATGACCTGGCCTTTGCCCGTTATTGGGTGGAGAACAGGGAGAACTTTAATCCGCGCGGTTTGCGCGTGTTACGCTATGAACTTCGTCAAAAGGGCCTGAGCGAGGAAACCATCGCTCAAGCGCTGACGGACCTCGATGAGGAAGAAAGCGCCTATCGAGTTGCGCTTCGACGAGGCCGCAGGCTGGCCCACCTGGACTGGGTATCCTTCCGCCAGAAGCTGGGTGCGTACCTGTTGCGACGAGGCTTTCCACATGGGGTGGTTAACCTGGCAGTGGAACGTGCCTGGCAGGAACTTAGAGCGGAGGGTGAAAATATTCATGAAAGTGAGGATGGGAGATGAATGGATTATCTTTGACTGTTGCAGTTGTGGTGATTACCTTCTCGTTTGGCTTGATCCTGGGCTATCTGCTAAACCGATATCTGAGCCGGGCGCGTGCGGAATCGGCCGAGGCGGAGGCCAGGCGGTTACTGGACGAGGCTCAAACTAAGTCCAAAGAATTGGTGCTGGCGGCGAAGGACGAGGCCCTGAAGTTCCGCGACCAGGCCGAGGCCGAGGCCAAGAAAAAGCGCCTCGAACTCCAGAAAGAGGAGGAAAGATTACAAAGGCAGCGCGAGGCTACCGACCGCAAGATGGAAAGCATTGATAAGAGAGAGCAGCAGCTCAACAAGCGGCAGAGTAAGCTGGATCGCACGTGGAACGAGCTGGATAGGCAGTACCAAAAGATCATCCAGGAGCTGGAGAGGGTATCGAACTTGACCAGGGAGGAAGCCAAAGAGCTGCTGTTGCAGAACATTGAGGAGGAAGCTCGTCAGGATATGGCTCGCGTGATCAGGGAGGTAGAGGCCCAGGCCAAAGAGGAAGCGGAGCGTCGGGCGCGGGAGATCATCACGCTGGCGATTCAGCGGTTCGCCTCCGATCAGGTGGCGGAAAAAACAGTTTCCATGGTGCCTCTGCCGGCCGATGAGATGAAAGGGCGCATCATTGGCCGCGGCGGGCGCAACATCAGAGCCATCGAAAAGGCCACCGGGGTAGACGTGGTAGTTGATGACACCCCCGAAGCAGTGCTCCTTTCCTGTTTTGACCCTGTACGGCGCGAGGTAGCCCGTGTGGCTTTGAACAAGCTGATCCTGGACGGGCGCATCCACCCCGGCCGCATCGAGCAGACAGTGGAGAAGTCTCACGAGGAAGTGGAGACTATCATCCGCGAGGAAGGGGAGCAAGCAGCTTATGAGGTTGGTGTGCCCGGTTTGCACCCTAAGCTGATCGAGTTGCTGGGCCGGCTCAAGTTCCGCACCAGCTACGGCCAGAACGTTTTGGCTCATTCGCTGGAGACGGCTCATCTCGCGGGGATGATGGCTGCCGAGTTGGGGGCTGATGTTGCTCTGGCTAAGGAGGCGGGGCTTTTACACGACATCGGCAAAGCTGTTGACCACGAAGTGAATGGCCCCCATGCTCTCATCGGGGCCGATATAGCCAGGCGATTGGGCATGTCCGAGAAAATCGTCAACTGTATCGCCGCTCACCACGGCGAAGAAGAGTACCAGTGCCTGGAGGCTATCCTGGTCGAGGCCGCCGACGCTATCTCCGGGGCCCGGCCTGGTGCTCGCCGCGAAAGCCTGGAGAGCTATCTCAAGCGCGTTAAGGCCCTGGAGGAGGTAGCCGATTCCTTTGAGGGTGTGGCTCAGGCTTATGCCATTCAGGCCGGCCGCGAGATAAGGATCATGGTCAAACCTGAAGAGATTGATGACCTGGCCGCTATACGTCTCTCCAAGAATATCGCCAAAAAGGTGGAGGAGACCCTGCAGTATCCAGGCCAGATCAAAGTTACCGTCATCCGTGAGACAAGAGCTGTGGAACACGCCAAGTAAAACGCCAGGCATTGCTCTTTTAGCCGTCGGCGTCGGAGACGCCTCTCAACCGGGCGTGCTGTTTCGATCCTCACCCAGCGCCCTGGCGGCGTTTGGCAACTAGCGTGGCTATGGCTAAAACGAGGACTAGCGATAGCAGGCCGGCTTCGGCAACGCGCAATAGTACCAATCCTAACCTGCTGGGGCGGGCAGCAGCCGGGATAGTCGGCTCCTGGGGCGGGGCTTTGACAACGGCTGTGGGCGTGAAGGCAGGCTCCGGTGTAGCAATCGCGTCTGCTGGCGATGGCGTTGGAATGGCCGTAGCTGCAATTTGTTCCTCTGTAGGACGTAGTGGAGCCTCGGCCAGCGCTTCCTTTTCGACCGCAGGTGGGGTGTCGGCAGCCTCCATTTCCCTGGCCGCCACGGCCGGAGCGGGCGAGGGCGTAGCCGCGTAAGCAGGCTCGCCCTCAACGATTGACGCTTCGGGGAGGGCTTCTGCCACCACCATCTCCCTCTCGACGACAGTCTCGACCACCGCCTTCTCCACTTCCACCTCTGGCACAACCTCGGCGGCCGGAACTGCCATTTCCCTGGCCGGGGCCAGGTAGGGAGCCAGGCCGGTGAAGAAGGCATCTCCAGCCAGCACCACCGCCAGGAGGATCGTGGCCACAACGGTGGCGCTTCTGAGGAAAACGTAGGTTCGCCTCGCCTGGAAGAGACCGACTCGCTGGGCAGCCGGGGCGGGGCGGATGGCAAAGGAACGAGGCACGGCCACGGGGGGCAACTGTTCCAGGAGGGCCGCTGTCTGGCGCAGAGTGTGCAGGTCCTGAGCACAAGCGGCGCATTGCGCCAGATGCTTTTCCACCCTGGCTTGCTCTTTGGGCGAGAGCTCTCCGTCAATGTAAGCAGAGAGCACATCTGCGACACGTTGATGCTCGGATTTGAATAGACGATTCAACATCATTTGCTCACTTCGATAGCCAGATACTCACTCGTTCTTAAGACGGTATTGAGAGGGCAAAAGTTCCCCCTGCTCTAACAGACAATCTCGCAGTTTGCCCCGGGCGCGGCTCAGGCGTGATTTGACCGTACCCAAAGAGGCCCCAGTTACCTCGGCAATTTCCTGGTAGCTCAGCCCCTGGACATCGGAAAGGACCAGGGCAACGCGTTGGTCTGGCGGCAGGGTGCCGATGCCAACCTGGAGGGCCATGCTCAGCTCCTGGCGCAGGGTGTACTCCTCAGGCGACTCCCCAGGATCGGTGAGGGGCCGAATGGGGGCGGGTTCGAGCACCAGGAGGGCATCGAGAGACGCAGTTGGCCGCCGCTGCTTGAGACGCAGTTGATCGTAGCAGGCGTTGGTGACGATGCGTAGAACCCAGGCCTTGAAGGACCCGCCCCTGAACTTACCGATGGCCTGGAAGGCGGAAAGGAAGGCCTCCTGAGTGGCATCGGCCGCCGCGTCGCGGTCCCCCAGGATACGATAGGCCACGTTGTAGGCCATGCTTTGATAGCTGAGCACCAATTGGTTGAAGGAGCTGACGTCGCCCCGGCGTGCGGCGTCAATGAGGGCCTTTTCGTCCATCCGCTGTGCTTGACCAAAATGACTTGACTAAATCTACTTATTGGCTTATACTTTATGGCGAAGTCCAGAAACCAGGTTTTTGGCTAAGAGAATGTGGCTTTCCACACTGCGGAAGGCTTCAAAAGCAACAGCGCGTCCATGTGAGTAAGGGAAAAAACCTGGTTTCTCCCAAGTAGAAACACCTGCCAGGCCGAAGTGGCGGAACAGGCAGACGCGACGGTCTCAAAAACCGTTGAGGCTATAACCTCATGTGGGTTCGAGTCCCACCTTCGGCACTATTGTATTATACCAGCTTTCGCTGAGAAAAGCTAGAAGTGACTCCCGCCAAAGGTTGCCCTAGAACTTAAATGCAGCTTGCTGTATTGGTGTCGAGATTTCTCCCGGCGAACGGAGAGTAAATCACGGTTGCGCCCAAGTCGGGCACGCCGCTGTGCAGGCAAGGAGATGAGCAAAATGACAATTGCGAATATCACTATCCCGCTGGATGCCCAAACTGCGCGGATTTACACAAGAGCATCCTCTGAGGACAAAAGGAAATTGCACGTACTCTTGAGTTTGTGGTTGCGGGAATTTGCGGTATCCCCGCGACCACTCCAGGTAATAATGGATGAGATTAGTGAGAAGGCTCAAGTGCGTGGGCTAACGCCCGAAATATTGGAGTCGCTACTCAATGCTAACTGACTTGCGCTTCGTCTTCGACACCAGTGCTATTGTCAGCGCGGTACTGTTAAAGCAGTCGGTAGTGCGTCAAGCATTCGACAAAGCCGTTAAACAAGGAAAGTTGCTGGTCTCGCAGGCAACAGTAGATGAAATCAACGAGGTCTTGCGGCGGAAAGGTTTTGACAAATACATACTCGAAGAAGAGCGGATTGAATTCATCACTGCTTTGGTGCGAAAGGCGATTCTGTTGGAAGCCACTTTTGATTTGCCTGCCGTCGCGTGGGGCGATAGCGTTCACGGCCTAGACGACCAGCGAAACGTGCCACAGGAATTACTATTTAGCTTCAGAAAGGTGATTGCCAATGCCCTTAGTAACCAGCAAGGAAATACTACAGCTCGCTTTGGCCGAACGCTTCGCCGTGGGCGCTTTCAACGCTAACAACATGGAGATGGTGCAGGCCATCATCGAGACTGCCCAGGAGGAACGCGCACCGGTCATCCTGCAGGTCAGTCAGGGGGCTATCCGCTACGCTGGTCTGGATTACGCGGTTGGCCTGGTGAAGATCGCCGCTAACCAGGTTGACGTTCCCGTGGTTCTCCACCTGGACCACGGCACCAGCTTCGAGCAGAATGTACTGTGTTTGCGCGCTGGCTTCACCTCCCTGATGTTCGATGGATCCAAGCTGCCCTACGAAGAGAACGTAGCTATCACCAGGAAGGTCTGTGAGATCGCTCACATCGTCGGTATCCCTGTCGAGGCGGAGTTGGGCCGTGTGCTCCAGTCCACGGATGGCGTGACCCTCGAAGAAGTGGAAGCGGCCATGACTGACCCCGACCAGGCTAAGCAGTTCATCGAGTTGACCGGAGCCGACTCTTTGGCGGTGGCCGTCGGCTCGGTTCATGCCATGAAATCACGCCAGGCTGATCTGGACATCTCTCGTATCGAGGCCATCCGCCAGCAGGCTGGGGTACCGCTGGTTTTGCACGGCTCATCGGGCGTCAAGCACGAGAGCGTGCTCGAAGCTATCGAGCACGGCATCTGCAAGGTCAACGTGGCGACTTACTTGAATCAGGCTTTTGTGCGAGGCATGAGGGATGGTTTCGATAAGCATCCCGATGAGGTGGATCCGCGCAAGTACCTGAGCATCTCTCGCGAAAATATCAAAGAAGCGGTGCGGGAAAAGGTCCGTCTTTTCGGGAGCAACGAGCGCATTGACTCTGGTGGCGGCTTCAAAAGTCCGCCCAGGCAGTATCGCAGTGTAGAACTTGGACATGCCGAAGAGTAGCAGGGAGCGATCGGGTGCCAGGCACTTTCACCGAAGATTTCAAAGCAAAAGCGCTTTCCAAATCGTCTTCAGCGTTGGGCAGGTTGGCTTTTGCGGAAGTGCCTGGCACCTGACGGAGTTTTCTCACAAAGCAAGGTCCCATGACGGCAAAGATTATCACCATTGAGCGCCACTTCCTGGAACAGCAGCGATTCTTCCCCCAGGCCAGCGGCGAATTCACCAATCTGCTGTACGACATCGCCCTGGCGGCCAAGATCATCTCTCGTGAGGTGAACAAAGCAGGTTTGGCGGGAATCCTGGGCCTCGCTGGGGCAGAGAACATCCAGGGCGAACAGGTCATGAAGCTGGACGTGTTTGCCAATGAGACCATTATCCGCATGAATGACCATACAGGTCGGTTGTGCATCATGGCCTCTGAAGAGATAGCCGACATCATTCCCATCCCAGAGCAGTACCCTTGTGGCAAATACGTGCTCGTCTTTGACCCGCTGGATGGCTCGTCCAACATAGACGTGAATGCCAGCGTGGGCACGATTTTCTCCATCCATCGCAAGGTCTCGGATGGTCCCCGCGGCTCCTTGGAGGATTTGCTCCAGCCCGGCTACAAACAGGTCGCTGCGGGCTACATCGTCTACGGCTCCAGCACTATGATGGTCTACAGCAGCGGGCAGGGAGTGCATGGTTTTACCCTCGATCCCACCGTGGGCGAGTTCTTGCTGTCGCACCCCGATATCCAGATTCCGCCTCGGGGCAAGTACTACAGTGTCAACGAAGGCAACTATCATTACTGGGGTGAGGGTGTCCGTCGCTATGTGGATTATCTGAAGACGCCCGACCCTTCGATTATGCTCAGGGCAGGCGAGGCCATCGGCCGGCCCTATTCGAGTCGCTATATGGGCACGCTGGTAGCGGACTTTCACCGCAATTTGTTGGCGGGTGGCATCTTCATGTATCCGGCCGATAGCAAAGACCCCAGGAAACCGCGCGGCAAACTCCGGCTGCTGTACGAGGCGGCCCCGCTGGCCTTCATCGTCGAACAGGCGGGTGGACGCGCCTCCGACGGTACGCAGGACATCATGCACATCCAGCCGGCGTCGCTGCACCAGCGGGTGCCCTTGTTCATCGGCAGCCGGGAGGATGTAGGCAAGGCCGAAGAGTTCATCGGTGAGTTTGGGTAGATCAAACTAATTGGGAGGAGGTTTATGAGGATTGGAATTCTAACTGGCGGTGGGGATGTCCCTGGCCTAAACCCTGCCATTAAGGCGGTGACCTATCGGGGCGTGAGTGAAGGTCACGAAGTCATTGGTATTCGGCGTGGCTGGTGGGGACTGCTGCACTACAACCCGGACGGCCCCGAGACGCACCAGCGATGCGTTCTGCCTCTGAACAAGGCCAACACCCGCACCATTGACCGCACTGGCGGCACATTTTTGCATACGTCACGCACTAACCCAAGCCGCGTGCGTCCTGCACAAGCCCCTGCCTTCCTGAAGCCAGAGGAACGAGAGCCTGACGAGCAGGGGTTTCTTGATTTCACCCCTCATGTGCTCAAGAACCTGGAGCACCTGAAGATTGACGTGCTGATCCCCATCGGTGGCGAGGACACGCTGGGTTACGCCGCCCGGCTTCATCATAAAGGGTTCCCGATCGTGTCCATCCCCAAGACGATGGATAACGACGTCTTTGGGACTGATTACTGTATTGGCTTTTCGACTGCGGTCACCCGCAGTGTCCATTTCATTCACCAACTGCGCAGCACGTGTGGCTCTCACGAACGCATTGGGGTCATCGAACTGTTTGGTCGCCACTCTGGGGAAACCTCGCTCATTTCCGCGTATCTGGCTGGCGTGGATCGGGCCATCATCTCCGAGGTGCCCTTCGACATTGAGAAGCTGGCCGATTTGCTGATGCAGGACAAACGCGCCAACCCCAGCAATTACGCCATGATGACCATTTCCGAAGGGGCCCGGATCATAGGTGGGGACATTGTCCACAAAGACGAAAAGATTGACCCCTATGGGCACAAAAAGCTGGGTGGCATCGGTGCTATGACCGCTGACAGGCTGCAAGAGATAACCGGTGAAGCGACTCTGATTCAGGAAGTCGCCTACTTGATGCGCTCCGGGGAACCAGATGCTTTGGACGTTATGGTTGCTGTCAACTACGCCAACATCGCCATGGACCTGATCGCGCAGAAAAAGTTCGGGCGCATGGTGGCGTTGCGTGACGGGCGTTACACCGACGTGACGGCAGAGTCGCCATTGCTGGGGGTCAAGACGGTGGACGTGCGGGCCCTGTATGATATCGAGGAATATCGCCCCAAGGTCTGGCACGCTCACGGCAAGCCGATGTTCCTGTACTAGTCCGCTAGACCCTTGGGTTTTGAAAACCCCAAGGGTCTCATAATGAAAACGCTCGGAAGTGCACAGCACTCCCGAGCGTTTCTGCTTTCATCAAGCAGATTTGACCTACTGACAGGGATTCACGTTTGACGTTTCACGTTTCACGTAGCCTAGCTGATCACTTCCACTCCCCCCATGTGAGGCCGCAACACCTCAGGAACGACGATGCTGCCATCAGCCTGTTGGTAGTTCTCCATGACGGCGATCAGAGTTCGGGGCAGGCCCAGGCCGCTCCCATTGAGGGTGTGGACGAACTCCGGCTTGGCGCCGGGCTCCGGGCGGTAACGGATGTTGGCCCGGCGGGACTGGAAGGCCTCGCAGTTGGAGCAGGAGCTGACCTCCAGCCACTCGCCGCAGCCTGGGGCCCACATTTCAATGTCGTACTTCTTGGCCGCAGCGAACCCCAGATCGCCGCTGCACATCTGCACTACGCGGTGAGGGATACCCAGCCGACGGCACACGTCTTCGGCGTTGTCCACCATCTTCTCCAGTTCCTGGTAAGAGGTATCCGCAGTGGTGAACTTGTACATCTCTACCTTGTCGAACTGATGGCCGCGCTTGATGCCCCGGGTGTCCTGGCCAGCGGAGAACTTCTCTCGGCGAAAACAGGGGGAGTAGGCCACGTAGTACAACGGCAACTGGTCAGCCTCCAGGATCTCGTCGCGATGCAGGTTGGTCAGTGGGATCTCCGCCGTGCCGATGAACCAGAAGTCATCTTCCACGTCGTGGTAGATGTTGGCCTCGAACTTGGGCAACTGCCCTGCCCCGACCATGCATTCTCGCTTGACCACAAAGGGCGGGTAGATCTCGGTGTAGCCTTGCTCGTTCACGTGCAGGTCGAGCATCCAGGTGATCAGCGCTCGCTGCAGCCTGGCTCCTGGGCCCTTGAGCACATAGAAGCGCGTGCCGGAAAGCTTCACCCCCCGCTCGAAGTCAATGATGTCCAACACCGGCCCCAAATCCCAGTGGGGCAGCGGCTCGAAGTCGAACTCGCGTGGTTCCCCCTCGGTGCGGACCACCACGTTCTCGCTGTCATCCTTGCCGATGGGCACCGTCTCGTGGGGCATGTTGGGCACCAAAAGCATGGCTTCCTGAAGCCGTTCTTCCACGTTGCTCAGCCGGCTATCCAGGGTCTTGATGCGCTCCCCCACCTGGCGCATCTCGGCGATGAGGGCCTGGCGTTCCTCGCCTCTGTCCATGCGCCCGATCTTCTCGGAAGTGACGTTGCGCTGATGCCTCAGGGCTTCCACCTCGGTCAGCAGACTGCGCCGCTCCTCGTCCAGGGCCAGGATCTCGTCAATGGGTGCAGCGGTGTTCAATTTGACCAGAGCCTCTTTAACCTGGTCTGGTTTCTCACGGATGAAATTGAGATCAAGCATGATAAACCTCCTGTTTCTTAATTATATCCCAAAACGACGCTTTTGTCCAATTAATTTGCCTCTTAGAAAATTTTGTGATATAATACCTCACGCCAAGAGACGGGCGGATAGACCTGTCTCTTTATGCTGTCAAGATGCCTATTCTAACTTTGGAGGAAAGCGTGCCCCTCAGCCCAATCAAACATGTGTACGAGCTCATCCCCCTTGTAGCTTTAGCTCTTAAACTCCGCTGTAAGATGTCCTCTCTGCCCCGTGCAATTGTGGGAATTGCCCCCTTTGTTCACTATCTCCAGTTTGTTTCATACACCAACGAAGGGAGAAACAATGATGTTAACCGAAAAACCCGTCACCACCTTTCTGGATGAGCTGGCCAGTTCTGCTCCTGCCCCTGGCGGGGGGAGCGTAGCCGCCCTGTCAGGCGCTCTGGGCGCGGCCTTGATCAGCATGGTCTGCAACTTGACCGTGGGCAAGGAGAAATATGCCGACGTGCAGGGGGACATTGAGGCATTACTGGAAAAGTCGGAGGCGCTGCGCAAGGAGCTGACTGACCTGCTGGAAGAAGACGTCGAAGCCTACACTGCCTACTCGAAAGCGGCCAAGATGCCCCGCGGAACAGAGGAGGAGAAGGCCGAGCGAGCCCAGGCCATGCAGGAGGCACTGCAAGTCGCCACCGACGTGCCGCTGCGCATCGCCGAGGCGGCGGTCAAGGTCATGGAGCTGTGCAGGCCCGCTGCCGAAAAGGGCAACGTGTGGGCGGTGAGCGACGCTGGCGTGGCGGTGCTGATGGCCGAAGCCGCTCTGCGCAGCGCGGCCCTCAACGTGCTCATCAACCTGGGCTCCCTCAAGGACAAGGAATTCGCTGCCCAGAAGCGGGCCAAGCTCGACAGCCTGCTAGAAGGCAAGGGCGTCATGCGCGATGAGATCTACGACCTGGTGGTGAGCAAGTTGTGAGAGGCCCTTCCCATTGGCGGACTTCGACCGTGAGGCTATCGAGCATTACAACATCACTGCACGGGACATCGAGAACGTCTTGCGCTATGTGGCTATCTTGCAAGGGACCGATTCCAGAACTTATGCTGACATCACCGCCGGCTGTTACTACGGCACCAGTGCGCTGCTACACGAGGTGATCGAGTTGCGCATTCTGCTGAAACGGGACCGGTGGCTGCTGATAAGATCCCGCCAGTGGATCCGGAAATTCTTGCGAGGCAATGAGGATGCGCACGTAGAAGGACTGAAAGTGGAGTATGTCTATCTCCAACGGGTGATCGAAGAACAGTTGAAAGAACAGATTGGCCTGGGCGCACTGGTTCGGGCCAATACCATCCGGTTCGACTACGACCGCTTGCTTGAGTCGGAGCTTCCGCTCCCGTTCCTTGAGCCAACGGCGGAAGAAGTCAGCAGAGCTGGCAGGTTGCTCTCAGAACTGAAGAAGTTGTGCAAAGAGAGGTCGCCATGTTAACCCGATACAGAATCATCACGAAGAAGGATGATCAGACAGACTCATGGGAAGTACTGGGCTTCGTGTATGAGAGGGAACTCGATAGTGGCAACGTCTACGCCTTCCCTGTCATTGGAGTGGGTGACCAGAAGGTGTATTGGCGCGACTGGAATGCTATTGACAAGAAAGCAGACGACTATGGCCTCTTCGGTCCCCCCCTGGAAGAATACGACAAAATCTTCGCCGACCACGCCGACCGCTACCGCCTCTCCGAGGAGATCTACACCATCGAGGGCGATTCTTACCAAGAGATCAGAGCAAAACTGTACCAGCGCTACGTCCTCGACCCGATGCGCGAACGGGAACAGGCTGAGCATCCTACCTTGACCTATGAAGTTCCGGAAAGGCCCCTCGCGGCGGCAAGGGCGATCCGAGAGGCAAAAGGCGATAAACCTTGCCCTTCCGATTAGCTGACTTCGACCGGGAAGTCCTGGCCGAGCATGGTATCACTCAGCAGGAGATCGAGAACGCCCGACGCTACGTGGTGCTCCTGCAGGGGGCCAATTCGCAAACTTACGCCGACATCTCGGGCGGCTGCTATTATGCCACCAGTGGGCTACTGCACGAGGTAGTTGAACTACGTGTTTTGCTGAAGCGGGATCGGTGGTTGCTGGTGCGATCACGTCAAAGAGCCAACAAGTTCCTGCAAGACAACGAGGACGCACACGTAGAGGCCTTGCAGGTCGAATATCCCTACTTGCAGCGAAAGATCGCTGAAATCTTCGGTGCAAGGGTTGGCATTGGCGAGTTGGTCAGAGCTAATGCGTCCAAATGGGACTTCGACAGGCTGTTCAACTCAGATCTCGATTTACCCATCTTCTTTCCTACAGACGCCGAGATTGAACGGGCATGGATGCTTCTCGAGCGGCTGAAGCGGTTCGATAGGAGCAAAGAACATGGTGCTCAGTAGATATCGTATATTGCGGACCAAAAACGAGCAAGGAAGATGGACGGATACGGGAGCAGTCTACGAAAGAACTTATCATGACTCCCCCCTGGTTGCTGTCCCTGTTGCCGGGGCTGGTGATGTGAAAGTAAATTGGCGAGAATGGCGTGACATCGCTGCAAGGGAGAGAGAGTTCGGAGCTGTGGGCCCTCCGCTGGAAGAGTACGACAAAGTCTTCGCCGATCACGCCGACCGCTACCGCCTCTCCGAGGAGATCTATACCATCGAGGGCGATTCTTACCATGAGATCAGGGCACAGTTGTACCAACGCTACGTCCTCGACCCGATGCACGAACAGGAGGAGGCGGAGCACCCTGTCCTGACCTACGAGGTTCCGGCCGAAAAACCCCTCGCTGCGGCGAGGGCGATCCGCGAGAAGAAAGGAGACGACGAATGAGCGCTACAATCCTGGATGGCCGCCCCTTGGCCAAGACCATCGCCGAAGAGCTTGCCACCGAAGTGGCCGAGTTCAAGCAGAAGCACGGCTTCACCCCAGCCATCGCCGTGGTACGGGTGGGGGAGGATCCGGCCTCGGTGAGCTACGCTAAAATGATCCAGAAGTCCTTTGAGAAGGGGGGGATGGGATTTGGGCTTCATGCCCTGCCGGAGGCGGCCAGCGAAGCCGAGGTGCTGGCTCTGGTAGCCGACCTGAACGCCGACGAGGACGTGCACGGCATCATTATTCAGGAGCCACTGCCCAAAGGCATCCGGCCGGAGGTTATTGTCGAGGCCATGTCGCCCGACAAGGATGTGGACGGTGTACACCCGGCCAATGCCGGACGGCTGGCCCAGGTGGCTCCAGTGGGTAGGCCGCCGGGGGTCTCCGACTACTTCGTGCCAGCTACGCCAGCCGGGGGGCTGGAAATCCTCAAGCGGCACAACGTCGAAATCAAGGGTGAGCGAGCTGTGGTGGTCGGTCGCTCGAACATAGTCGGAAAGCCCATGGCCCTTCTCCTGCTGCGGGAGGATGCTACGGTGACTGTCTGCCACTCGCGCACCGCCAATTTGGATGCTATCTGCCGCGAGGCCGACATCCTGTGCGCTGGCGTGGGTCGGGCGCAGATGATCAAAGGCGATTGGATCAAGCCCGGCGCTGTGGTCATTGACTTTGGCTTCAATCAACTAGGGGACAAATGGGTGGGCGACGTGGATTTTGAAGCCGCCAGGGAGGTGGCCAGCATGATCACCCCCGTGCCGGGCGGCACGGGCTCCATGACCAACGTCATGCTGATGAAAAACGTGCTCGAGGCCGCCAGACGACAGGCGGCGCGTTAGTGTCATTGCGAGTTTTCCATGGCGCATCGCGCCATCCGTAGGGGACAGAAACCACCGCCCATCCTGTCATTGCGAAGGCGCGGGGTTTGCGCCTGAAGCAATCTCCAGCTTGCGACGTAGGGGATTGCTTCGCTTCGCTCGCAATGACAGGTGGAAGTTTCTGAGTAGGCGGCGCTTTTCCGCCGAAGCAATCCCCAGGCAGCTATAGAGGAGATTGCTTCGCTCCCTACGGTCGCTCGCAATGACAGAAGTAACAGTTTGACAATCCCTCTTCCCTGTGGTAATATAACGCGGTGTTGTTAGCAGCTTGATAGAAAGCAATCAAAAAATATTTCATAAGGAGGCACACACATGATAGTAGACGTTAAGTCGCCAGTACCGAGTGACATCAAGATCGCTCAGGCAGCCAGGCTGAGGCCCATCCGCGAGGTGGCCGCGGAGATAGGTCTCACCGAGGATGACCTGGACCTGTACGGCAAGTACAAGGCCAAGGTGCACCTGGATGTGCTGGAGAAGCTCAAGGATCGGCCCGATGCCAAGTACATTGACGTGACGGCCATCACCCCCACGCCCCTGGGCGAGGGCAAGACCGTCACCACCATCGGCGTGAGCCAGGGGTTGGCCTATTTGGGCAAGAAGGTCTTCACCTGCATCCGCCAGCCCTCGCAGGGGCCCACCTTCGGCATCAAGGGTGGGGCGGCCGGCGGTGGCTACTCCCAGATCGTGCCGATGGAGGACTTTAACCTGCACCTGACGGGTGACATCCACGCCGTCGGCGCGGCCCACAACCTGCTGGCCGCGGCCATTGACAACCGGCTGGCCAAGGAAGCCATGTGGAGTACCGATTACTTGGCTAAAGCGCTCTGCCCGAATGACGAGTACACGCCATCCATGCGCAAGCGGCTGAAGAAGCTGGGCATCGAGTCAGAAAGGCCCTCCGATCTGAGCGACGAAGATAAGGAGCGGATGTTCCGCCTGAACATTGATCCCTACTCCATCCAGTGGCGGCGGGTGGTGGACGTGTCCGATGCCGCGCTGCGCAACATTATCATCGGCCTGGGTGACAAGAACGACGGCCCCACGCGCCAGGTGGGGTACGACATCACCGTGGCCTCGGAGATCATGGCCGCGCTGGCTCTGTGCAGTAGCCTGGCCGACCTGCGCGAGCGCATGGGCCGCATCATCATCGGCACGAGCAATTCAGGGGCAATGCGCTCCAAATGGCCGGTGGAGCCGATCACCGCCGAGGATCTGAACGTGGCCGGCGCGATGACCGTGCTGCTCAAGGAGGCCATAATGCCCAACTTGATGCAGACTCTGATGGGCAGCCCGGCCTTTGTCCACTGTGGTCCCTTTGCTAACATCGCCCAGGGCAACAGCTCCATCATAGCGGATAAGATCGCCCTCAAGATCATGGGACCGGATGGCTACGTGGTCACCGAGTCTGGCTTTGGCGCCGACTGCGGGATGGAAAAGTTCATGAACATCAAGTGTCGTGTCTCAGGGCTGATCCCCAACTGTGTGATCATCGTGGCTACCGTTCGGGCGTTAAAGATGCACGGCGGTGGCCCCAAGGTCGTGGCCGGCAAGCCGCTGAGCAAGGCATATACCGAAGAGAACCTGGAACTACTGGAGAAGGGCCTGCCTAACCTGCTGCAGCACATTGAGAACGCGCTCAAGTTCGGCGTGCCGGTGGTGGTGGCCATCAACCGCTTCACCACCGATACCGACGCCGAGATCGAACTGATTCGCCGGCGGGCCCAGGAGACAGGCGCCGAGGACGCCGTGGTCAGCGAGGTGTGGGCCAAGGGCGGCGAGGGCGGCGCGGCACTGGCTGAGGCGGTGGTCAAAGCCTGTGAGAAGCCGAACAGCTTCAAGTTCCTCTACCCAGACGACATGACGATCAAGGAAAAGGTCGAGACCGTGGCCCGCGAGATCTACCGTGCTGACGGGGTGGACTATACCCCCGATGCCGAGGCTAAGATCAAGCTGTTCACCGACATGGGGTTGAGCCACTTGCCGCTCTGCATGGCCAAGACCCACCTCTCGTTCACTCACGATCCAGCGATCAAGGGCACGCCGCGTGGATGGACGTTGCCCATCACCGACGTGCGGGCCAGCGTGGGCGCCGGCTTCATCTTCCCGCTGTGCGGCACGATGCGTACCATGCCCGGCCTGCCCTCCCGCCCGGTGTTCATGGATATTGACGTAGACCTGGAAACCGGCAAGGTCCTTGGGCTGTCCTAGCGGCAAGTGATAAGGGATAAGGGACAAGGGCCTAGTTCCTAGTTCCTAGTCCCTAGTCCCTAGTCCCTTGTCCCTAGTCACTGGTTACTAATTCCCTGAGGAGGAAACGCAAACGTGGAGAAGACTGTGTTGCACGTGCCGAAGATGTACGCCGACCATCACGTCCAAGCTGTGCGTGAAGCTTTGCTGCCATTGGATGGCGTGGAGGATGTCCTGGTCAGCAGCGCTTTCAAGCGAGTCGTCGTTGGCTATGATTCAGACCGCCTGGAGCCAAGCGCGATAGAGGAGGCCCTTCGAGCAGCCGGCTATGGACCAGGAGAGGACTGGGAAATCCCCAGCCCGCCGGAGGGCAAGCAGGACGAATCCGCCTGGTTCAAGACGATAAGGCGAGTCACCGAGACTAACATGCTCGACTTGCAGATGTCCGGGGACTTCCGTAAGTATTAGCGGCGAATAGCGAATAGCGAATAGCGAATAGCGAATTAGAGAGGAATATGACCAATGACGAATAACAAGTCCATAGATCCAACCATCAAGACGATGCTGGAAATCGCTGAGGCGGAGGGCATTTCCACTGCTTTCCTTCGTGCCGAAGAAATGAAACCATGCCCCATCGGAAGCAAGGGGGCTTGCTGTGCTCACTGTGCCATGGGCCCCTGCCGCCTGGTGAAGGAAGGCCAAACAGGCATCTGCGGGGCTACTATCGAGACGGTGGCTGCCCGTAAGTTAGCCCGCATGATAGCCGCCGGCGCCGCCGCTCACTCCGATCATGGCCGCGACATGGCCCTGACCCTCCTCGCTGCTGCCGAGGGCGAAGCTCCCGACTATGAGATCCGCGATGTGAACAAGCTGCTAGAGGTGGCGGAGCTGCTGGGTGTAGCCACTAAGGGCCGGGAGACGATGGAAATCGCCAGGGAGGTGGCAGAGAAGGCCCTGGCTGAATTCGGCCAGCAGAAGGGGGAGTTGATCTACCTCCAACGCGCCCCCCGGAAACGACAGGAGATCTGGCGCAAGCTGGGCATCGCCCCCCGCGGCATAGACCGCGAGGTGGTGGACATCATGCACCGCACCAACGTGGGGACCGATCAGGACTACGATAGCATCCTGATGGCTGGACTGCGCAATGCCCTGGCCGACGGCTGGGGTGGCTCGATGCTGTCCACCGACATCACCGACATCCTGTTTGGCTCGCCAGTTCCCCTGGTGGCCAGGGCCAACATGGGCGCCCTGAGCGAGGACGAGGTGAACATCGTCGTCCACGGCCACGAGCCGACTCTATCGGAACTGATCGTGGCGGCGGTGAACGATGCGGAGATGATCGAATACGCCAAGTCGAAAGGGGCCAAGGGCATCAACCTGGCGGGCATCTGCTGCACGGCCAACGAGACGCTGATGCGCCAGGGTGTGCCCACCGTGGGCAACTTCCTGAGCCAGGAACTGGCTATCATGACCGGCGCCATCGAGCTGATGGTGGTGGACATCCAGTGTATCATGCAGGCCCTGGTTCCCCTGACTGAGCGTTACCACACCACTTTGGTCACCACTTCCCCCAAGGCGCGCATCGAAGGGGCCACCCACGTCGAGTTCGACGAGCATCGCGCCCTGGAGATTGCCAAACAGATCGTGAAGATGGGGATTGATAACTTCCCCAACCGCAAGGAGACGCGCATCCCCAAAGAGGTCAACCATTTGGTGGCCGGCTTCTCTCACGAGTATATCAACTACGCCCTGGGTGGCTTCTATCGGGGCTCCTTCCGCCCGCTGAACGATGCCGTGGTGCAGGGGAGGCTGCGGGGGGTGGCGGGGGTGGTGGGCTGCAACAATCCCCGCACCTGCCAGGATGCCGCTCACGAATACATCACCCGCAAGCTGATCGAGAACGACGTTTTGGTGGTGATGACCGGTTGTGGAGCCATCGCCTGTGCCAAGTACGGGCTTCTGTCGCCAGAGGCGGCCCAGTACGCTGGCCCCGGACTGCGGGAGATCTGCGAGGCAGTGGGCATCCCGCCGGTGCTGCACGTGGGCAGTTGCGTGGACAACACCCGTATCCTCACCACCCTCAGCCAGATGGCCAGCGAGGGCGGACTGGGCGACGACATCGCCGACATCCCAGGGGTGGGATTCGCCCCGGAATGGATGAGCGAGAAGGCCATCTCCATCGGCTGCTACTTCGTCGGCTCAGGGGTGTACACCATCTTCGGCAGCGAGTCGCCAGTGGCCAACAGCCCCGTCGTGGATCGCTTCATCAGCGAGGGCTGGGAGGAGCTGGTGGGCGGCAAGCTGGAGTTCATCCCCGATCCTGAGGAGGCTGTCAGGAAAGCCCTGGAGCACATAGACAAGAAGCGAGCGGCGCTAGGGCTGGTGAAGTACGATCCGACCCGCTTCGGCAAGAGCGGCGACAGGCTGATGGAGCAGTTTATTGCCGCCATGGAGGCTGGTTTGCCGGTGAACCTCTACAGTGCCAAAGTGCCAGAGCTAGCGTGAGACCTGACAGGTTTCCCAAACCTGTCAGGTCTTAGAGTGGAGGGGGAATGCTTAAGGTGGCTTTAGATCAACCCATTGGCACCATGACCGTCGGCGACCTGAAAGAGCTGATGAGAGAGGTGGTCAGGGAAGAGCAGTGCTATTACATAGACGAGGAAGGCTACCTCGTTTTCCTCAGCGAAGATGACTATGCCGACTACCTGGACAAGCAAGAGGGCAAGCTTCCCGGCGAGGTGAGGGCCTACTTCATTGACGAGCAGGGCTACAAGGCTTTCTACAGTGACTGGGTGCCTACCCCTGAGTATGCCAGGGAATTGGATGAGGCCAGGCGAGAGATAGCCGAGGGCAAGGTTCACGCCTTCGAGGATGTGGTCAAGGAGTTAGGACTGGGGGGCAACTGATGTACGAGGTGATCATCTCGGACAGGGCCAAAAAGAGGCTTAGCAAGCTCCCCAGGGCTATTGGTGACGACATAGTGAGAAAGATCTACTGGTTGGCTGAAAACACCGATGCCATCGCTCACGAGCGGTTGCAGGGCCGTCGGGAATATAGCCTACATTGTGGGCAGTATCGCATTCCCTACTCGCTCGACAGGATGAACAAAGTGATCACAATTGAGGATATCGGTAAACACGACGAGGTTTATAGAAGGCTTTAGAAGGAGTAAGAAACTTCAGTAAGGAGGACGACTAAATGTCCAGATATATCGCCACCGCCGCCATCCGCGGCGCTAATCGCATCGTCAAAGAGGCCGATGACTTATTGCAGAAGGCCCTGAAAGAGCTGGGGCCTGAAACGCCGATTCAGTTCCCGAACACGGCGTACTATCTGCCCGTGATCCTGGGCTTCACCGGCCTGGAGGTGAGCAAGGTCGGCGATCTGCCGCCTGTGCTTGACCGGGCCAAGACGTTGCTGCACCCTGAGCCTGAGGGGCACATTTGGCTGCCCTATCTGGGTGAGACGCTCGACTCCGGGGTGGCCACGCTCCTGGCAGAGGAGGCCATCGAGGGCCTTCGTTTCGCCTATGGGGAGCAGCCAGAGCGAATCCCCGGCTTGCAGCTCACCGGCACCAGCTTCACCAGCCCCGACATGGAGAGTGGGGAAGCAGGCGGCTATGCCAACGGCCCCATTGACGACATCCAGCTCCGCAGTTGGGGCATCCAACTGGTGGACGGGCGGATGCCGGGCTTCGCGGCCATCATCGGCGCCGCCAAGTCCAACGAGGCGGCAGTGCAGATCGTGCGGGAGTTGCAGCAGCGCAACATCCTGGTCTTCCTGTCCGGCAACGTCAACGGGCGAAGCATCATCCACCAACTGATGGAGGAAGGGGTGGAGATGGGCTACGACACCTACATCGTCCCCTTCGGCACCGACACCATCTCCGCCATCTACGCCCTGGGCTTTGCCACCCGTTCAGCGCTGACTTTCGGCGGCATGAAAGGTGGGCAGACACGAGAGATCTTGCTCTATAACAAGTATCGCGTCTTTGCCTTCGCCCTGGCTCTGGGTGAGGTGGATGATCTGAAGTACGCCACCGCTGCGGGCGCTATCAGCTATGGCTTCCCCGCCATCGCCGATACGGTCATTCCCCAGATCCTTCCCACCGGCGTCACCCAGTACGAGCACGTCATCTCCATGCCCTTCGACGACATCGAGGGGGAGACGGACGCCGAGAAGGCCAAGCGGCTGGTGCAGCGCTGCATCGAGGTGCGTGGCGTCAAGGTGAAGATCACCGAGGTGCCCATCCCCGTGCCTTATGGCTCGGCCTTCGAGGGGGAGAGGGTGCGCCGGGAGGACATGCGGATCGAGTTCGGCGGCAAGTACTCTCGCGCCTTCGAGTACCTGAAGATGGGTCCCATGGACGAGATGGAGGACGGCAAGATCGAGGTCATCGGTCCCGGCTTCGAGGACATCGAAGCGGGTGGCTACATGGACCTGGGGATCGTGGTCGAGGTGGCCGGGCGGAAGATGCAGGAGGACTTCGAGCCCGTGCTGGAGCGGCAGATTCACTACTTCATCAACGGCGCATCGGGCATCCAGCACATCGGCCAGCGCGACATCGCCTGGATCCGCATGAGCAAAGCCGCGGCCGAGAAAGGTTTCAGGCTGGAGCATTTCGGCGAAATACTCCACGCCCGCTTCCACGCCGACTTTGGGGCCATCGTGGACAAGGTGCAGGTCACCATCGTCACCGAGCCGAAGCTGTACGCCGAGTGGCTGGAGAAGGCCCGTGCGGCCTACGACTTCCGCAACAAGCGCCTGGCCGAGATGACCGACGAGAGCGTGGATACGTTCTATAGTTGCACTCTTTGTCAAAGCTTCGCACCGGACCACGTCTGCGTGGTCAGCCCGGAACGATTGGGACTCTGCGGTGCCTATAACTGGCTGGACTGCAAGGCTTCTTTCCAGATCAACCCCACCGGGCCAAACCAGCCCATTCTGAAAGGCGCGGCCATAGACCCGATCAAGGGCTATTTTGAGGGAATCAACGACTATGCCAAGTCGGGTTCTCATGGGTCGGTGCAAGAAGTGGCGATGTATTCCGCCATGGAGAATCCGATGACGGCGTGTGGCTGCTT
>VGOG01000019.1 GCA_016875995.1 Chloroflexota bacterium
TTAGTTCACACGACCGCTGGAGGCGTCAAAGTTTATGTCTCTAAAGGGCGCAAGTCTCAATATAACTTCAAAGTTCAATATCAAGAACCGGGCAAAAGGGTCAGAACCCCAAAACACATTCACCTCATCATAGACCTTTACATGAAGTTGACAGGAAATAGGTCTCTAACCATGCAGCTTGTTGACCATATCATTGACCAAATTATCTTGGAAGTCCAGCCATCTACGTCTAATCCTCCTACTCTGCAGGTCTTCTCCCCTCAACACGTCTCAAAGTTCCAGCAATTGGATGCGTATGGCGAATACTTGGTTGAGTTCCTCCTGGTTGTCGCAGAACTGATAATGATTCAGGAGAAAACGAACTATCCAGATGGCGTAATGAACCTTAACCTTTTTCGACGCTTCCGAGATGGAGCAGATATCTTCTCAGTGGTAAGCACAGCTACGTTTAGGGGAAGATAGGAGAAGGATCCAGTAGGCTTTTGGAGGAGGACAAGACATGATTACAGCTAACGATTTGCGCCGAGGGACAACCTTCGAGTGGGAGGGGGAACTCTACCGGGTGGTGGAGTATCGGCACACCTACCTCGGACGGGGCAGCGCTAACGTGCGGGTCAAGATGCGCAACCTGCGCACGGGAGCGACGATTGACCGCACCTTCACGCCCGAGGACCGGATCAACGATGTCCGCCTGGAACTGCGGGAAGTGCAGTACCTCTACCACGACGGAATCCTTTACTACTTCATGGACACCGAGACCTACGAACAGCCGGCCCTCCCGGCCGAGATCCTGGGTGACGCCGTGGACTACCTGACCGAGAACATGACCCTGCAGATCTCCACCTACGAGGGCGAACCCATAGACATCGAACTGCCCGTCACCGTGGAGCTCGAGGTGATCGAGGCTCCGCCGGGCTTCGCTGGCGACACGGCGACCGGCGCCACCAAACAGGTCACTCTGGAGACGGGCCTCAAGGTCACCGTCCCTCTCTTCGTTGAGGAGGGCGACATCGTCCGCGTGGACACCCGCACGGGCCAGTACCTCAGTCGCATCTAAAACCCCAGCGAGGAAACTCCACCAAACAGACGGCGGCCCCTTGCAACTTCGCAAAGGGCCGCCGTCTGTTTGCTGTCTCTATCAGCCAGGGCGAACGTATTAGACGTTCAAGGCTGTCTGCAATTGCTCCATGGCTTCCTGAAGCTCTATCCCCCTGGCCAGGGCCAACTCACTGGCCAGAAAAGTTTGAGCTCGCTGATAGAGCTTGCTATCGGCCATGGTCAGCCCCTTTTGCTGATTGCGCCAGGCCAGGTTGCGTACCACCTCTGTTACCGTAATGAGATCTCCCGTCTTCAATTTCTCCTGGGCATATGCTTGTCTCTCTCTATGGTCGCTGGATAGTGGATCAGGAGTGGAAGCCAGTACATCCATGGCCCGTGAAATGGCCCGTGTCTCTGATACTCGCCGCAGGCCTATCTTCTGGACGTTATCAATAGGAACCATCACGATACCCTCGCAAGCAACCAGCTCAATTATATAGTAACGCCCACTCTCCTCCAGGAATCTCTTCTCTTCGATATCTATCACCATTCCAGCTCCATGATAAGGATGAACCACTTTATCGCCGATTTTAAACATAGAATTCACTCCTTGAGACGTACTCTCTATCGAACATGAAAGGATCACCTCCTGGCTTGGGCGCATTTGATACAGAGAGTGGTGTGAGGGAGCACTGCCAGGCGTTCGGCATCTATCTCCTGGCCACACACCTCGCATATTCCATAGCCTCCATCTTGCATCTTGCGCAATGCAGCCCTGATGGACCTGGCTTTCGCCTCCAGGCTCTGTCGCAGAGCGAGATTGAACTCCCACTCATAGATGGTTGGGCCTCCCTTGCCTATGCCATAATCAGCCTTGTCTTCTAGCTTTTTATTCAGTTGCTCGATTTCGGCCAGAGTCTCTTTCAACGCCTGCTCTAGCGTCTCTCGCTCCGAAGACATGTGGGTCATTACCTCGCTTCTGGGATCTTACGTCACCCGCCGGGCACTGGTCGGTTGGCCCTCCAACCAAGAACTCGGCCATCCTACCTCGCCAAAACGTTTCTGAGGCTAAGAGCCGAGTTCTTACTACCCCTGACATCCTCGAAGGTTCATAAAACGACGTGAGGGCTTGTGCAGGTCTCACATTGTTCTGGCACGCGCCGTTTTCGCTTAAGCTGAACCCTTGTTAGAAGTTTCCAGGAGGATGCTTGGGGGTACCCTCAGATTGTCACCGACTATTTATACCCGTTCAAAATGCAGCACCTTTTCTGCCATCAGTGGGCCAGAAAAAGCACGTCTTTAACCTTAACGAGTATATCCAGATGACACAAGAAGTATAGCCCTTGGCTTGGGAAGGGGGGCTGGTACTTGTAATTTTGATTGATTAAATTATACATGATTCGGGAACATTTGTCAAAGTTTGACAATCTTTGCTCTATCCTGTATAATGAGATCAAATCTGAAACCGGGGTGATAAAACCTTATCCCTTCAAGAGGATGTACGGAGGTCTTTAGCTCGCCTGAACACGGATCCATGAAACATTTCTGGAAGCCTAAGGGGCTGAACTAGCCTGTTCGGCAGCGGATTTTACGCTGTCGAGTCAGAAGCGGTTTTTATAGTTAATGAACTGCTATACAAAGGTGCCGTAAGTTTTACGTTCCGGCAAGCGTCCGCCGTAAGGCAGCAGAAGGCTCGGCCACTATCCTCGGCATGTTCCTAGGGAGAGGTGGCCGGGTCTTTGTTTTGAGGGAAGCAGATCACGGCTGACAAACTTCGAGGAGGAAAAGTACGAGCTGTGGAACGATCTTCAGTGATGGATGAGTTGATCGAGGAAGAGCAGGCTTCATCGCCCATGGAGAAGCTCTTTGAGGAAGAGTACGACTATAAACATCCGCGACGTGGCGACATCCGCCAGGCGGTGGTGCTATCCATCGAACCCCATCAGATGGTCGTAGATGTCAGAGCCAAGCGAGACGGGATCGTCCCGGAGAGCGATCTCGTGAGACTGAGGGAGGAGGAAATAAGTGAGATAGAGGTTGGCGATGAGATACCGGTCTACGTCCTCAGTCCCCACAATGACGAGGGGTACGTGATCGTTTCCGTGAATATGGCCCTGGTGCATCAGGACTGGCTGAGGGCCGAAAAGTTTTTTAAGAGCGGTGAAATATACGAAGGGAAGGTGAGTAATTGCAACAAAGGAGGGGTGGTTGTTCCCTTCGGCAGGATATCGGGATTCGTTCCAGCTTCGCAACTGGTGAACATGCCTCGCCGACTCTCTCATGAGCAGAAAATGGCCAAGCTATCCGAGTTCATGGGAAAAACTCTGCCTCTAAAAGTCATTGAGGTCCATCGCCACCGACGGCGCTTGATCTTCTCGGAACGAATGGCCCAGCGACAATGGCGGGAGCAGCGGAAGCAACAACTGATGAACGAGCTTTGCGAAGGTGAGGTTCGACGGGGCACCGTCAGCAGCCTGTGTAATTTCGGGGCCTTCGTTGACCTGGGAGGCGCTGATGGCCTGGTGCACATCTCCGAGCTCGCCTGGCATAGGGTAAAACATCCCCGCGAGGTGCTGAGCGTCGGCGATGAAGTTGACGTTTATGTTCTGCGCCTGGATTACGAAAGAAGAAGGATCGGCCTCAGCATCAAGCGCCTGCAGCCAGACCCCTGGACGCTGGTGGATGAGAAGTACCAGGTGGGACAAGTTGTGCGAGGCACAATCACCAACGTCGTTGATTTCGGGGCCTTCGCCCGCCTCGAAGCGGGGGTGGAGGGTTTGATCCACGTATCCGAGTTGGCCGGGGGCAACGTTGGCCATCCTTCCAACGTGGTGAGGAGAGGTGACGAACTGGCCTTGCGCATCCTCAGCGTGAATGCTGGACGACGGCGTATTGGCTTGAGCCTGCGCCAGGCGCCACCCCGGGCGGAGTTGGCCGAGGTCAAAGAGGAGCCAGGCCCTGAGCTTGCCCCTTTCGACTAGAATATGCGCTTGATGGTTTGAGTCAGGCGCATTTTTTGTTGATCATGATTGACACGACGGCGCTTTTATGCTATAGTCTACTTCGGAAAGAAGCGAAGAGGATCACCGATGACCGAGCTCAAAGCACGAAGCAAATTCATCTTCGGCGGAGCCATCATAGTGTTGGCGGTGGGCTATCTCATCGTCAGCAGCATCGGGGGCTCGACGGCCTATTATCTGACCGTTGAGGAAGTGAAGGCCCAGGAGCCCTCGGAGCGCACAGTGAGAGTTGCTGGGACCGTCATGGGAGATACCATCGAATGGAACGCGCAAGAACTGCTGCTCAAGTTCAGGATTGCCGACGATAGCGGGAGTCTGGCTGTAATCTACAACGGCCCCCGCCCTGACATGCTCCGAGATGGCGCGGAGGCGGTAGTCGAGGGCAGATACACCGAAAGGGGATCCTTCGAAGCCAACAACTTGCTGCTCAAATGCCCCTCCAAATACGAAGAGGCAGCAACGACCACTGCAGAGGCGCCAGCTAAATGACAGAGAGGTTTGTAGTCAGGCCATGTAGTGGAACAGCGGGACGTGATGCGTGAAACGTAAAACGTGAGTGGGGACGCAGCGGTTGTGCTTCACGTTTCACGCTTTACGTTTTACGTGGGTGACACTCCACTTCGTTCCATGCCTAACTACGAAGTGTGTGAAGAGGTAATTTCTCATGACCACTATTGGCTATGGTGCTCTCGTGCTGGCCCTGGTGATTTCTATCTATACTGCAGTAGCCTCGATCTTGGGAGCTCGGCACGGGTCGGCGAAGCTGGCAGGCGGGGCGCAAAAGGGGGTTGTGGCCACAGCCATGTTGGTCACTTTGGCCTCGGCCATCTTGATCTATCTGCTGCTAACTCACGATTTTCAGGTTAAGTATGTGTACCGGCACGTCAGCACCTACCAGCCAGCGATCTACACCCTCTCTGCCTTCTGGGCCGGGCAAGAGGGCTCTCTCCTCCTCTGGCTGTGGCTGTTGACCATCTTCTCCGTCCTCGTAGCTCGCCGAGAAGAAGAGTGGAGTCTAGAGCTCAAGCCCTACGCCCTGGCAGTGCTGGCTCTTTGTCAGGCATTCTTGGCCCTCCTGCTGGTTTTTGCATCCAACCCCTTCGCCACTTACCCTACCCGGCCCGCCGAAGGTTTCGGCCTGAATCCCTTGCTGGAGAACTTCTGGATGATCATCCATCCTCCAGTGGTGTTTATCGGCTACGCTGCCTATACCGTACCCTTCGCCTTCGCCATCGCCGCTCTGACAGCGGGCAAGCTGGGTCAGGATTGGATACGGGGCATCCGCCGCTGGAACCTGTTGGCCTGGCTCTTCCTGGGCCTGGGCATCCTCCTGGGGGCCTGGTGGGCCTACCTGGAGCTGGGCTGGGGAGGGTACTGGGGCTGGGACCCGGTGGAGAACGCCTCGCTGATCCCCTGGCTGGTAGGCACGGCCCTGCTGCACTCGGCCATGACCCAGGAGCGGCGAGGGATGTTCAAAGCGTGGAACATCACCCTTGCCATCCTGGCCTTCGTTCTCTGTATCTTCGCCACCTTCGTCACCAGGAGCGGTATCATCCAGTCGGTCCATGCCTTTGGCGAGTCGGTGATCGGTTACTACTTCCTGGCCTTCCTGGCCGGTATCCTGGCTATTTCTTTCGTCCTGATTTTCTACCGACGCCGAGAACTGGCCAGCGAAGGGAAGCTGGAGTCACTGCTCTCCCGCGAGGCCGGCTTCCTTCTCAGCAACCTGCTTTTGGGCGGACTGGCTTTGGCCGTATTTATCGGCACGGTCTTCCCCACCGTCAGCGAGATCCTGCGAGGCGTGCAGGTGGCCCTGGGGCCTCCCTTCTTCGAGCGGGTCTCTGCTCCTTTGGCCCTGGCTATCGTTCTCCTCATTGGCGTCTGTCCCCTCCTGGGCTGGCAGCGGACTTCATCCGGGCGGTTGCTGCGAAGGCTGCTCTATCCTGGCGTCGTGGCCCTGGCTGTCGCTGTGGTGCTCTTCGTTCTGGGAATCACAGAACCCTTCGCCCTCCTATCCTTCACCGTTTGCGCCTTCGTGGCCAGCAGCATCCTGTGGGAGTTCCTGCGAGGCACGATGGCCCGCCGTCGCTCGACGGGAGAGGGCTATCTGTTGGCCCTTGCACGCTTGATCGCTCAGAATCGCAGGCGCTACGGCGGCTACCTGGTCCACCTGAGCATGGTCATCATCACCATGGGCATTGTGGGCTCCTCCCTCTATCAGACCGAGTACCAGGTGACCCTGGCCAAGGGCGAGCGAGTAGAGGTTAAAGATTACACTCTGGAATACGAGAAATTTGAGGCCCAAGCGACACCAGCCAAGCATCGCTTCGCCACCCTGCTGGGCGTTTATCGCGGCGACAGGAGGATCGCCACCCTGTTTTCGGAGAAGAACTTCCACTGGAGCGTCGAGCAGTGGGTGACGGAGGTGGCCATCCGCACCAGCCTCAAGGAGGATCTATACGTGATCCTGGCCGGCCTGAGTGGGGACGGCTCGGCCACTTTCCAAATCCTGATCAATCCTTTGGTGGTGTGGCTATGGATCGGCGGGGGGTTTCTGCTGGTGGGCACTACCGTTGCCTTGTGGCCTGGGGACCAGGCAAGAGGCAAGAGGCAGGAAGCAGGAGGCAAGAGGCAGGAGGGCGGGTAGGCGATGATTGAGGTACGGGGCCTGGTGAAGTCCTTTGGGGGCAAGGTGGCCTTGGATGGCATTGACCTGGACGTGGCCGAAGGGGAGTTTCTGACCCTGGTGGGACCTAACGGGGCGGGCAAGACCACTCTCATTCGCGTGCTGGCCACTCTTACCAGGCCCACCCAGGGCAGCGTGCGCGTGGCCGGGTACGATCTGGCCAGGGAGGGCGCCGAGGTCCGTCGGCGCATCGGCCTGGCCTCCCATCAAACCCTCCTCTACGAGGACCTCTCGGCGGAGGAGAACCTGCGCTTCTATGGCCGCATGTACGAAGTGCCCGACTTGGAGGAACGCATCACCGCCCTCCTGCAGCGGGTGGGCCTGGAGCATCGCCGCCACGACCTGGTGCGCACCTCCTCCCATGGTATGCAGCAGCGCCTGTCCATCGCCCGCGCCCTCCTGCACGATCCCGCCATCCTGCTGCTGGACGAGCCCTATACCGGCCTGGATCAGCAAGCCACGGAGGTGCTGAGAGAAGTGCTGGCCCCCCCTCTTTCCCCCCCAACTTTGGGGGGGATGAAGGGTGGGGCGAGATCGCGCACCGTGCTGATGACCACTCACAACCTGGAGCGAGGCCTGGAGCTCTGTGACCGCGCGGCCATTCTGGTCAACGGCCGCCTCGTCCACCAGGCAGATAAGAGCCAGTTGGACGTGGCCACCTTTCGGGAGGCATATAGCCATTACATTTCACGTTTTACGTTTTACGCCTCACGTTTTACGTTTTACGGCGGGATGGGCCGATGAGCTTCCTACAGAAAGTGCTAGCCATCGTCCAGAAAGACGTGGCCGTCGAGCTACGTACCAAAGAGATGCTCAGCTCAATGTTCGTCTTCGCCCTGCTGGTGATCGTGATCTTCAACTTCGCCTTCGAGCTGCGGATCGAGAACGTGCGGCAGGTGGCCCCCGGCGTCCTCTGGGTCACCTTCACCTTCGCAGGGATGTTGGGGCTGAACCGTTCTTTCGTCCTGGAGAAGGACAAAGGGTGTCTGGAGGGCTTGCTACTATGCCCGGTGGATCGCAGTGCTATCTACTTCGGAAAGATGCTGGGGAACGTCATCTTCATGACCATGGTGGAGGCCATCATCCTCCCCATCTTCTCCGTCCTGTTTAACGTGTCCCTCTTTCATCCTGTCTTGCTCCTGATCGTCGTGCTGGGTACCCTGGGTTTCGCCGGGGTCGGCACGCTTTTCTCAGCCATGGCCGTCCACACGCGGGCGCGGGAGGTGATGTTGCCCGTCCTGCTCTTTCCCGTGGTGGTGCCGGCCATGATCGCCGCCGTCAAAGCCACCGGCGGCATCCTCGACGGCCAACTCTTCTCAGAGATAGCCCATTGGGTGAGACTGCTCGTGGCGTTCGACGTGATCTTCTTAGCCATATCCTTCATGACCTTTGACTATGTGGTGGAGGAGTAGCTATTGGCCCTCTCCCTCCCCCCTCCCTCTCCCGATTTCGGGAGAGGGAGGGGGTGCCCGAAGGGCGGGGGTGGGTGAGGGCAGAAGGAGGTCTTCATGATCGGCAAAAACCATCGCCTGAGCGATTTTCTCACCTGGGCCAGCGCCATCGCCATCATGGTGGCTCTTTACCTGGTTTTCGTCTACGCCCCCACGGAGCGGACAATGGGCGATGTACAGCGTATCTTTTATTTCCACGTCTCCACCGCCTGGGTGGGCTTCTTCGCCTTCTTCGTCACCCTCATCGCCAGTGTGGCTTACCTTTGGAAAGGCACGCGCCAGTGGGACATCGTGGCCCTCTCTTCGGTCGAGATCGGGGTAACCTTCATCACCATGACCATCGTCACCGGCTCTATCTGGGCCAAAGTGGCCTGGAACGTGTGGTGGACCTGGGACCCGCGCCTCACCACCAGCACCATCCTGTGGCTGATCTACGTCTCGTATCTGATGCTCCGCAACGCCATTGACGAGGAGGCCCGCCGCGCCCGCTTCGCTGCCGTCCATGGCATCGTGGGCTTTGTCAGCGTGCCCATCACCCTCATGGCCATCCGCTGGTGGCGGACCATTCATCCGGTGATCTTCGAGAGCGAGGGTTTCAACTTGACTGGACCGATGCTGACCACGTTGCTGTTCTGCATCGGGGCCTTCACCCTGCTCTACTTCACCCTTCTCGTCCACCGCGTGCGTCTGGAGCAATTAGCCGACGAGGTGGAACAACTAAAGCATAGGATGAGCCGCTAGGAAATTACGACACCCGATGTAAGGGAGTTGTACTCCCGAACAGGGGCTCGGAGTACAACTCCTCGCCATCAATTGGATGGCTACGTGGTCGGATGGTCGGAAAAGGCATGGCCCCCCGACCACCTGGCCAAGGACCACCCGACCACTTGACCACCTAGGAGGTTATGAACAATGGGAAATCTGGTTTACCTGTTCGCCGCTTACGCCGTCTTTTGGGCCGTGACCTTCGCCTTCGTCTTCCACATCGCCCAACGGCAGAAGAGCTTGCAGAGGGAGATCGAGTCCCTCAAGAGGGCTCTGGAGACGATGCGCGTATCGCGTTTGGGACATACGAGTAAGCAAAATGGGGCTTGATGCTTCATAAAAAGAGAAGGCCGAAGGGAGGGCAATGTGACGCACGTAATGGGGGCTTGAGCCAATCCGCAAGTTAGGGTAACTACCCCTTGCACAAAAACCTTATGGAGTTGCTCAGAGTGACTCTTGCGTGTTAGCCTGACACATGATATAATTTGATATGCGTTGGGTGACCTCGAACATGATGAGCAGGGATATGCTGGAAGGAGAAAGATGGGCATGCGGGCTAGAATGACAACTTCGTCTCAGCGAGCGCGATCAGTCCTGTGGATGGCCTCATTGCTGCTGTGCATTATCCTGTTTGTGCTGCTGCAGCCCCAACGGGCGTGGCCTCAGAGTATGACTGTCATCAAGCGGTCTAGCTCCGCTATCGCAATCACCGCTGATGCTAAACTCGTTCTGGCCGTCAACCCCGACTCCAATTCCCTTAGCCTCATCAACACCGCCGCCCAGGAAAAAATCGCCGAGATCTCTGTTGGCATTGACCCCCGCACTGTGACCGTGGATGACGCAGGAAGCCGGGCTTACGTGGCCAACCGTGGCTCAGACAGCGTCTCTGTCCTAGACTTGGCCACCCGTGCCGTCATCACCGAGGTCACTGTTGGCTATCGGCCCTATGGCGTTATCGTCAGCCCTACGGGTGATCGGCTCTACGTGGCTGAGCAAGGCGTAGATCAAGTGCGCATTCTGGACACAAGTAGCCTTGCCACTCTGGCTATCCTACCTACTTGTGACCGCCCCAGTGGCCTGGCCATCTCCGATGACGGTCGCATCCTCTACGTCACCCACCTCCTCACCGGTCAGGTCAGCATCCTGTCCCTGGGCGGTCATCGCATCTACTTGCCCCTCATTCTCAAATCGCGGCAGGAGATCAGGTATCGGACATTGGATACTGGATATTCGAGATCCCAATACCCAATATCCAATATCCAGCTCTGGCCCGACAGCAACCTGGTCCAATCCATCATCCTCTCGCCCGATGGCCGCACAGCCTACGTCCCCCACACCCGTTCCAACACCAGCAACCGCGCCCTGACCTTCGACACCACCGTGTTTCCCCTGGTCTCGCTCATTGACCTGGCGACTCAGCGGCACCTGGTGGGTCAGCAATTCGACCTGGGCACTCTGGACCCGCCCGGCGTGGGGCTGCCTTTCGATGCCGCCGTGACACCTGATGGCGAGGAACTATGGGTGCTTAATGCGGCCAGCAATGACATCACGGTGCTTGACCTGACCAGACGCCGGCTCGTGGCTCACATCGAGGTGGGCGATAACCCACGGGGCATCGTCCTCTCGTCCGATGGCAGCACTGCATACGTCAACAACACCCTGGCCGGCACCGTCTCGGTCATAGACACCGCTGCCTACACTGTCACCTCCGTCATCACCGTCACCAACATCCCCCTGCCACCGGCCCTGCTGAACGGCAAGCGGTTGTTCCACACCAGCGACGACCCGCGCCTGGCCAAAGCTCAGTGGATCAGTTGCAACACCTGCCACTTCGAGGGCGAGCACGACGGGCGCACCTGGTTCTTCGGCTTCGCCGGGCCGCGCAACACCACCAGCCTGCTGGGGATGATCGAGACCTACCCGCTGCGCTGGTCGGGTGAGTGGGACGAGTCCGCCGATTCGGAGTTCGCTAACCGGAAGGAGAACTTTGGCAGCGGCCTGATTGACGGCGACATGAACTGCTCCCTCTCCCCACCTGACTGCGTGAACCAGCCGCCCAACCAGGGCCGCTCCTACGACCTGGACTGCCTGGCGCTGTTCATTGATTCCCTGCCCTCGCCGCCGAGTCCGGGCCCGCCGTCGGAGGCCGCGCTGCGCGGGCAGGCCGTCTTCAACCGGGCCGACGTCGGGTGTGCCACCTGCCATCCCGCGCCCGTCTACACCGACCAGCAAAAGCATGACGTGGGCACCGTCACCGCTGATGAAAAGATTGGGCCGGAGTTCGACACCCCTACGCTGCGGGGTTTGTACGACAGTGCGCCCTACTTCCACGACGGCAGCGCGGCCACCCTGCGCGATGCCCTCACCCGGCCCAGCCCAGGCAGCGAGCACGATGTACGTGGTGTGTTGACTGAGGCTGAGATACAAGACCTGATTGCGTTTTTGTTGGCTTTGCCGTTTGAGTGACCTTCCTGAGAGGAGAATTATGCCTGGTTTCCAGAAGCTGCTACTCGTTCTGTGCTCATTGGTCATAATTTGGCCTGCGTCGGACACCGGCGCTGCTATCTTCCGGGGGGACATCATCACCGTCACCGTCTCCGGCACGGTCACGGGACCCAATGGCCCTGTGCCCGATGTCTGGATTGACGTGAATGCCTCACCGTCTGGTCTGCCCTATGGTGCAAGCACGTTCACCGATAGCAACGGTTTCTATAGCGTGACTGTACAGACTGGCGGCATTCTGAACCTGCACGCGCGCCCCCCATTAGACAGCCGGTTGGCCGAGGTGAACATGCGGCGGGACGGGATTACCGACAGCTTTACGCACGACTTTACGACCACGGCCGGCTATCTGCTCAGTCTGCGACCGACGGATGAGGCCGGCCAGCCGCTCAGCATGACCAACTGGCAACTCCTGGCCTATTCGGTGCTCACGGCGACTCCGCCCGGCTACCTGCGCGAATACCATCTCATGTGGGATGAGGCAGTGGGGCGCTACGAGTGCGTCTTGCCGCCCGATGTGTATTCCGTAGATATTGACACGCCACCTGCCGGCTACCTCCCCACGACGACCGTTTTCGACCTGCGCAACACCGACCAGGTGACCAACCTGGTTTTTAGCCACACCTCCTTTAACCCGACCATCTCCTATCCTCCCGACGTCAGCAAGATCACCATTGGCCCGCCCGACGGCCTGGGCGAGGCGTTGGTGACCGGAGCACCGGGGGCGGTCGTGCCCACCGGGCACATCATGCTGACCAACCTGAGTTCCTGGCATCGGATAAATGCCGTCTCCAGCCCGGATGGCAGCTTTTCGGCGCGCATCTACGCCCCACCCGGCTCGGCGCTGTACATTCAGCACGGCTCGCTCCAGTGGCTATCCCGCTTGGCGACCACCTCCGAAGCGTACGAAGTGTACCCTGGCACGCTCATCAACCTGCCCCACACCCACAGCGCACCCCCTGGCACCACGCCTTTCGCGGCGGCGGGGGCGGTGGAGTTTGTCAGCGAGTCCGCGGGGATCGGGCCTCACGTCAGCGCGGCGTGGGCCATGACCGGAACCCTGCGGTCATCCGGCAATTCCGGCGTGAACACCGCCCTTTCCCCCACCCGTTACGCGCCCGGCGACTCGTTCCACGCCGAGGGCGCCATGTGCATCTACGGGCCGGGCATCACCAGCACGACCGACGTGTCGGGCATCTCTGCCTCCGGCGGCCTGTCCCTGCGCATGCTTGGCAACCGGGACGGCGTGCCACTGGCACCGCACAACCCGGCCATCACTACACGGCTGACCGTCAGTGGGTTCCCGATTCGGGATCCCTATACCAACGACCTGGGCCTGGGGTGTGGTTTTGAGGTGGGCGGGCTGCACTGCAGCGGCGATCATGCCATCGAAGGTAGCTTTGCAGTAGACTGCCAGATTCCCCAGGACACACCCCCTGGCACATATCGGCCCGTGATCGGACTGAGCTTCAGCGGCGTGCCCACCAGCACCCAGTGGCTGGGGCCCAACGGTGAGATCTCTTATCGGAACTTTCAGTTGAACGAAGCGCCTTTGCCGCCCATCGTCGTCGCTGGAGCAACACAAGCGATAGCCGCGGTGCGTCTGCCCTGGCGGCTGATGATTGAGGACAACGTCCAGGGTGTGCGCGGGGTTGGCGCACGCGAGGATGTCGGCAAAATCGGCCTGCTATCCTTCATCGTCACGCAAGATACGTCGTACATCGCGCCACCCGTGGACTACCGCACAGGCATATCCATCACCTATTCCCTCGAGCCCAATCTGCCGCTCGTTACCTCCAATGTGTCGAGCCTGTACTTACCGCCCTCACCGCCCTTGATTCCCTTCAGCCTGCCGGGCGGTTCGCTGAGCGTGGTCATCCGCCGGCCCGACGGGACGATCCAAGACCTGGGCCATGAGGCTCTTGCCCAATCCCTGCTGCGCGCCAAGATCACCTGGGGTGGTTTCCCTCTAAACACCGGTGTGAACAGCGGGACCACGCGCGTGGACCACGCCTATTCGCTGCGGGCCGCCTCTGACCGCTTCCGGGGGGCCTTTGACCAGTACGGCCATCACGTCATCACCGTGACCGATGAGGTCAGCGACCTGTGGGGCAACCGCTACGCCGGCGGCGGCACCTACGACGTCTGGGTGGCTGAGCCGCTGGACATGGACCCCGGCGTCCTGCCCGGCACACCCTTTGACGTGGGGGATACTTTTAACCCTACGGTGCAACTCTACCCTGGTGTGCCAGCCCTGGTGGAATGGATGGTCACCGAGTACCCCAACTCGGACCCTGCGCGGGCCATCCGGCACACGATCGGTGGCTGGGCAAATCGGTTTGGCTACTTTAACGGCCGAGGCTTTGCCTTCAGTTCCCCAGGCGAGTATCGCGTTGACTTGGTTGCCCGTTACGTGGACGAAGATGGGGTTATGTGGATGGGAGCTATGACCTGGGGCGGGGTGGTGATGACTCCGTCGGCGCAGGCGCAACTGATAGCTCACGGCCGGCGTGGTATCAACAATCTGGTACATATCCCTGGTCCATGGTTCGTCTTCTGTCGCGACCTCACATTTATCTCAGGCGCGACTCCGCACACTTATGCCCCGTATTTCAACGGCGATGTGATCTGGAGTCGCCAGGAACCGATATATGAGTGTTCCGGCGAGGCTCTCCAGACCGGTGGCAGCATTCAGGATACGGTTGGGGCGTTGGAAGCCCGCATCCGGCAGCGGTTCGAGCGTATGTCCCCACCCCTCGACCTTCCGGGAGACCTCAATGAGCGCTTTGGCTATGGCGAAATCCCATTGATCAGCAGCACCCGCTCCGGGCGGCCGCCGCAGATGTTTCCCGAGGAAATGGACCAAATCGCCTACATGTACTTTTACTCCGAACGCCCCGGCGTGCGCGTGCGCGAGGACATCACCGAAGACTACACCTTCCCTGCTGGCTATTGGCGCTTCGATACGCTTTACGATGATCAGATGGGCGTCGGCATTTTGGGCGACCTGCCCAACGATTACAAGTTCCAGTACATCGGCGCGGTCTACCGTGACCTGGAGACCGGCCACAGCGAGTACCTGGGACAGGGCACGGGTTGGATCCTTCTCTCCGACGATGATCCGTTAGGCAGCCGGGTGATGCCACCCTTCGCCGGGCCGGGCAACGGTGGCTGGACAACTGAAGGCGGGCCGCTCATGCGACTGAAGGGGCAAGATGTTCACATCTTCATCCAGCCCACCGGCATCCTGCCGGGTGCCGTGTTGCAGGTGGGCGACACCTTTCGTTTTGCCGGCCACATCATGCCCACGCTGGATAGCCGGGTAGCGTTCACGGTGACTGCGCCCAGTGGGGTTCAACACCTCGGTGGCGGACGGGCCAACAGGATCGGTTATTTCTACAACCCAACCGATGATTTCGTAGTGGGCGAGCCTGGTCTGTGGATGGTGGATGTGCACGTCTGGCATGACGGCCTGTGTTCCGGCGGCCAGACCATTCCCCCTTACCCATCGGGTGACGTGCTGGGCAGCGAAGATGGCCGCTACTGGTTCTATGTGGTACAAAGAGATGCTCCTCGTCTGGACGTCTCCACGCCGGCGCCCGGCTTCCTGTCGTTTCCTGGCGGGGTCACTCCTATCACCATTTCCGGCACGGTGCCGATCACGCTCACGGGCGCCGTGGTGGACTACACCATCACCATGCCTGGTTTCATCCTCGAACACGGCCAGGTTAGCGCCGCCAACGGTACGTACACAGTAGTATTCGACCCGGTTGCGCTGGCTCGTGACTTTCCCAACCTGGATCTGATCGGGCGCGACGCTCGCAACCTGCCCGGGCTGGCGGATACCTTTGCCATCGGCCTGCTGCTGCGCGGGCGAGACGCTGGCGGCAATCTAGCCTACCGGGCCAACTCGATTGTTCTACAGGGAGAGCAGGTCTTTGTAGGCCATGTGGCCGAACCATCACTGTTCAAGATTTTCATGCCGGTGATTTTGAAACGATGAACAAACTGACCACTTGCCTTCTGGTTCTCTTGCTGCTGGCTGCCGGAGTCGGCTGGCAGGCTCTTCGGTTTCGCACAGGGCAGGCCTGGGCCGCCAGGCAGTCCATCATCACTGTCTCTGGTACCATCACCGGGCCGGGCGGAGGCCCGGTCGCCGGCGTGCAGGTGAGCCTGGACTGGCCTAGCGGCTGGGCCAGCCTGACTACCAACGCCAGCGGCTTCTACAGCCAAAGTGGCATCCCGATTGGGAGCTGGCTCATCATCGCCGTCCGGGCGCCCCTGTCCATGCGCCTGGCCCAACGCAATTGGCGCACCGAGCAACTCACCGCCAACCTGACCAAAGACTTTGCGCTGCAGGCCGGTTACCTGGTGAGCGGAACGGTGGTGACGCCCGACGGCAGCCCCCTTTCGGGGTACACCTGGCTGAATGCCACTCCATTCACTTTGATTCCTCCCCAAGATGAGTGTCTGGGTGAGGACCTGGACTATAGCCGGGGAACCTTCGCCATGGTCTTGCCGCCGGACTTCTACACTTTGGAACCCAACGAGCGCCCGGCGAACTGGTATTGGCCGCTCACCATGGTGGACCTGCGTCACGGCGACACCGTCGGCATCAAGGTGGCCCTCTCCCGCCAGTGGCGACACCCCTTCGACTTTGCCCCACCCGACGCCTCCCGCATCACCGTCGGCCCACCCGACGACCTGGGAGAGGCATTGGTCACCGGCGCGCCTGGCGCTGCCCTGCCGTTGGCGCACGTGCTGCTGGTCAACCTGAACAGCACCCACCAAGCCCACGCCGTCTCCGAGGCGGATGGTAGCTTCACTGCCCGCATCTTCGCCCCGCCCGGCTCGGCGCTGATGGTCAAGCATGGCCCAGGCAGTTGGCGCTGGAATGATCTGGCTGTGGGCGTGTCGGAGGGGGTAAACCCCTTCCCCGGCACCATCATTAACCTGCCGCACACACATACCGGCGGTCAGTATACGCTGCCATTCGCCACGGCTGGAGCGATAGAATATTTCGCCGATGACTTCAACACTACCCGCAACTATGTCGGCTCTGCCTGGGCCATGACCGGCACTGTGGGGCCAGTGATCGTCGAGGGTGAATGGACGCGCGTGCTCTCCGGCACCTATGATGGCCGAATGTTGGGTGGCCTCTACCTGTGCGGCCTCAACTGGACTCACCCGGCCCTGGCTGACCTGGACGGTGATGGCGATCTGGACCTGGTCATTGGCGAGCGAAGCGGCCGGCTCATCCACTTCCGCAACGATGGTGGCTCTACGGGTGGTTTCTTGCCAGCCTCCTGGACGTTTGTGACCGATGGCTTTGCCGGCGTGGACACCGGCGACTGGGCTGCACCGGCCTTTGCTGATCTGGACGGCGACGGCGACCTGGACCTGCTGGTGGGCACCGGCCAGGGCAAGGTGGCCTTTTACCGGCGCGACCCTGGGGATACCTGGACGCTAGTCAACGCCGCCTATCTCTCTGTGGACGGATGGAACGCTGCCCCAGCCTTCGCTGACCTGGATGGCGATGGCGATCTGGATCTGCTGGTCGGCTACATCGAGAGCGCCTCTGACCAGGGACGACTCTCGTTCTTTCGCTGCGGCGGGACGGACTCCACCCCCACCTGGACGTTGGTCACGGCCCAGTACGCTGGCATCGTCGCCAATGGCTCGGCCCTCCCCGCCTTCAGCGACCTAGATGGCGATGGTGATCTGGACCTGCTGGTGGGCCAGGGCGGACGCATCGCCCATTACCGCAACGATGGCCCGCCAACGAATCCTGCTTGGGCGCTGGTCACCAGCAACTTTGCCAACATCGGCGGCAGTTCAGCCATCAGCCCGGTCTTCGGTGACCTGGACGGCGATGGCGACAAGGACCTCTTGACCGGCGAGCACTGGGGACGCATCGCTTTCTATCGCCGCGATGGGAGCGCCTGGACTTTTATCAGCAACGACTTTTTCCCGTTTGACCTGGACGGCGATTCAGCGCCGGCTCTTGCTGACTGGGACAATGACGGCGATCTGGATCTGCTCCTCGGGCAGGCGCACGGCAACATCTACAAATACACCAACATCGGCAGCGCGACCAACCCCAACTGGCGACCGGACGGCGTCGTTCTAACTCTTCCCTGGACGGATCATCCCCATGCCTTTCCGGCTCTAGCAGACACTGACGGAGATGGCGACTATGACCTCTTCGTCGGTGAGGGCGGATTCCAGGGAAGCAACGCCGGAGGCAATATCCATTACTACCGCAACAACGGCACGCGGACATCGCCCATTTGGACCTTGGTGACCACCAGTTTCCTGGGACTGGATGTGGGCGGTTGGGCGACGCCGACGTTCGTGGATATTGACGCCGACGGCGATCTGGATCTCTTCGTAGGCGATGAGGCCGGCACCCTGACCTTCGTGCAGAACACCGGCACGCGCACCTCACCCACTTGGGCCGCGCCAGTGCGCCCCTATGCGGGCCTCGACCTGGGGGACTACAGCGCCCCGGCCTTCCTGGACGTGGACGGCGATGGCGACCTGGATCTCTTCTCTGGACGACAAGACGGTGCGCTGGCGTACGTTCGCAACATTGGCACGCACACTGCTCCAGCCTGGAAGTTGGTGACGACGCAATATCCCGGTCTGAGTACGGGTGATCGCTCAGTGCCGGTTGCCGCAGACCTGGATGGCGATGGTCGCCAAGACATGCTCATCGGCGATGGCGACGGCGGCTTGAACTTTTACCACTACGTGGGACCTGGCACTCCACCCCCCAGCCCCTTCGCCTTCGCCCCCGGCGATGCGTTCCAAATCGAGGGCACAGTGCGAATCTACAGCCCTGCCATCACGACGACCACTCCGATCTCCGGTGTCACTGCCGGTGGCTGGCTTCACCTGATGATGTTGTTCGATGCGCAGGGGCATCCGCTCGCCGGGCAGAACTATTTCATGTCCACCCTGCTCACCCCCACCGGCTTCCCCATCCAACGCCCAGGTCGTGCCAGCGAGAGGTTGGAAAGCCACTTCGAGGTCACCAACCTGCGTTACGCCGGCGGCCATGCCATCGAAGGTGCCCTGAACGCGACTGGCCGCCTGCCTGAGGACGTGCTGCCCGGCATCTACCGCCCCACCTTCTGGATGGACATCACTGGCGTGCCCACCAGCACCACCTGGCTCGCAGCCAACGTGGTTCACCATACTTTTCATTCCCAGGAGGCCGTCCTGCCGCCCATCACCGTAGGGCAAATTGCCAATTTGCCCCACCTTTTCTGGCGGCTGCTGGCGGATGATTTTGTACAGGGCACACGGGGCACCGGTGCCCGTGAGGATCGCGGGACATTCGAATTGGCCTCGCAGATCGTCACCCAGGGCGCACCCTTCTACATCCCGCCGGTGGACGTGCGCACCGGCCATCCCATCACCTATCGGCTGGAGCCGTTCCTGCCGATGATCTCCTTCACCGACCGGCGTATGCCCACGCCTCCGCTGCTTCCACTCGCGCTGCCTGGCGGTCAGATGAACATCCGGATTCAGCAACCCGATGGAACGGTGCGCGACCTGGGCACTGCATCATTCGCACAATCCTTCAATCGTACCAAGACGACCCGCGCGGGCAATGACCTGAACATCGGCACTGTCCAACTCGATGACGTTTACTCCCTGAAGGCTTCCTCTGATCAGTTTCGAGTTACGTTCAATCAGTCCGGGCATCATGTCGTCACTATGACCGGCACTGTCGCCGACATCTGGGGCAACACGTACACTGGCGGCGGGACGTACGATCTATGGGTGGCGTACCCATTGGACATAGACCCGGGCGTCCTGCCCGGCACTCCATTTCAGGTGGGCAATGCCTTCAACCCAACCTTGCAAGTGTACCCTGGCGTTCCTGCCGATGTGAGCCTCACGCTTACCCTCTATCCCAACTCTAACCCGGCTCAGGCAATCACGTACACGGTGAACGGACGCGCCAACAATTTCGGCTACTTTGACGGCCGGGACGCAGCGGCGCGGGGACACGCCTCTCGCGGTCTACCCATCACCATATCGCAACCCGGTGAATACCGCCTTGACCTGACTGTCGCCTACACCGGCGCCAATGGCGTCTTCTATATGGGAGCAATGACCTGGGGCGGCGTAGTCGAAACGCCCAACTCGCCGCTGATCGCTCACGGCCGGCGGGGGCTCGATAGCCTGCGCCATATCCCCTCGGCCTGGTTTGTCTCCAGTCGCGATCTCACGATCCCGGCTGGTGAAATCTCCCACACTCTGAATCCCTACTTCAACGGCGACATCATCTGGAGCCGAATGAGCGACGGTCCCTGGGGTGGCGATTCTCTCATCCTGGGGGCCAGTGTGCAAGACACCGTCGGCCAGATCGAGGCAGCCATCCGCGCCCGGGCAGAGCGGCGGTCGGTAGCCCTGTCTACACCGGGCACTCTCGACGAGCGTTTCGCTAATGGCGAGATCCCTCTCTTCATCAGCACCAGTTCCGGGCGTCCAGCCCAGATGGTGCCCAATGATGTGGACCAACTCGCCTACAGTTACCGCACCTCACAGCGGCCCGGCGTGCGGGTGCGCGAAGTAGTGGCTGAGGATGGACAGAGCGGCGGCTACTGGCGCCTGGACACCCTCTACGACGATCAACTGAGCGTCGGCATACTGGGCGACCAGCCCAACGACTTCAAGTTCCAGTACGTGGGTACGGTCTACCGCGACCTGGAGGACGGCATCAGCCAGTATGGTGGCCAGGGGTCGCTGTGGATCTTCATCCCCGACGGCGATCCCACCGGCAGCCGCGTCATGCCGCCCTTCGCCGGCCCCGGCAACGGCGGCTGGACGACTGAGGGTGGCCCGATCCTCAAGTTGAAGGGCCAGGATATCCACATCTTCATTCTGCCTACCGGAACGCAGCCCGGGGCGGTGCTGGAGGTGGGCGACACCTTCCGCTTCGCCGGCCACATCGCCCCCACGCTCGACAGCAAGATAGCAGTGACGGTCACTTCTCCCAGCGGCGGAAAATACCTGGGAGGCGGTCAAGCCAACAAGGTCGGCTACTTTTACGACCCAACCGATGACTTCACCGTGGACGAACCCGGGCTCTGGTCGGTAGACGTGCGGGTCTGGCACGATGGCATGTGCTCCGGCGGCCAAACGGTGCCGCCTTACCCATCAGGCGACGTACTGGGCAGTGACCATGGCCGCTACTGGTTTTATGTCGTCCCTGCGGGAGCCCCACGTCTGAATGTCTCTACTCCGTCATCTGGTTTTCTCTCCTTCGGCGGTCAGGTGACGCCGATCGCTATCACCGGCCACGTGCCGGCCGGGCTCACCGACACAGTTGTAGATTACACCATCACCATGCCCGGCTATATCCTGAAGCATGGCCAGGCCACGGTGAGCGGCAACACTTATACCGTCGTCTTCGATCCGGTTGCCCTCAACGCCGATTTCCCTAACCTGGATCTAATGGGGCGGGACGATCGGCTACCCGGCCTGGCTGATACCTTTACCATCGGCCTGTTGCTACAGGGGCAAAGTCAAGGCAACGTAGTCTATCGCGCCAACGCGATCACCATCCAGGGCGAACAGGTATTCATCGGTGGCACCCTGCTTGATCTGTCCAATAGAGTTTACCTGCCAGCAATTTTGAAGGGAGGATGATGAATGAAGAGGCAACGGGAGCTTCAAGCCCTGGGGATCGTGGCGCTGGCTGTAATCGGGTTGGCGCTGCTGCTCAAGGGTGTGTCCGCTAACCCTTCCGGCACCGTCAGCGGCGTAGTATACCTGTCGGACGGCCGCGCCGCCGAGGGAGCATGGGTGCGCGTGCAGACGACTGAGAACCTCACCTACGCTGCGCCAGATGGCAGCTTCACGCTCACGGGCCTGACCGAGGGCCTGACCGTCACCATCACCGCCTGGTATCCAGGCTACAAAGTTGGCTGGGCAACCATAGCGCCACCCGCCGAGAACGTTGCCATCACGGTCAGACCTTACGACACTCGCGATAACACTGCCTATGCCTGGAACACCTCCTATCCCGACCCGGCCAACCCCACCCTGGGTTGCGGCCACTGCATGTTGCCCTCGTTCGACGAGTGGCAGCACACCGCGCACGCCGCCTCTGGCACGAACCCCCGCTTCTTCTCCCTCTACAACGGCACCGACATCACCGGCACCGCCGTCATCTCCCCCGGCTACAAGCTGGACTTCCCCGGCACGGCCGGCAACTGCGCCGCCTGCCACGCGCCGGGCGCTGCTTACGATGCGCCGTTCACTACAGACATGAACGCCCTCACCGGCGTCAACCGCGAGGGTGTCTTCTGTGAGTTCTGTCATAAGGTCGGGGCGGTCTACCTAAATCCGGCCACTGGCCGGCCCTACGAAAATGCGCCTGGCGTTTTTTCCATGCGTCTCTACCGCCCATACCCTGGCGATCAGATATTCTTTGGCAGCCTGGACGACGTGACCCGGCGGGTGAGTTATCTGCCGCTGGAGAAAAAGAGCGAGTTCTGTGCCCCCTGCCACCAGTTCTCTTTCTGGGGTACGCCGATCTATGAGAGCTTCCGAGAGTGGCAGGAAAGCCCCTATCCGGCCCAGGGTGTGGAGTGCCAGACCTGTCACATGCCGCCGGGCACGAGCCCCACCTTCTGCCTGCCTGAAAAAGGCGGATTGGCCCGGGATCCGGCCCGCATGGCCTCGCACCTGGACCTGGGCGTCAAGGATACGGCTTTCATGCAGAGCACGGTGGCCATGACCCTGACCGCCCAGGCGATCACCAACACGGTCCAGGTGAGCGTCACGCTGACTAACGTGGCCGCTGGCCATCACGTCCCCACCGACTTCCCCGGACGGCACATGATCCTGGTGGTCGCGGCCACCGCTGGGCAAGGGCAAGCCCTGCCCCTACAGAGCGGCCCCACCGTGCCTGACTGGGGTGGCGCACAGGCCGGGCTGCCGGGTAAGGCCTTCGCCAAAGTGCTCCGTGACGTACAAACCGGCGAATCGCCTGTGGTGAGCTACTGGAAGCAGACCCTCATCGTCAGCGACAACCGCATCCCAGCCCTGGGCAGCGACACGTCGGTCTACGACTTTGCTGTACCGGCTGGCGGTGGGGAGGTAACCGTGACCGCCAGGCTCCTCTTCCGCCGCGCCTTCCAGTTTCTGGCCGAGGCTAAAGGCTGGGAGATAGAGGACATTATCATGGAAACTGATACTGTAACTATTTCCCTAAGACTACCCTACAAGATCTATCTGCCCGTACTCATGAAGAGCTACGTAAGCTCGGTCTAGGGCTCTCAACCCTCAGCGTTGCGAAGGTTTGTCGCCGTGTCGGGGCGGCATTTTCCTATGCTCCTTCGATTTATCATCTACGGACTGTTTGGCTGGTGCGGGGAGATTATCTGGACGGCGATGAGGGAAAAGGTCAGCGGGCAGCAGCGGGACTGGAAGTTGAGAGGCACTACCTACCTGTGGATGTTTCCCCTCTATGGCCTCATCGCACCGCTGTACGAACCGGTCCACAACGCCCTCCGCGCCTGGCCCTGGCCGCTGCGGGGCGTGGTCTACGTGTTGGGCTTCTTTGCCATAGAGTACCTGACGGGCTGGCTGCTCAAGCGCCTCATCGGCCTCTGCCCCTGGGACTACAGCCGTGCCCGCTGGCACGTGCACGGCTTCATTCGGCTGGACTATGGGCCCGTCTGGTTCCTGGTCGGGCTGGGGTTGGAACGTGTCCATGATTTGCTGGTGCAATTGACGCCCGCCATTCAGCAGGCGCTGATTCATTGAGATTGGAAGGAGGGAGAGTAATGCGACAAACAGCATTCAAGTACGAGATAGAAGTGCAAGAAGGCGGCAAAGTGGAACTGGAAGTTCCTCTGTCCAAGGGTACATGGGTTGCCGTGTTCGTTGTGGAAGAGCCCGAGGATGACTTTAGCGACTTGGTCTTGGCAGCCCAAAGTAGCCTCGACTTCTGGGATAACCCAATTGATGACGAGGTCTGGAACAATGCCTGACCAACGCGACGTCCTACTCATTCCGATTCCGTTGACAGATCTGACATCGCAGCGTCGTCGGCCAGTGATTGTGATCTCCAACGACGAGTATAACCGCAGCACAGATGACGTCGTCGTGGTGGCAATGACCTCGAATCTGAGGCCAGCGGATTATAGCTTCACCATTACATCCGTAGACCTGGATGTCGGGACTCTCCAACGGCCGAGCCGGATCCGAGTGGACAAGATCTATACATTGGCCCAGTCTATCGTCGTCAAGAGATTCGGGCAGGTCAACGAGGCAACCTTTGACAGAATCCGCCAACTGCTCAGCGAGCTTGTGTCGAAGAAGCCATAGAGTGAGGCTTGGCCCGTACACGGGCGCAGAGGATGGGAGATATGTCGAGTAGCGCCCGTTCCCACGCCCTTCGCCACACGGCCGTCTTCGCTTTTACCCTGCTCGCCATCGAATTCCTCGACGAGTTCGTGTTCGGGGCTCGCGAGGCGGCCTGGCCGCTGATCCGCACCGACCTGGGGCTGAGCTACGCCCAGGTGGGCCTGCTGCTGGGCCTGCCCAGCCTGGTCAGCAGCCTCGTTGAACCTTTCCTGGGCATCCTGGGCGATGTAGGGAGGCGCCGCGTCCTGATCCTGGGCGGCGGCGTGGTGTTCGCCCTGGCGCTGCTGCTCACGGCGCTGAGCCAGGATTTCCCGGTTTTGCTGATCTCGTTTATAATCCTCTATCCGGCCTCGGGCGCGTTCGTCACGCTGTCACAGGCCACACTGATGGACACCGACCCCGCCCGCCACGAGCAGAACATGGCCCGCTGGACCCTCGCCGGCTCGCTGGGCGTGGTGGCCGGGCCCATCGCCCTGGGAGCAGCAGCGACGCTGAACCTGGGCTGGCGTGGACTGTTCTTCCTCTTCGCCGGGCTGACGCTGATCCCGCTGACAGTGGCCTACCGCTTTCGATTGGCCATCGGGCAGCGGGAGTCCGGCAAGACTGACTTCAGGGCGGGCGTGGTGGACGCATTACGCGCGCTGCGGCGGGGCGAGGTGTTGCGCTGGCTGACCCTGCTGCAGTTCTCGGACCTGATGCTGGACGTGCTGCTGGGCTTCCTGGCGCTGTACCTGGTGGACGTGGTGGGCGCAACGCCGGCCCAGGCGGCCATGGCCGTGGCGGTGTGGACGGGGCTGGGGATGGTGGGCAACCTGTTGCTCATCCCCCTTCTGGAGCGCGTGCGCGGCCTGCCTTACCTGCGTTTGAGCGCGGCAGTGGAACTGGTGCTGTTTCCCGCCTTCCTGCTGGCGCCGGGCTTCTGGGCCAGGCTGGTGCTGCTGGCGCTACTGGGCCTCTTCAACACCGGCTGGTATTCGGTCCTCCAGGCGCAGTTATACTCGGCCATGCCGGGGCAGAGCGGCACGGTGATGACGGTAGGGAACGTGTTTGGGCTGGTGGGTGCATTTGTCCCGCTGGGGTTGGGGCTGGTGGCCGAGCGGTTTGATCTGGTGGTGACGATGTGGCTTTTGCTGTTGGGGCCGCTGGCGCTGCTGGTTGGCATCCCCTCCCCGCAACGCGAGGGAGGTGAAAATGAACAAGCGCCTGGTTTATGATCCCTGCAGCGGAAAACCGAATGACCCTGGTATATGGCTTTCCAGTTCTTGCCAAACGGGTTGAAATCTGCTATACTGTTTCGGGAGGGTAAACATGGACGAGAAAGAAGCAGTAAGGAACTATGTCGAGGTGGAGGCCGATGGCAAAGCCGGCGAGCCGGTCTTGGTGGCCTCTTTCAACCCGCCTGATGACCCGATCGGAGCCAGGGTCTACAGGGTAGATTTCACGCCTGGCGAAGCCTGGACAGGCGAAGCCCCAAAGTGGTGGTGGGTCGTGGTCAGCAAGTTGCCCATGAATCTCTACGAGGGCGAGAGGTTCACCGCTAACGAGGTCTACAGCTTCCACCTCGGACTCATGTTGAGGGTTGCGCACAGACAGGGTTACCCGGATATCCCGGACTTCTTGTTAGATTGGATAGGCAAGGGCGGGTCCTCTGACTGAGCGAGCATTACTAGGGAGGATTCAAAATGGGGGAGAAGATCCTGGTGGCCGTCGCCTGGCCCTATTCATCGTCGTACGTCCACGTAGGTAACGTGGGTGGAGTGTACCTGCCAGCGGACATTTTCGCCCGCTACCAGCGTCTGAGAGGGAATGATGTCCTCATGGTCTCCGGCTCGGATAGCCACGGCACCCCCGTCACTGTCAAGGCTGACGAGGAGGGCGTCTCCCCACGGGAGGTCTTCGAGCGCTATCACCAAAGCTTCCTGGACGATTTCATCAAGCTGGGCCTGACCTACGACCTCTTCACCCACACGGACACCGAGAACCACCACCGGGTGGCGCAGGACATTTTCCTGACGCTCTTGCGGAAGGGCTATCTGTTTACGAAAACAATGCAGCAGCTCTATTGCGAGAACTGCCACAAGTTCCTGCCCGACCGCTACGTTTACGGTACCTGCCCCCACTGCGGCAGTGAGGACGCCCGCGGCGATCAGTGTGAGGCCTGTGGCCGCCCCCTGGATGCCATCGAGATCGTTGACCCTGTCTGCAGGCTCTGCGGCCACCGCCCCGTGGTCCGCGAGACGGAGCATTTCTTCCTCGACCTACCTGTGCTGAACGAGCGACTGCTGAAGTGGGTCGAGGATAAAACGTACTGGCGACCCAACGTCTACAATTTCACCATCAACTATCTCAAAGAGGGGTTGCAGGGCCGACCCATCACCCGCGACATGGAGTGGGGCATCCCCGTGCCAGTGGAGGGCTACGAGGACAAGTGTATCTACGTCTGGTTTGAGGCGGTGATCGGCTACTTCTCGGCCAGCGTGGAGTGGGCCAGGATAACCGGGGAGCCAGAGAAATGGAAGGAGTGGTGGTATAAACCTGGCCGCAGCTATTATTTCATCGCCAAGGACAACATCCCCTTCCATAGCATCATCTGGCCGGCTATCCTGATGGGGACCGAGCGGTTGTACGCCGAGGAAGGGCAATTGAATCTACCCTACGACGTGCCGTCTAACGAGTTTCTGAACCTGGAGGGACGGAAGATATCCGGCAGCCGCAACTGGGCGGTCTGGCTGCCCGATTACCTGGAGCGCTACGACCCCGACCCGCTGCGCTACTACCTGACTGCCAACGCCCCTGAGAGCCGCGACACCGATTTCTCCTGGGCCGACTTCTGGCGTCGCAACAACGACGAGCTGGTGGCCACCTGGGGGAACCTGGCCAATCGGGTATTGTCCTTCGCCTACAAGAATTTCGACAAGCGGGTGCCAGCGCCAGGCCAGTTGGATGAATCGGACCAGGCTCTACTGGACAAAGTAGAGGCCGCTTTTGAGCCTGTCGGCCAACTGTTGGATGGCTGCAAGTTCAAAGCGGCCCTGGGCGAGGCGATGGCCCTGGCCCACGAGGCCAACCGTTACCTCAACGAGAAGGCTCCCTGGCTGCGAATCAATGAAGATCGAGGAGCGGCAGGCACCACCATCTACGTTGCCCTGCGGGTGATAGACTCGCTGAAAACCCTGTTCTATCCCTTCTTGCCCTTCTCCTCTCAGGCCCTGCATCGTTTTCTGGGCTATGACGGCAACATCGTGGGCCGGCAGTACGTCGAGACCCTCCAGGAGGAACGCGGGACCCACCAGGCTCTTCGTTACGACGGAAGTGGCTTGGAGGGGGAATGGGCTCCCAGCCAGTTGCCAGCCGGCCAGGCCTTGCGTAAGCCCAGGCCGCTGTTCAAGAAGCTGGACGAAAGCATCGTGGAGGAGGAATTGGCACGGCTGAGGGGAGCGAAGAGTAACGAGTGATGAGAAGCAGGGAATCAGGAAATCAGGGAATCAGGGAATCAGGGAACCTGAACACTGATTTCCTGATCACTCATTACTTCATAATGCTCATCATCGCTGCCTACCTGGTCGTAGGCGTCCTCTACGCGGTCAACACACCTCCGTGGGAGGTGCCCGACGAGCCGGCCCATTACAACTACATCAAGTACCTGGCAGAGAACTATCGCTTCCCCGTCCTCCAGATGGGTGACTACCCGCACGACTACCTGGAGGAGATCAAGGCCAGGCAATTTCCTCCCGAGATGTCCATCGAGCCCCTCCGCTACGAGTTTCATCAACCGCCCCTCTACTACGTCCTGGCCGCTGTGGTCTACAAGCTATTCGACGGAAGCCTTTTACCTCTCCGCCTGCTCTCTGTCCTGCCAGGTTGCTGCCTGCTCTGGGTGGCCTATCACATCGTGAAAGAGATCTTCCCCAGCGACGAGACCCTGGCCCTCGGCACCGCCGCCTTCGTCGCCTTCGTCCCCATGCACGTCGCCATGACCGCCGCGGTGAACAACGACACCCTGGCGGAGTTGATCCTGGCGCTGATTCTGTGGATGTTGGTTAGGTATGTGAAAACCTCCCCCCCAGGATTGGGGGGGATTGAGGGGGGGCGATTCGTTGGGCTGGGCGTGTTGATAGGGCTGGGGCTGCTGACCAAAATAACGACCCTGGTTGCTGTTCCTGTGGCCTTGGCCGTAATCGTGGTTAGAGAAGGCTGGATAGAAGGCTCACCCTCCCCTAACCCCTCCCTCCCAGGGAGGGGGATCCAAGCTCCTCTCCCTACGAGGGGGAGGTTGGGAGGGGGTGAACTCTCGACGGAAAGCTCACCCTCCCCTAACCCCTCCCTCCCAGGGAGGGGAAATGTGCTACGTGCTGAACGCTTACGGCGTCTCGTGCTTCTTGCATCCGGCTTCCTGCTCCCTGCCCTCCTCCTCACCCTCCCCTGGTTTCTTCGCAATGTCTCAGTCTACGGCGGCCTGGACATCTGGGGTCTGGGCAGGCACGATGCCATCGTCATTGGCCAGCCTCGTACCGCAGAGTGGTTGGCCCGGCTCGGTGCAGCCGGTTTGGCCAGGGAATTCATCCTCACCACCTTCAGGAGCTTCTGGGCTCAGTTTGGCTGGATGGGCATCCTGGTAGACCAGCGCATCTATCTGGTCCTGGCCCTGCTCTGTGCTGTGGTCGGGCTGGGCCTGATTCTCTTTGTCATCAGAAACGTCAGGCAGCGGGCATTATCTTCATCTCAAAGGATGGCCTTTGGCTTCCTGGCTCTGTCAGCCCTTTTCACTTTGCTCTCTTATCTCTGGTACAACCTCACGTTCGTCCAGCACCAGGGACGCTATCTATTCACCGCCCTGGTTCCCCTTGGCCTGGCCTTCGCTCTGGGACTGCGGGAGATATTGTCCAGGGACAACGCCAAAATGGCCGTCTTTTTGTTTCTGGCAGGCGGCCTGATCTTGATAGTCAAGGGCCTGGCGACGGGGGACTTCAACAGGCTGAGTATCTTTTTGTTGGGCGGGGCGGCAGCAGCTTTCGGAGTCAAAGCGCTCCTGTCTGAGAAATACGATGATCTGGTTTTCGCTTTGCCCTACCTGGGCTTATTCGCGCTGGACCTGATTTGCCTGTTCAAGTTCATTGTTCCCTACTTCCAGCAAAGCGGCATCTGACCGCTCACGCAACACGCAACACGCAACACACTGGACCCTATGTTAGCACAATACCAGCTCAATCAAGACTTATGGAGGCATGAACATGAGCTTTCTGAAGAAGATCGCATCCGCGTTGTCACCCAAAGGTGCGGAGGAAGGTGACGCCCTGTGGGTCTACGTGCGCTGCCATAGGTGCGGCGAGCGGATCAAAACCCGCGTTGACCTGAGCTACGACCTGACGCCCAACTACGACGATGAGGGACGTGTCACCAGCTACTTCTCGCGCAAGGTGCTCATTGGCAGTCGAGGTTGTTTTGCGCCCATCGAGGTGAAACTGACCTTCGATGCCCAACGCCGCGTGAGCTCGCGGGAGATCAACGGGGGCCAGTTTATCAGCAGGGAAGAATACGAGGGGGATGAGGCAATGAGGGAATGAGGCACCGAGGCAATGAGGCGATGAGGCAACGAGACAACGAGGCGATACGGCAACTCGTAGACTCGTTATCGTCACCAGGAGGGTCAGAATGTCTGCTGAAGTCCAAGTCACTGCTGCCTATTTCGAGAAGCCGGGCAAGGAGAATACACAGCGAACCTTTGAGCTGGCCAGGAAGCGAGCCGAGGAGCTGGGGATCGAGACCATTTTGGTGGCCAGCACTCGTGGGGAGACCGGCGTGCGGGCTTGCGAAACCTTTCGGGGCTACGACGTGGTGGTGGTCACCCACTCCACGGGTTTCCAGGAGCCCGACCATCAAGAGCTGACCGAGGAGAATCGGGCGGCCATCGAAGCGGCAGGGGGCAAGATCCTGACCTGCCAGCACGCCTTTGGCGGGGTGGGCCGAGCGGTTCGTAAGAAACTGGGCACTTACGAGCTGGAAGAGCTCATTGCCTACACCTTGCGTATCTTCGGAGAGGGCCTGAAAGTGGCGGTAGAGATCACCCTGATGGCCGCCGATGCCGGGCTGGTGCGCACCGATGAGCCCTGCATCGCCATCGCTGGCACGGGCAAAGGCGCCGACACCGCCGTGGTGCTCAAACCGGCCAATGCTCAGGCTTTCTTCGACCTTAAGGTGCACGAGGTTCTTTGTAAGCCTAGATTGGGTTAAGTATTCACAGTTGGGCGTATTGCGTATTTCGTATTGCGTGACAAGATACGAAATACGCAATACGCAATACGAAGTCTGAGGATGAGAATGTTCACTGGCTACGATTACTCTGAACAAACCGAGTGCTCCGCCTGCGGCCGCCAATCCCCCCTCATCGCCTCTATTCTGAGCGCCTGCGCAGATTGCATTCGGGAGCGGCCGGCGGAGGTGCTGCCGCACATCCGCAAGATGCAAGCCGAGACGCGGCGAGAGTTCGACCTGCCGACCGAGCCGCCGCATGATCCCCAGGGCGTGCACTGCCCCCTTTGCGCCAACGAGTGCCGCATCCCGGAGGGCGAGCAGGGCTTCTGTGGCCTGCGGGAGAACCGAGGGGGCAGGCTGATCCACCTGGCGGGAACAGCCAGGAAGGGCATCCTCCACTGGTATTACGACCCCTTGCCCACCAACTGCGTGGCCGATTGGGTTTGCCCAGGGCACACCAGGTACGGCTACAAGAACCTGGCCGTCTTCTATGGAGCGTGTCTACCTGCCTTCGAAAAGCTATTCGCTATCCTCGACGGGAAGCCCACAATAATAAGCATAGGCG
>VGOG01000020.1 GCA_016875995.1 Chloroflexota bacterium
CGGTCATAGCCAACAAGAGCCTGGGCTTGTTCTTAACCTTATCGTACGTGAACATTGTCTACTCCCTCGCAAAGAGTTGTCACAGGAGTAGACAGTATACACGAAATTCTTATTTCCGATAATGTCTAAAGTTTGGAGAGGGCCATTAGAATTGCCAACGAGGAAATCTATGGACTAGCTTCCGACAAGCCGAACTGGGCGGGGATGGGATCCACCATTGTTGCGGCCGTCTTGCGTGGTGATAATGAGCTGTATGTCGCTAACGTAGGCGATAGCAGAGCTTACCTGGTACGTGGTGACGAAATCAGGCAAATCACAAAGGACCACTCTTGGGTCCAGCAGCAGATTGATGATGGCATACTCACCCTAGAGGACGCCAGGAGACATCCTCGCCGCAGCGCCATTACTCGTTCTTTGGGCAGACGGCCTGATGTTGAAGTGGATATCTTTGAGGAGGAATTTCTGCCGGATGATAAACTGATTCTTTGCTCTGATGGATTATCTGATGTCGTGAGAGACGAAGAGATCAAGAAGATCACCTCCGAGTACAAGCCACAAGAAGCTGTCGAGAAAATGATTGATCTGGCCAACCATCGAGGTGGGCGCGACAACATCACCGCTATTGCCATTAGCTACCCTACAGACATTGCAGGGCCGGCTGGGGTTTTGAAGTGGATCGTTGGTTCTGGCATATTAGCTGTTGTTGCGACGGTGGCCTTTATTGCACTAAAAGGAATCATTTGGCCTCCCGTTCCTAGCCCTACTCCCCGCACCATAATTCCAACCAGTCCGCCTACCGCGACACCAATGCCTTCAACACCTACACCGGTGCCTCCAACACTCACACCAGTGCCTCCAACGCTTACCCCCACTGCTAAGCCTACTCGTAGTGCAGCTCCAGTCAGTCCGGCTCTGACGACACCAGCGCCGCCAACGTCGACCCCATCACCTACACCACAGCCAACCTCAACAGTGGGAATGGTGATACCTACACCCACACCCATGCTCACAGCAACGCCAAAGCCCACAACAGCGCCGACGCCAACAAGTACAGTTACTAAGTCGCCCATCAAGCTAATGCAGCCAGCCAATGGCGCCACCGTGTCGGGCCTGGTCATCTTTGAGTGGATATGGCCAGGAGGACTGAGCTCAGGCGAGACGCTCGACGTGAAGGTGTGCAAAGGTGAAGGCTGCCAGCCTCAGTTCGGCAAGACCAATACCTGGGGTACTAAATGGGAGTGGTGTCCGGATGATAGTAAGGGCGTGTACCGCTGGAAGGTGGAGGTAATTGATAAAGCGAGCCAGCAGCCGACAGGGCCCGCAAGCGAGGTCTGGGAGTTCACCTGGGTGGGGGAGAGTCGGAGAGTATGCGATACCTACACAGACCCGATTACGGGAAAAACATATGACTGCAAATGTCGAATCGAGTGTTATTGAGGAACACTGTCCTAACCCAAAGGAGGGGATAATGCGCAGAAAGAGACTAGCCTTGCTGCTGACCTTTGGCCTGGCAGCGTTGTTGACGATAGGATTGCTGGAGTCTACCGGTATCTTGGCTTCCGTGCCGTTGACTTGGGTAACGGCTACGCCACTTCCCCAGCGGGCCGGGGATGGTGTGGCCTTTGTCCTGAACAACGCCCTGTACCACGCAGGAGGCTGGGCTGGCAATCCGTCTACCCCCCTGAATTGGCTGGACCGTGCTCCTCTCTCCGCCGGTGTTCCAGGGGGTTGGGTACAAGCGGGAACCCTTTCCCCCGCCCGGTTTGGAGCAGCGGGAGTTGTCCAAAATGGCCGGTTCTACCTGCTGGGGGGCTACCATGGCAGCCGAATCTTGCCACGAGTGGACTCGTACGACGGGAATGGGTGGCGCCAGGAGAGGGACTTGCCCCAGGCCTTGAACTTCTCGGCCGCGGCGGTGGTGGGGTACTACCTCTACGTCGCCGGTGGGCTCCCCGGCCCTACGGATCAGGTCTGGTTCGCCAAGATTCAAAGCGATGGAACGCTAGCGGATTGGCAAAGAGCAGAACCACTTCCAAGGGGGCTAACGACCCGGCTGGCTGTCTGGGATATGTGCCTCTACGTCGTTGGGGGAAAGGACAACGAGGGCCAACCCCACGCCGAGGTTTACCGAGCGATGTGGGGTAGTGAGGGCATGATTACAGATTGGCAGCCCGAACGCTCGTTGCCGCGGCCGTTGGCCCTGCACAGCGTGGCTGTTCGAGAGAATGTGCTCTATGTGGCAGGGGGCGAACTTCCAGGCGGAGGCTACAGCGACCAGGTGTACCAGGCAACCATAAACCCTGACTGTACTCTATTAGAGTGGAGCCAAACTTCTCCCCTGCCAGCCGCACGTCAACGCATGGCCGTGGCGAGCACGGAGTGGGCTATCTACTTGCTGGGGGGGCAAGGCCCTGACAACCAGTTCGTCAGCACGGTCTGGTACGATGTCCTGGCGACGCCGACCCCCACGCCCACCCCCACCCCGGCTCCACGCTTGAGCCTGCTGTTACAAAACGACCCCACCAGGGAGGTGTGCTCTGGAGACGAGATCACTTACACCATCTGGTACAGCAACACGGGCCAGGGACTCCTGACCGGCGTGGTCATCACCGGCCACGTTCCCGTCAACACGTTCTACATGCAGGGCAGCGCTACAGATGACGGGATGCCAGATGAGACGGGAAGGCACATTGTGTGGAGAGTGGAGGGGTTGAGAGAGAACGATGGGAGGCGAGGTTCATATCGTGTGCAGGTGTTCCCAGGTGCGCCCACAGTGATGCCAACGGCCACACCTACAGCGACGCCAACATGCACACCTACGGCAACCCCAACAGCCACACCAACAAGTACGGTGACACCTACACTTACAGCCACGCCAACGTCCACGTCTACGGAGGCTCACACGCCTACATCTACCCCAACGAGTACAGCAACACCTACGCCCACACCGACGACACCTGCGTCATCAGAGGCACATGCGCCACCCCCGACGCCAACACCTGGGCCTACGAAGATCCTAGCAACTTACTATGAGCGGCCTGACCGGAATTCTTACAATAGAGCCACGAATATTCACACTGGCGCAACGGGGTGGACCGCCATCATGACCGAGGACTTTGAGGGAGCTTTTCCAGGCACAAATTGGACCCTTTACGGGAATCCTACCTGGGGCAAGGAAAGGCATAGGCAGTATAACGGCGATTGGAGCGCCTATTGTGCAGGTGGCGGCACCAAAGCTGTGGACCCACCTGGCCCCTATCCTAACGGCATGAACGCCTGGATGGTCTATGGCCCCTTTGACCTTAGCGACGCCACGGATGCTGAGTTGCTGTTCTATCACTGGACCAAGACAGAAAAAAACCACGACTATCTGTTCGTCGAGGCCTCAATCAACGAGGAGGACTTCTACGGTTGGGGCTTCAGCGGTGACTTGGTTTCCTTCTGTGGCGGATGGTGCAAGGGGAGTTTCGATCTATTAGGTAACCTCTGTGGCCAGCCCCAGGTGTGGATTCGGTTTAGATTCCAGGGTGATTCCAACACCACTGACGACGAAGGGACATATGTGGACGATCTAATCCTTCGCAAGTTAGTACCAACACCAACGCCCACATCCACCCCAACGGGCACGGCGACACCAACTGATACGCCTACGGCCACCTCAACGGCTACGCCAGCGATGGTAACACCAACGTTCACATCCACGCCAACACCCACCCCCACAGCAACACCAACATCTCCCCCGCTGGTGATCGTGAGCTGTGTTGAAGGAGACAGTGACCAAACCGACCCGGTAAGAGTCTGCGTTTTCAACGGCGGGGTGCGGGTGTACCTCCCTGTGATGATGAAACAGTGGAGACCATAACAGCAGCAATAGACAGCTTGTTAAGGCTCTAGGTGCAGGAGTCCCAATGCAGCTTGGGACTCCTTCGTCAATAGGTGAACAAACAGGGCTATAGATGCTAGATCTAGTTGGCAAGAAGCTGGGCAAGTATGAAATCATTGGCAAGGTAGGCCAGGGCGGAATGGCCATCGTCTACAAAACCATTGATACCACCCTTCAGCGTACCGTCGCCCTGAAGGTGATGTTGCCCCATCTCGCCACCGATGCTGGTTTCGTCAAACGCTTCCAGCAGGAGGCCATCACCGCTGCCAACCTGAAGCATCCCCACATCGCCACCATCTACGAAGTGGGCGAACAGGACGGCATCTACTACATCGCCATGGAGTACCTGCCTGGGAGAACACTGCAGCAGATTATCAAGCAAGAAGGCATGCTTAGCCTGGAACGAACGGTGAAGCTGTTTGATCAAATAGCGGATGCGCTGACCTACGCCCACGACCAGGGTCTAATCCACCGAGACATCAAGCCCAGCAACATCCTGGTTGGCACGGACGATAGTGTTACCTTGACCGACTTTGGCATTGTCAAGGCAGCTCAATACGTCACCATTTTCACCGGCACTGGCAAGCTGCTGGGCACACCTCAGTACATGTCGCCGGAACATGCTGAGGGAAAAGAGCTCGACCACAGGTCAGATATCTACGCCTTGGGTGTTGTGCTCTATGAGATGCTAACAGGGGAAGTTCCCTTCCCCGGAAAGACACCTACCCCCGTCCTATATGCTCATGTCTACAAGAAGCCGCCCTCACCTAGACTCGTGAACCCAAAGATCCCCAAACTTGTGGAGGGGGTCATCCTTAAAGCATTGGCCAAAAAGCCTGGGATGAGGTATCAGAGTGCGGTGGAGATGGCTCAAGACTTGAGGGAAAGTGTACAGGCGACGGAAAGCTTGAGTGCGGCCTGGCCACTAGCTGGTGTAGCCGAGGCCATTCTTGATTTTTGGCAGCTCAGAAAGCCTGTGCTATTTGCCTCTATGGTGGTGTTGCTAGTGATAATAGGGTTGTTCGCGGGGAGGAGGTGGATTGCGGGCCTAGTGTGGTCGCCTACTGCAACACCAACGTTGACAGCGACGCCAACTCCAAGCTCTACAATAACAGCAACACCAACTCCGAGCTCTACAACGACATCAACGCCAACCCATACACCGTGGCCAAGCCCAACTTCCACATCAAGTGCTGAGGCGTCTCCAATGTCAACACCAACCAGCACCTCTGCACCGACCAGGACTCCAACCCCGACACCTATGCCTATGCCCACACTTACGCCTACGCCTCGAACACCAACGTCAACCATAGCTCCGACCTCTACGCCACCGGCCATCTTAATGCCAACGCCCATTCAACCAACCCCCAAGTACACGCCAACAACACCAGCCCCACTGCCAACACCAACATCACCCTCCCTCCTTCCAGCACCGACCCTGATTGAGCCTGAACCCGGGGAATGTTTGGACAGCCGCAGCATCACCTTGCAATGGGCATGGGAACCAGGGCTGCGGCCGAGTAGTCAATGGTTTGTTGTTTCTATTCACACATTGGGTTGTCCTGGGAGGGAGCCGCCGAAGTGGCCCCCGGATAAGGCTCTAGAGCCAGTAACAGACAATAAATACGTGCTGGACGCTTCCGTAGCTGACATCGGCTGCAATTACGAGTGGCAAGTGGTAGTAAAGGCTGGGAGAGCAGATGGCACATCAGTTGAAATAAGCGAACCGAGCGAAAAATGGAGCTTCTGGTGGGTGGACTCATGCAAGCCGACGCCAAAGCCAACGCCACCAAAACCACCGCCTCCGCCGGAAAAGCCGACACCATCGGCTTGAGAATTAGCCCAAAGGGCAGCGAGAAAGTGAAAACGAAAAGCATCTTTGGTGGTAAGACAAAACACAGGACATTCATAGCTATTGTAGCAGCGCTAGCGTTGACCAGTCTGCTGATGGGTCATGCAGCCGCACAGACTGAGATCATCATTGATGATGTGACGCACTTGAATAATGGCTTCTATCTCTACGGGCCATCGAATGCGTGGCAACACTCCGGTGGTTATCCTGATGTGACGTACAATGGACATGCCTACTGGACCTGGTGTTGGTACGAATGGGACGGTTCCAACAACGGGGCCAGATGGATACCCAACCTTCCCGTCAGCGGTCAGTACAGGGTTAGTGTCTACGTGCCCTATGTCTACACTGATGCTCCAGACACTTCCCAAGCCAACTATGAGATTCACCATGCTAGTGGGTTAACGCTAGTGGCTATCAATCAGAATCTAGGTGCTGCACAATGGGTTAGCCTGGGGACCTGGTATTTCAATGCTGGAACCAGTGGCTACGTTGAACTGTATGACGTCACGAGCGATTGGTACTTTTGGTATGGCGGTCAGCAATACCAGAAGACCATCAAGTTCGATGCCATGAAATTCACCCTTGTGTCCCCGCCAGTGACAGACACACCAACACCCACACGAACACCGACCCCAACACTCACGCCAACCCGAACCCCGACGCCCACGCCGACACACACCCCTACACCAACGCCCACGGTAGTTCCCCCAACGTTGGACAGTATCAGCAATCCGGACTGTGATGGCAACTACACCGTGTGTTGGAGTTCGGTCACTGGAGCCACCGGCTACATCCTGGAAGAGGATGATAACAGTAGCTTCTCCAGCCCAGTTACAGCCTATGTTGGGTTAGACACTTGTACCACCTTCTCAGGGAAGGCGCCCGGAATCTACTACTACCGAGTGAGAGCCGTTAGAGACGCTGGTAGCAGCCCGTGGAGTAATACTCGGAGCGTCACAGTATGTCAGCCAACAGCGACACCAACGCCCACCCCAACAATGACACCCACGCCAGGGCCTAGCTTCATCTGGCTGCCTATTGTCATTAAGAGCTATCGCCCCGACCCCTACGAGCCCAACGACTCGTCATCCCAAGCCTATGGCCCCCTCGTTTCAGGTGTTATTTATCGTTCATACGTTTGGTCTCCTAACGACAGGGACTGGTATTACATCAACGTCTCCGCTCTAAACACAATAACCATTGACCTCGACGTGCCCTCGGTGGCAGATTATGACCTCTACTTGTACGATTCCAGCGCGACGAACCTTGTTGCTAAGTCAGACAGTTACGGCAATGGCGTAGATGAGCACATCGAGTACGAGCCTAACCAAATCGGCAAGTACTACATCCTCGTGTATCCCTACCAAGGATACAGTGACACTGATCCCTATTCGCTGGTAGCGACGTTCCATTAAGGTCGTTAGTTGAACCCGCCTAGCCAGCCATCGCGCTGCCGGGCGAGGGTTTCTAGGTCACCCTCATCCTGCGCAACGAGGGTACGGCCACCTGGCAAAATGCGACTGGCTACGCCCTGGTCAACGCCGGGAATCCGATGGGTGCACCGGAGCGCCTGCCCCTACCCCACGACGTGCCGCCAGGCGAGACGGTGACCTGGACTCTGAACCTGATTGCACCCAAAACGCCTGGGCTCCACCCATCACGGTGGCAGCTTCAGCACGGCGATGAGCCGGTCGGGGAAAGGATTACGGTGTGGGTAGGTGTGCTGCCGGAGAAAGCCAGGGAGTGGAAGGTGGAACTGGACCGGCTGATCGAGGAGGCGAAGCACAAGTGGGAGGAGGCCAAACAGCGGGGAGAAAAAGAGTTCGAGCGTTTCGTGCAGGAACTGCTCGTCCAGCTCCAGCGCGAACTGGCCCGCATCATCGAAGAGCAAGGCCAGGCATTGTGGGAGGCCCTCCTGCACTGGCTGGAGGAGGCGTGCAGCGGCGCCATGCTGCCGGCCAGCGCGCTGGCACTGGCGGGGATGTGGCTGGGCCGGCGGCGGAAATAACATGACGTTGGGTTAAGCCCGCAATCGCCGGCCCATGATCTTGTTGTGATCGCGACAATCCGCAATCACGTGTTGATGTAGCTGTGGTCTAGCAGCCACAGCTTTTTTGACGCCGGACTTACAAGAGCATTGGTTCTGATGTGGTTCGGCAGGCAGGTGTTCCCCGTTCGGGCGCGTTAGAGTTCGATGCTTGGAGTTCGATTCAATCAGTCGGGGATGTCTAGAGCGATGCAAAGTGCCCGATTGAGCGCTTCGATTTTTTGAGGAGAGAGTTTGCCGACAAAATTCGTCAAGGCTGACTTGGGGATGCTGACCAGTTCGTCACAGTGGATACTGCTGTCGTGCTTCAAGCCTTCGTCTATGCCAACGAGTACTTGAGTAGATAGACCGTCGTGGACCGAATAGACAGGAGCACAGATGACAGTGGAAAAGCGGGAGTCTATCAGTACTTGGCGACTGACAACCACAAACACTCGCGATTTCTTGGGGTCTCTCGTAGATGGGTGAGTGACCCGATAGAGTTCACCGCGTTTCACCAGACCACCTGATAAGCAAGCACATCTAATGCCTCTTCGTTGAGACGGTCAGCACACTGGTTGATAATCTCCAAGTCTCTTGCGTTTCGCTCTTTGCGGATCAATTGAGCGATATAGTTGCGCAAAGCCAGTTCAATAAATTCAGAGCGGTCCTTATCCTGCCCTGATAGTTTATCCATGGCTTTGACAACATCTTCGGACAAGGTGATTGAGGTCTTAGTTTTCATACCACCATTATACTCCCTTCGCGATGGCGTGTCAAACGCGACTGCAAACGGCATGACGGGGAACTCATCGCTTCCTGCAACTGGCTTAAATGGCAATTGTCCACCTGCTTTCGACCAGTGGATGCCCCCTGCCACTGACAGCCATATTCTACCACATCGGGCAGTTCTGCGCAACCTCCGGACGCATTTCTGGTTGACATTTCCATGCCTTGTGCTATAATCTATGCCTGTGGGCGAATCGGGGGAAGGGTTGGCAGAGCTTGGAGAGACCAGAGCGTTCGTTTTGGGTTGAATGGGTGCCTTTGCTATTGGTGATCGCCGTGGCAACGGCGCTGCGCTTCTGGGCTCTGGGAATCATACCACCCGGCCTCTATCACGACGAAGCTTTCAACGGCCTGGATGCCCTTGGCGTTCTACAAGGCATAAGGCCGGTTTTCTTTGAGGCTAACAACGGCCGCGAGCCGCTGTTTATCTACCTGGTAGCCCTGTCCGTGGCCGCCCTGGGCCGCAGCCCAGGGGCAATACGGATGGTGGCCGCCGTGCTGGGCACTTTGACCATTCCCGCCACCTTCCTCATGGCTAAGGCCATGTTCAACCGGCGCATCGGGCTGCTGGCCGCGGCCAGCACGGGGCTGACTCTGTGGCACGTCAATCTGAGTCGCATTGGCTTCCGCGCCGTGGCCATGCCCCTGTTGGTGGCCCTGACCCTCTGGCAACTGTGGCTCGGTCTGAGGGATGGCCACAAGCGCCATTTCCTGGCCGGGGGGTTGCTCTACGGGCTGACCTTCTATACTTACCTGGCGGCGCGGTTCACTATCGTGGCCCTGGCCGCCTTCGGCCTGTATCTCGTTGGAAGTTGGAGGTTGAAGGTTGGAAGTTGGAGGCCTGCCCTGAGCCTGGCCGAAGGGTTGGAGGCCTGCCCTGAGCCTGGCCGAAGGGTTGGAGGTTGGAGACGTGGTGCTTTGACCTTTGCGCTGGCCGCCGTGGTGGTGTTGGCTCCGCTGATGGCCTACGTAGCCGCGCACACGGATGTCTTCCTGAGCCGCGTGGGGCAAGTGACGATATTCAATCCTGCGATTAACCAGGGCGACTTCTGGGGGACGCTGCTGCGGCATACGGGCAGGACGCTGCTGATGTTCACCACCCGCGGCGATTTCATCCCCCGCCACAACGTGCCCCTGCGCCCTGTCTTCGACCCGCTCTTGAGTGCCTTCTTCCTGCTGGGGCTGATCCTGTGCCTCATCAGATTTCGCCACAGCGCTGAGCACGCCCTGGTCCTGATCTGGCTGGCGGTCATGCTCTTGCCCACCATCCTGGCCGAGGACGCGCCGCACTTTCTGCGAAGCGTGGGCATTTTGCCTGTGGCCTTTATCGTGCCAGCAATAGGATTGGATTCCTTATGGCGTTTTGTAACTACTCAGGCTGTCATTGCGAGCGAAGCGAAGCAATCCCCAAGCCGCAAGGAGGAGATTGCTTCGTCGCAAAAAACGCTCCTCGCAATGACACGGGCTGAGCAGTTACGGCGTTTTTTAGAAAACAAGAGCACTGCTCCGGTCGCTGTTAGCGTGGTGGCGCTGGTTCTGATGTTTGGCCTTGGTGATACGGTTGTTGACTACTTTGGGGATCATGCCGCCAGTCAGGAGGTGAGATACAATTTCGAGACGGCGGCGGTGGACCTGGCAATCCAGGCCAACCGCTTCCTGGGCAGCGGGTGGGATGGCACAGGACTCGGCGCCAGGCAGAACCCGCCGTCGGCGGGGCGTCATCTGTATATCACTGCTCACCTCTGGCGGGATTGGGCCTCGGTGCGCTTTCTGGTGCCCCCTTCGCCGAACTTGACTATCCTGGGAGAAAGTGATAAACTATCCGAAACCCCAAAAGGGCAACCGCAAGGGATTGCCCCCAGAGGGCAACCGCAAGGGATTGCCCCTAGAGGGCAACCGCAAGGGATTGCCCCTACTGCGTCGGCCGAGGTCATGCTCATCGTCTGGCCCTACGAGGATTATAGCCCGTATCTGTCCCTTCTGCCTGCAGGCTCGATCATCGCCGCCCAGGAGGGCTCGCTGGAGCGAGGGGACCTGGAAAAAGAGGCCCGTTTACTGTACGTTACCTACACGGCCACTCCCACGATTACCCCTTCCGCAGAGCCGGAGGCCCACTTCGAGAGGGGTCTGACTTTGGTTGGCCATAAGCTGGCCGCTGTCTCGCCACAGGAACTGCGGTTACGCCTCTTCTGGCGAGCCGAGGAGGAGATCGAGGCAGATTACACAGTGTTCGTCCACCTCACGCGGGATGATGCCATTCTCGCCCAGGACGATTCACCGCCCGCGGGAGGCTACTATCCCACCAGCCTGTGGCGCGTGGGAGACATCGTTGACGATGAGCACACCCTGGCCTTGCCTGAGCCGTACGATCCGGGCAGGCATAGGCTGATAGTTGGCTTCTATCAATTGGAGACCTTACGCCGATTACAAGTCCTCGATAAGAGCGGTGAACCCGTAAGCGATCATTTGATCCTTGAATGATCCTGGCCTCTGTCGTCACTCCTTGCGTCACAGGCTAAAAATCTACAGGAGGAAAGCAAATGCGATTCAATCGCCTGGTAACAACTCTGTTAGTAACGTTATTGGCCCTTGTGCCCCTGGGAGCCTCGGCTGCCCCACCCGCTCAGGAGACCAACCTGTTGAGGAATCCCGGCTTCGAGGAGGGCTTCAGCGAGCGAGGCGCTGGCGAGGTCACCATAGCCAACGGTTGGGAAGCGTGGTGGGTCCAGGGTTCCCCCGATCAAACAGGTCAGGGCTACCTCAGGCGGCCCGAATACAAGCCGGAGGACGGCTGGGTATTCACCGATCCTCTGCGTGTTCACTCCGGCCGATTCGCCCAAAAGTACTTCACTACCTTCTCCACCCACATCGGGGGCATTTATCAGCAGGTAGCCGTGCCTAAGGGCAGCAAGGTCACCTTCTCCATTTGGGCGCAGGTCTGGAGCAGCACAGAACCGGACCCGAAGCAATGCGCGGGTTTTGGCAACTATGCGGTTTCGGCAGGCATTGACCCCTACGGCGGCAACGATGGTACTTCCGGCAACATCGTCTGGTCAGGTTCCGCCATGCCGTGCAATCAATGGGCTCACCTCAGCGTTTCCACCGTGGCCCAGGCCGATAGGGTCACTGTCTTCACCAGGGGCGCGCCAGAATTCCGCGTGAGGTTCAACGATTCCTACTGGGATGATGCGGTCTTGACCGCCGTCGCTCCCACACCAGTGCCAACCAACACCCCGAGGCCAACGAACACGCCAGCGCCGACCGACACTCCCCTCCCGACGCCGACCGATACCCCTATCCCAACGCCGACCATAACCCCCACGCCAATGGACACCCCCACGCCAACCGATACGCCAGCTCCCACAGCCACCCCCACGCCACCCAGTGGGGCTATCTGCGTACTGGCTTATCACGACCGCAACGGCAACAAGATACGCGACCTGGACGAGGAGCTCCTGGCCGGGGCGATGTTCACTGTCTCCGATGGCCGGCAGACGGTCGCCAGCTACATCACCGACGGCATCAATGAGCCCTACTGTTTCGTGGATTTGACGCCCGGCAACTACTTCCTCTACAAGGAAAGCCCTCCGGGCTACGACTCGACCACGGGCGACAATTGGGGGGTGGTCGTCACCGGCGGCGCCACCATTCAGATCGAATTCGGCGACAAATTGCAGCCCACCCCCGTGCCGACGTCCACACCGTTGCCGACGCCCACGCCCACTCCCATTCCAACCCCTACCCCAGCGGCCCTAATCTCCACGCTGGGGGCGAATCTGTACAAGGTGAGCGGCGTCATCATCATCATCCTGGCGGCAGCGATAGCGCTGGTGTTCAACATCCTGAGAAAGAGAGGATAGTGGCTCTTTGCGACGGTTAGGCTAGAAACCAAGATGAAGACTACCTCATGGCCCAAGACGATCCTTCAGCGCCTGCCCTTTTGGCTGGCCCCTATCCTCTTGGGCCTTTTTGCTTACCTCCCTATCTTGTCAGGACCAGGGGTGGTCAACACCGGCGACAGCGCCTTCCTGCTGATGCGCCTGCACCAGTTGGTTGTCAATCTCCGAGGTGGCGTTTTCCCGGTTCGCTGGATGCCCGATGCCGCCTACGGGCTGGGCTATCCTTTCTTTAACTTCTACGCCTCCCTGCCTTACTACATCGCTGGCCTTCTCAACTTACTGGGCTTCAGCTACGTGTGGGCCCTTAAGCTGACCCAGATGCTGGGCTTTGTCGCCGCCACGGTGTTCGCTTACCTGTTAGCCAGGCACCTCTGGGCTTCAAAGGCCGCCGCTCTCTTGACGGCCCTGGCCTACACCTACGCTCCCTTTCACCTGATTCAGGTCTACGTGCGCGGCGACGCGCTATCGGAGTTCTACGCCTTTGCCTTCTATCCCCTGATTCTCTTACTGCTCTGGCGGCTGCGCCAAAAGACTTCCCTCGTCAATACTGCTCTCCTGGCTCTGGCCTATGGGGGGCTCATCTTGAGCCACAACATCTCCGCCCTGGTCTTCAGCCCCTTCGTCGTCCTCTACACCCTCTGGCTGGCCATACCCTCTGGATTGCGGATTTTCCCAATATCCAATACCCAATATCCAATCAACAGAAAAGAAGTACGAGCAGCCATCCGCTTCCTGCTGACTGCTCTGGCGGGCATCATTCTCGGTTTGGCCCTGAGCGCCTGGTTCTGGCTGCCAGCCCTGCGGGAGGGGAAATGGGTGCACCTGGAACGCATGACCAGCGGGTATCTCCACTACAGCGGCCACTTTCGCAGCGCCGACCTGGTCCAGTGGAAGATTTTGTTCGATTATCGTCGCCAGGCGTCGCCCTACGCCATGGGAGCGGGGCAAACTGTCTTCGCCCTGGCGGGGACGGCCAGTATCCTCGTCTGGTGGGCCAGGCGGCGCCGCCCGGAGCGAAACAGTGCATTTTTTCTGCTGATGCTGGCCAGCGTCACTTTTCTCATCACCCCCCTTTCCCGACCCCTGTGGGACGCGATACCTCTGCTGCCCTTCGTGCAGTTTCCCTGGCGGCTCCTGGCGGTGCAGGCCCTTCCCGTGAGCCTGATCATCGGCCACTTGGCCCGCTGGCCGAGCAAAAAAGCCTGGCGCGGCATCATCGCTGGGACACTGGGTCTGGCCTTGCTGACTACAGCCATGCTCGATCTGCCGGTGGAATACCTGATCATCGCCCAGGTCAACAGCGAGCAGGTCGCTCTGTACGAGTACTTCACCGCCTACGTAGGCACTACCAGCCGCAACGAATATCAGCCGCGCTGGGTCGAGCCAGATACTTTCACCTCGGCAGTGTTGCTCAACGACGGCCAGAAGCCGCCCCCTTTGGTCGTGCAGGGTGCACTCTCGGAGGCAAAGCTGCTGGCTCAAGGGCCCACGGAGGAGCGCTGGCAGGTGGAGATTGCCTCCCCTCAAGCGTCGCTGGCCTTTCACACCTGCTACTTTCCTGGCTGGCGAGGTTACGTGGACGGGCGACCAGTGGAAACAACACCTGTCGAGGGCCTGGGCTACATCGGTCTGACCGTGCCCCAGGGGTCTCACCAGGTCGTTCTACGCCTGGAGCGCACTCCCCTGCGCGCCTTCGCCGAAGGTTTATCCTTGCTGGCTATCATTCTCGTCGCCAGTTTGTCGGCCCTTGGTTTTATCCACCCCCTCCCTGCCTCCCCCTACAAGAGGGAGGAGTCTTGGCTGGGCGAAGGTCTCCCGACCGAGCCCTCAGAGTGCCGGAGTCCCGAATCCTTCGCCCCGTCTCAGGACAGACTTGTTCGGTGCGTTCCACGAACGGTGTCAGTTTGCAGACGAAAAGGCCCCAACAAATTGAGGACTCCCACCAGAGACGCGTTTTTCAAGGGTTTTGCGAAATGGGCCACTACCCTGATCCTGTTCCTCGTCCTCTTGCCGCGCCTCTTGTCGAAGCCAGTCCAGGAGGGTGCCATCTCAGACCTGACCATGGGGTTCAAGAGGGTTCCCTATCCCCACCACAACCCCCAGGGAGTGCCCTTCGAGAACGGGGTACGCTTGCGAGGATACCAGCTCTCGCCAGAGGAGGTGGAAGCTGGCGAGGCGATCGCCGTGACCCTGTACTGGTCGCAAATCAGCAAGCAAATCAGCAAATCGCAAATCAGCAAATCGCAAATCAGCAAATCTACTAAGGCTGTTGTCCAACTGGTTTTGCCAGCCGCGCATCTCTTCCAGGTGCCTTACGTCATCGCCGAGGACGAAGCTCCATATGAAGCGACGACCGTTCACCGCCTGGAGATTCCTGCGGAGAGCGTGCGGGGGATCTACTTCGTCAGCGTGGGCCTGAGGGATGATGACGGCGAGGTCGCCGCCCTCAGCGAAGGAGGAGAGCCGCTGGACATCCTCTGCCTGAGCCCCATCCGCCTCAGGAGCAGGGGAACGGAGGAGCAAGGGAGCGGAGGAGCAGGGGAGCAGGGGGGCATCATTTTGGTTAAGGCGGAGGCGGAACAGGAGCGCGCTGAGCTCGTGAGAGCAAACCTGGTCTGGCAAACGGCCGAGCAGGTTCTGGCCAACTACGGCACCTCCCTCCGTCTCAAGGATGCCGAAGGTTACACCGTCGCCTCCATAGATGCTCAACCCCTGTACGGCTTCTACCCCACCAGCCTCTGGCAGGCGGGGGAACTGGTCTACGATCGCCGCTGGCTTCCCCTCCCAGAGGGGACGCCGCCCGGAGACTATTCTCTGGAAGTGGTCCTGTACGAGGTGCGAACTTTGCAACCCCTTGTCACGGCGCAAGTGGAGCAAGTGGCCTTGACGCAGCCGACGGTGAAGACAAAGTACCCCATCACGCATCGCTTCCCCCAGGGTCTGGCCATCGCTGAGGCCAGGGTGGAGCAAGCCCACCTGGAGCAGGGCGAGAACCTCCTGCTGACGGTGAAGTGGGCTGCCGTGGCTCCTCTGGGACGGGATTACACTTGCCTCCTGAAGCTGAAAGATGAGCGGGGAGAGATAGCCCAGGAATGGCAACAGCCCCTGGCTCGCTCCTATCCCACCTCCCGCTGGCCTATAAATGCCCTCGTCCTGGCCCGTTACCGCCTGGGCCTCAGCCAGGATTTGCCCCCTGGCCGCTATCATCTGGTGCTTACCCCCAGCGAGGCCCTGACGGGAGAAGAGTTGGGAGAGTTCGACGTCGAGACCATCGAGGTGATAGCGCCGGAGCGCGATTTCACCGTGCCGGAAATGGAAAGGGTGTCAGGGGTGACTTTCGGCGGGGAAGTGCTGCTACTGGGCTACGACCTGGCTGAAAAGGGCGAGGAGTTACGTTTGGAGCTTTATTGGCAGGCTCTGCGGCAAATGGAAACGGACTACAAGGTTTTTGTTCACCTCTTCGATCCGGCTACCGAGACCATCGTGACCCAACACGATGCCATGCCACGGGAGGGCCGCTATCCAACCTCTCGTTGGGTGGAGGGGGAAGTGGTAAGCGACGCCATTATTCTTTCCCTGGCCAAGGTGCCGCCGGGCCGCTACCGGCTGGCAGTGGGCATCTACGACCCCCAAACCATGCACCGCCTGCCCGCCATTGACGCCGCCGGCCTCCCCGTTCGCGATAACCGCGTCATCTTGGCTGAGGAGATAGAGATGCGGGATAGATGAAGACTAACCACGGAGGGAGAGGAGCGGGGGGGCACCTCCGCACCTCAGCACAATGCGCCCTACCCCCAATCAGTGACCGTAGCTCTTCACCAGGAGAGGCAAATAGACATCGTGCGGGTGCACCTTCGTCGTGACGCTCCGCTCGGTCAGGCCGCCCAGGCCGTCGTTTATGGTTACGGTGTTGTGAATGATCCTCTCCTCCGTCACGGTGACCGCGAAGACGACGGTAGCCATGCCCTGGGGAGGCACTTCGCCGCTCCAGACTATCCTGCCATCATCGTAAACAACTGTACCACGGCCAGCCCAGGCGGAGCCAGGCACGTACCCGGTGCCGGCGGGGATGGGATCAGTCAGGCTGGCCCTGGCCAGGCCCTGACCCACGTTCTTCACCCGCACGGTATAGGTGATGACGTCGCCTACAGCGGCTCTGGCCGCGCTGACCAGCTTCTCCGAAGGGGAGAGGTCGGGCCTTCTCAGCGTCGTGGCGGCGGTGCGAGTGAAAGGCAGAAACAATCCATCGCTGATGGTAGCCACGTTGACGATGAGGGTGTCGTCGGGCAGCGATGAGTCGGTGGTCACGGCAAAAGTAAAGGCCCTCTCGCCCCCGGCAGGCACCGTCCCACTCCATTGGATCCTGTTGAGCGCATCATCGTAGGTCGCTCCGCCGGTGGCGCTGCCGGATACGTAGCTCGTGTGGGCAGGGATGGGGTCGGTAAAACCTGCCTCTGCAGCCTCGCCGCTGTTGCGCAAAACGATAGTGTAGGTCAACACGTCGCCAGGCACAGCCAGGGTCTTGTTCACCATCTTGGTCGAGGCCGAGAGGTCCACTGCGTGCGCAGTAGTGGTCACCGTCCTGGCATAGGAGAACCCCACCCCATCGCTGATGGTGGCTGTGTTGGCGATGATCGTCTGCGGTGGAATGAAGTCGTTGACTCTGGCCTGGAAGCTGATGACGTGGGGAGGATTGGGCGGAGCAGGGGGCAGATACTTGATGGCCAGGCCGTCAGCGACCAGAGAAGGCGGATAGTTCAACCCCTCGGTGCCGTCCTCGTTCTCGATGCCCACCAACCAGGGGATGTCCCCGTGCAGGCTCTGGTACTGGGTCAGAATCTCGCCGCTGGGATAGAGCACGATCTCAAAGGTGTGAGAGGTGTTCAGATCACAGCACCATTGGACGTCCACGTACTCGACGACGAAGCGCCCCCCCTTCATCCCCCCCACCCCCCTCAGTCCCCCCTCCAGGGGGGAAGTTGGGGGGGGAAGAGGGGGGGGATCCTCCAACAACTGGTAGTACACGTGAGACACCCCGTCCATGATGTACAGGGGGCCGCCGAAGGGCATGATGTCGTTGTTGGGATAGCTGCGGCTGGGCAAGGTGCCGACAGGTATGCCGCTGTAGCCCCGGCCGAAGCTCACGTAGCCGTTGGTGCCCACGTAGAGGGTATCGGAGTAGACCTTGCCGAAGAAGGGGAAGTCGAATCCGATGTCGAAGGGCCCGGCGAAGCCGTTGTTCCTGTCCGTCCAGGAGGTGATCTCGATGCCGGTCTCGCTGATCTCCTCCCAGTTATAGATGGGGCCGCCCGGCGTTTCGCTGTCCAGCCAACTGTAGGCGGTCTTCTCCGACACGGTGGGCGAGACCACCCCCGCCCACTCTATCCGATTGAGGACAGGATCGTAAACCGCCCCGCCGGTCACGCTGTCGGGTACGTAGGTGACGTGAGCGGGGAGGGGATCAACCAGGCTGGCGCCCACGGCGTCTACCGTGCCCGTGTTGCTCAAGGTGATGGTATAGGTCAGTACCTCCCCCGACAAAGCCGCTGTTTTGTCAACTTCTTTGGTGGATGTCCCCAGGTTGGCCGCCTGTACCTTGGTGAGTGTTTTCCTGGCGAAGTGTGTGCCCTGGCCGTCGTTGACCGCCGCCACGTTGGCGATGGTCGTCCCACCGAGCAGGGGATCATCCAGCCTCACCTGGAAGGTAAAAGTGATAGACGTGCCCGCCGCCACCGTGCCGCCCCATGCGATTTGATCGGTTTCCTCATGGTAGACGGCCCCGCCGCTGACGCTTTCCGGCACGTAGGTGGTATGGGCCGGAATGGGATCGGCCAGGCTCACCGCCGCGAAATCGGTGCTGCCCAGGTTACGGAGGGCGATGGTGTAGGTCAGGACCTCGCCGGGCAAAGCCGTCACCTTGTTCACCTTCTTGATCGTCGGACAGAGGGAGTTCTCCAGAGCCAGCCCTTCGTTAATCGGCACGGACTCGCCGTATATGTCAACACCACCCATCACGTAAATCCCCCCTCCCGCCACCGCCGTTCCAGTGCCTGCGCGGCTCCTGTTCAAGGACGAGACCGGCACCCAGGTATCAGCGGTGGGGTCATAACGCTCGACGCTCCCCAGCGCGCTCCAGGCCGAGCCACCGCCCACGGCGTAGATGTAGCCCCCGATAGCTACCAGCCCCGGCGACTGTCTACCCCTCAGGAGTGAGGCTCTGGTGGCCCAGGTATCGCTGGCCGGGTCGTACTCCTCGAAGGTGCGGAGGTCGGGCCAGCCGCCGGCGACGTAGATTCTGCACCCTCCTTCATCCCCACCACCCCCCCCACTTCTCCCCCACAGTCGGGGGGGACAGAGGGGGGTGGCCGCGGCGTAAGATCGAGGCCCGCCGGGCATGGGAGCCTTTTGCGTCCAGGTGTCAGCCGCGGGGTCGTACTCGTAGGTAGTGTCCGTATAGCCCGAATAGCTGTCGCCGCCGAAGACGTAGAGCTTGCCCCCCGCAGCCGCCACTGCCGCCCCCGCCAGGCCCACGGGCAAAGGAGCTATCGTCCACCAACTATCTGTAGCGGGGTCATAGACCTCTACCGCCTCGAGGAGACGAAGGTTATTGGACATGCCTCCCACTACGTAGATTTTGTCATTGAGGACGGCCGCGCCCACGTTGGCCGCCCCCGTCGGCTTGGACGCTTTGGGAGTCCAGTAATTGGCCACTGGATCGTACATCTCGTTTAACCTGGAAGCACCAGTCCAGTCCCAACCCCCGATGGCGTAGAGCTCGCAGCCCACCGTCGCCGCCGCCAGACGATAGCGGGAGGTCAGCAGGCGGCTCTTGTAGCTCCAGGCGGGGAAGGCGCGGCTGGTCAGCGTCGCCGCGCTGAAGATACCAGGGTCATCGGTCATCGTCGCTCGAACCGTAACCGTGTCCACCTCCCCCACCGCCGCCGCCCCCCCTTCATCCCCCCCGCCCCCCCTTTCATCCCGCCCCCCTGCCCCCCCAAAGTTGGGGGGAACGGGGGGAGGGGGGACAGAGGGGGGGATCTCCACTCGCACCAGCAGGTCCTGCCAGCCGCAGGGCGAGATCACCCTGGTCCTGGTGATGGGGTTCTGGGTCTGCGAATCCAGGATGGTCGTTGGCCAGGCATTACCTGAAAGGGAGAGGTCGTAGGCGCTCGCCATCTGACCATCGTTGGCCACCCTGACGGAATACTGGACGCTGGTTCCGGGCTCTCCCACCATGTACTGGTCTTTCGGCCTGAGGCTGGTCGCCCTCAGGGGGCGCGAGGCCATCAGCCATTGAATACCCCTGTCGAGTACGGCGGCGTAGCCCGGCCTGGGACCAGCGTCCTCGTAGCCAAAGGAGAGGTAGACCGCCCGGTAGGGCCTGCCCTGAGCCGAAGCGAAGGGATTGGGCCCGCAGACGTCGGTTTTGAGACCCGCGCTACCGTCAGTCTCGTAGATGATGATGCTGGTCGCATTCCCATCTATGGGCTTCACCTCATCAGGGGCCAGGTAATCTCCCTTCTTATAGGCGTAGACATCCTCCAGCAAGAGATGCACCCCTTCGAGGATGTCATCGTCCAGCCCTTTCAAATCGTTGATGCGAGTCCTGTCTCGCACGTAGTCAGCGTACAGGTAGTTGTGGTAGAAGAGAGGGGCACGGCCCCAGACCCACTGGCTATCCCAATAGCCGATGTCCTGGCCGGAGATAAGCAGCCGGCCGCCGTTGTCCAGGTAAACGATCAACTCCTCGTCGGCGTTGACGTAGCCCGGCGAGCTCCAGGGACTGGCCCAGATTACCACGTCGTAGAGGGAAAGCTCGGCAGCGGTGGGAAGATAAGCGGTGTCAGTGATGGGACGGGTGTCGTAAAGATAACCCTCGTAGTCCAGAGCCCACTGATAGTAGCTGGCCACGCTGTCCCCTGTCCAAACGTCACCGTCAACCAGCAATATGGCGGGAGCAATTTCAAGGGCGAAGTCCAGGGTCCGATGCTCGCCAGAGGCGACACTGACCGCGGTTACGGTCTGGGCTTGGTGACCGTGGCTGACGGCTTTCACCGCGTAAGTGCCCACAGGCAAGGTCAGGGTGTAGTACCCGTTGGCGTCGGTGCCGACCGAGGCAGGGGTATCAACGGCGCTGATGGTAGCCGTGAGGGGCTCGCCCGTCCCCGCTTCGAGCACTCGACCGGCCAGGGTGCCCGTGGGAGATGGCTGAAGGGTGAGGTCTTGCACGGACATGAAGCCGGTGACGACCTCCACCGCCTTCACCGTGTGGGAGTAGTAGCCGAACGCGCTGGCGGTCACGTCGTAGAAGCCGCCGGGAACGCTCACCTCGTAGACCCCCGCCTCATCCGTGGTAGCGACGAACCGATCACCGGCCTGGCTCACCCCGCTGACCGTGGCCTCAGGAATGCCAGCGACCTTGACGTTTGACGTTTCACGTTTCACGTTTGACGTTTCACGTTTCACGTTTGACGTTTCACGTTTCACGTTTGACGCAATCACCGTACCGTAGAGCTTCCCCGCCCCCAAGGCCCAGCGCACCGCATCGTAGGCGTCAATCCGTCCCCAGCCATAGGCGTGGTCGGGGCCGGGCTCGCCCAAATCGGCGGCGGTGTACTTCATGAAGTTCTCCAGTTCGGAGGGGGTCAAGGTAGGATTGGCCGAGAGCAGCAGGGCGGCCAGGCCGGCGACGTGAGGAGCAGCCAGGGAAGTGCCACTCCAGCCGCCCTGGTAGCCACCGCCGGGGACGCTGGAGCGGATGTCCACGCCGGGGGCACTAACTTCTGGTTTAAGCTCCTCCCAGAAAGAGGGGCCTCGACCGCTGAAGGAGGCTATGGCGTCCTCGAAATCGGTAGCACCTACGGTGAAAGATTCTGAATAGCCAGCCGGCGTGGCGATAGAGCCATCGCCCAGCTTCCCGCTGTTTCCAGCACTGAAGACAGGGAAAATACCTGCCGCCCGCAGGGCCCGCACGTCGGGCAGGAACGTGAGATCGGCCACATTGAGCAAGGAGGGTCCCCAGGAGTTGTTGATCACATCAGGGGCTTTGCTGGGATCGGGGTTAAGGCCGTTGAGGTCTGTGGGGGCCAGCAGCCACTGGAAGCCCGCGTGGATCCAGGTGTCATAACCGAAGCCGTCGTCATCCAGGACCTTAACCGCTATCCACTGAGCGCCGGGAGCCACGCCGATGTGGAAATCTTTATCAGGAGTTGAGCCGACTATGATGCCCATGGTGTGGGTGCCATGACCGTGTCCGTCAGCGGGGGCACGGGGATAAGTGGCCGTGGCATCATACCAGTTGTAGCTGTGATTGCCGTCTGAGCCACGGTACTTGCTCTGCAGGGCCGGGTGTGCCCAGTCCACGCCGGTGTCCACGTTGGCCACCACCACGCCCCGCCCGGTGATGTCGAAGTCCCTCCAGACCTGATCGGCCCGCACCCGGCCGATGTTCCACTCTACGGATTGGGTATTGGGTACTGGATATTGCACGCTTGACGTTTCACGTTTCACGTTTGACGTTTGAACTTTGAGCTTTGGATTTTGAATTTGATGCTTGTGATTGGCGCGGATGATCTCCACCTCGGGTCGGGCGGCCAGGGCGAAAAGCGTCTCTAAGTCGCCGGTCACGGCCAGTCCATTGAAGATCCAGTAGGAAGTGTAATCCGTCACCTGGCCTGCTGATTTCTGCTGTTCCAGGTAGGCGACGATGTCCACCTGGGTTCGCTGTGCCGTTGCCTGCAGAGCCGAGACCACCGCCTGGCGACGAGCAAGCTCGGCGGCCATCAATTGAGCGGGCCTCAAGTCAGCCTGCTCCTTGAGGTAGACAACGTAGGTCGTTTTCCCGTCTTGTGCAACCTTGCTGTCGCTAGACCAAGAAGCCGCCGCCAACTCCTTTAGCACCAGGGGCTCGATTTTGGTCCACATTTCTGGGGCCAGATCGGCTGGAGGGGATGAGGCCGCTGCCCACGGCTCCGGTGGAGGTGGGGCGGCCCTGGTGAAAGCCATCAGAAGAGATGAAAGCAGCCAGGCTGTGAGAAGTGTGCTCAAGGCAAATTTACGCAGGTTTCGCTGATGCATTTTTCTGGTGTTCCTCCCTTGATGTAGAATGAGATTATGGATCCAGGTTTGATATTCTAACCTGACGCGACGTTATTGTCAAACCGATTTCCCAATGGGTATGTCTTGGGTCACCCTGCGGATGCATGGAATGCGCTGGCTGGACAAAAGCGGCTGGTTGGGATATAATTCCATGAAGGAGAGCAAACGTGAAGAAAGTATTCCCGGCCTTAGTCTGCCTTGGGTTATTGGTCTCGTTTATCGGGATGAGCAAGCCGGCTTCCGCCCTGGAGCCACCTGACCCTCGCTTCGGAGCAGTGGAGGCTTACGAAGCCCCTGAGCAAGCCGCTCTGGCCGGCGTGGGTTGGGAACGCATCCTCTTCTGGTGGTATCAACTGCAACCCCATGGCCCACAGGATTGGAATCACCAATACTTCCCCGACGAGATCTTAGAGAGGGAGCGAGCCCAGGGCCGGGAGGTGGTGGGCCTGCTCAACAACACCCCCCACTGGGCTACCGATGACGAGCCCCTGCGCGGCGTGCCGCGAGGGCTCTACCTGCCCCACGACGACCCCAACAACCTGTGGGCACGCTTCGTGCGGCGCGTGGTGAGCCACTACGCCGGCCGCATTGATCACTGGATCATCTGGAACGAGCCTGACGTGTGGGACGAGGAGCACGTCGGCCATACCTGGGCTGGTTCGGTGGAGGACTATTACCAATTGCTGAAGGTAGCATACCTGGCGGCCAAGGAGGCCAATCCGGATTGCGTCGTCCACCTGACGGGGCTGACCTACTGGTGGGATTGGGTGTATGGCCGCAGGCAGTACTTCGAGCGGTTTCTGGACGTGGTCACCCAGGATCCCACCGCTCCTGAGCATAATCACTACTTCGACGTCGTCACCCTGCACATCTACTTCAAGCCCCAGACGGTGTACGAAATCGTGAGTTTTTTTCGCCAGGCGATGCAGGAGCACGGCCTGGACAAGCCCGTCTGGATCAACGAGACCAACGCCGCGCCCTCCCACGATCCCAGCCGGCCGGTGCACGAGCCCCGCTTCGTGATCAGTCTGGACGAGCAGGCATCGTACGTCATTCAAGCCTTCGCTTTGGGCCTGGCGGCGGGGGTCGAGCGCATCGCCGTGTACAAGATGATTGACAAGCCTGGCGACATCCACGCCAACCCTGAGCCCTACGGCCTGGTCCGGGCCGACGGCAGCCTCCGTCCGGCTTTTTATGCCTACCAGGTTGTGACCACCTACTTCGCCGGGACTCGCCAGACCAGCCTGGTCCGCCGCGGGGATATTGACCAGGTGACCATAGATCGGGGGGAGAGGACGACCACCGTGCTGTGGAACCGTTCGCCCGTGACCCAAACGATAACTGTGCAGGCCATCGCCCCCCAGGCTATCCTGGTGAACAAAGAGGGGCAGACTCGGACACTGACTGCGGCCGATGGTCAGTATCTCCTGACCCTGCCCGGTGCGCTCTGCAGCGATCCCACTGGTTGTTTCATCGGGGGAAGCCCTCTGCTTTTGGTCGAGGAGGGCCCGCCCTCGGCTCGTGGCCTCCTCCAGCCTACTTCAACGCCGACGGCCACGCCGACCAGCACAGCCACATCCTATCCCACCGCCACCCCGACTCTGGCGCCTGCTAACACGCCGACACCCACTGCTACCCCGTCACCCACTCCTGCGCCCTCAGCAACGGGCACACCAACAGCAACCAACACCCCTTCCCCCACCCCCACATGCACTCCCTCCCCGACGCCCATTGTTACCAGCGCCCCTACCCCAACGTTGCCTGTGGTAAGCGTGCCTGCGGATCCACCCAGCTCCAAGACCCTAAAGGTTTTTTTGAAACCTTTAGGGTCTGTCGCCATTGCCGTCCTGGGGCTGATCCCCCTGGGTGGACTTATCATCTGGTGGCGGAGGCGGCGCTGACCACCGGAAGGGACGGAAGAAATAAATGGAGATGCTGCGAGAGACGAAAGTGCAAACTTTGACCTGGTGGAAAGAAGAGAAGCCTTCAACACTTCCATCAGCGAGAAAGCAGGCAGATTGGTAGCGATCACACATGTTGACAGCAATCTTGATGCGGGAGTGGGGTTAGCGGATTTCGTGGCCGGGGCAGTCTTGTATCGCTGTAGACAAGGAGATAGCCGATTTGAGGAGATATTCAAGGAGAAAGTGATCTGGGAAGGCAGCGGCAAATGGAAGAATAAATGGTAAGAACCCCGGAAGACCCTTTACTTGGCTTCCCAAGTGAACCGCTGCAAGCAGCCGTCCAGCCTTACCCCGGATTTACTTCTCACCATCTGTTTCTAATAATAGCATAATTTGTCTAAATTGTCAAGGAGGTAGAAATGCTCATCACCAATAGCACGCTCATCACCTTTGACCAGAAGAACCAAGTCATCCACGATGGAGCTATCCTCATCACCGGTGAGCACATAGCCGACTTGGGCTCAACGGCGGAGCTCACAGCCAAGTACCCCAATGAGGAGATCCTCGACGCCCAGGGCAAAGTGACCATGCCCGGGCTGATCTGCGCTCACACCCACTTCTACGGCGCCTTCGCCCGAGGGATGGCCATCCCCGGCGAAGCCCCGCAGAACTTTCCGGAGATCCTGGAAAAGCTGTGGTGGCAACTAGACAAAGCGCTTCTCTGGCAAGACATCCGCTACAGCGCGCTGGTCTGCCTGGTGGACGCCATCCGCCACGGCACTACGGCACTCATAGATCACCACGCCTCTCCCAGCGCCATTGAGGGTTCGCTGGACATCATCGCCCAGGCGGTGGAGGAGGCCGGAGTGCGGGCTTGCCTGTGCTACGAGGTGACGGATCGGGACGGGGAGGAGAAGGCGAGGGAGGGGATTCGGGAGAATGAACGGTTTATTCGCAGGGTGCAAGGGAGTAGGGACAAGGGACTAGGGACTAGGGACAAGGGACTAGGGACTAGGGACGCCGATCCCTTGTCACTTGTCCCTTGTCCCTCTTCACTCGTCAGCGCCACCATGGGTCTCCATGCCTCGCTGACGCTCTCCGATGAGACGCTGGAGAGGGCAGTGGGGGTGGCCAATGAACTGGGCGTCGGGTTTCACGTCCACGTGGCCGAGGACATGGCCGACCAGCGAGATAGCCTGAAGAGGTCGGGCCTGCGGGTGGTCGAAAGGTTGAACAAGCTCGGCGTGCTGGGCCCCCAGACCATCGCCGCCCATTGCGTGCACGTGGACGCCTACGAGATGGACATCCTGCGCGACACGGGCACACGGGTAGTTCACAACCCCCGCTCCAACATGAACAACGCCGTGGGCACGGCCGACGTGCCAGGGATGCTGAAACGTGGGATCGCCGTGGGCCTGGGCAACGACGGCTTCTCCAACAATATGTTCACCGAGATGCACGCCGCCTACCTGGTGCACAAGCTGAGCCAGGGCGACCCCCGCGTCATGGGCGCCGACCAGGTGATGCAGATGGCGTTTCAGAACAACGCCCAGATAGCTGCACTTTTCTGGCCCTCACCCCCACCCCTCCATCCCCCCTCCCCCTCTCCCAAATTGGGAGAGGGGGAGGGGGGCGCAGGGGGGAGGAGGAGAGGGCTGGGCCAGCTCTCCGTGGGTGCCTTGGCCGACATCATTCTGGTTGATTATGTGCCCATCACCCCCCTGACCCAAGGCAACTTCCCCTGGCACATCATCTTCGGCGTGGACGGCACGGGGGTGGACACCACCATCGTCGGCGGTCGGGTGCTGATGCGCAACAAAGAGCTTCTGACCCTGGACGAGAAAGAAGTCTGCGCCAAGTCGCGGGAGTTGGCAGGTAAGCTCTGGAAGAGGGTATAGGGGGTCCAGATGAAACGCGACGAACTGATTACCTACCTCGACGAATACCTGCGCGTCAAAGAGATCGAAGATGACTCCCAGAACGGCCTCCAGGTGGAAGGGCCAGAAGAGGTGACGATGGTCGCCTTCGCCGTGGATGGTTGCCGGGCTGCCTGCGAGCAGGCGATTGCTGACGGAGCCCAACTGCTCGTCGTCCATCACGGGCTTTTCTGGGACAAGCCCCTGCGGTTGGTTGGTCCCATCTTCCAGCGGGTAAAGACGCTCATTGAGGGTGATTGCGGCCTCTACGCCGTTCACCTGCCACTGGACTTTCACCCCGAGGTGGGCAACAACGCAGAATTGGCCCGCCTGCTGGAGTTGAAGGATGCCCGCGCCTTCGGCGAGTATCACGGCAGTAAAGTTGGCATCGGCGGCGCGCTGGACCCGCCCCTCCCACTGGACGCGCTGGTCGAACGGCTAACGCAGGCCACAGGTGAATCTCCCGCGCGTGTGCTGGCCCACGGCCCGGCGGAGGCGTCGCAGGTGGGGTGCATCTCCGGCGGGGCATCCTTTCTGATAGACCAGGTCGCCGACGCCGGCTTTGACACCTTTGTTACCGGCGAGACCAGCCACTCCTTTTTCCACCAGGCCATCGAATGGGGCCTCAACGTCATCTATGGAGGCCACTACGCCACCGAGACGCTAGGCGTGAAGGCACTGGCTCGTCATCTGGAGGAAAAGTTCGGCCTGGAGACAACTTTCCTGAACATCCCCACAGGGATGTAAATGGAAAAGAGAAAAGAAGAGGAAGAACCATGTCTGATAAGATGAGAGTTCAACCTTTTGAAGTCCTTCTCCATTGGATTCTGAGAGAGCTTGAGGCGAACCAGTCCATCTTTGGGATCCACCGTTCCCTTTTCTACATCCCGAAGGAAAATAGCCCTTATGCCATCCCTGATCTCTTCAGCCACTACCTGGCCACCCCCATCGGCCCCGGGGCTGGACCGCATACCCAACTTGCCCAGAACATCATCTGCGCCTGGCTCTCCGGCGGCAGATTCATCGAGCTGAAGACTGTGCAAATCATGGACGAACTGGACATCCCCCGACCGTGCATTGACATGGAGGACGAGGGCTACAACGTCGAATGGTCCCAGGAGCTCAGGCTGGAGCAATCGGCCAGCGAGTACGTCAACGCCTGGGCCTTGATTCACCTCCTCCACCGGCTGCTGGGCTTTGAAGGGCCGGTGGGCACGGTTTTCAACATGAGCGTGGGCTACAACCTGGAGGGGATTCAGAGCCCGCCCATGACCCGTTTCATGGATAAGCTGGAGGATGCCGGCGAGGAAATCGCCGCCATCCAGACACTTCTGAGAAAAAGGTTCCCCCAGTTCGCCGACATCGAGATTCCAACCCGCATCACCAACAACGTCACCCTGTCCACCATGCACGGCTGCCCCCCCGACGAGATCGAGCGCATCGCCCGGTATCTGTTGCAGGAGAGGGGGCTGCACACCGCAGTCAAGCTGAACCCCACCTTGCTGGGCCAGGAGGAGGTGATGCACATCCTCCACCAGCACCTCGGTTTCAGGGAGATCCACATCCCCGACCGCGTGTTCGAGCACGACCTGCAGTACGACCGGGCGGTGGAGCTAATCGAGACCCTGCAAAAGGTTGCTGCAGAGCAGGGCCTGACCTTCGGAATCAAACTGAGCAACACCCTGGCCATGGCCAACCACAAGGGCATCCTTCCCGGCGACGAGATGTACATGTCGGGCCGGGCCCTCTATCCTATTACCATCAACCTGTTCCACAAACTGTCCCAGGAATTCAGCGGCGATGTCAACGTTTCCTTCTCCGCTGGAGCCGATGCCTTCAATCTGACGGGCATCCTGGCCGCTGGCGCCTGGCCGGTCACTGCGGTATCGGACCTGCTGAGACCGGGCGGCTATTCCAGGATGCTTCAGTACCTGGAGAACCTGGAAAGGGATATGCGCGATCTGGGGGTGGCCAGCCTGGAGGAACTGGCCCACGACAAGTTGGCCAATCTGGAACGCGAGGCGGCGCGGGCCCTGGAAGACCCCCGCTACAAAAAGGGCTACCACCCCTACGGCCTGCCCAAGGTCGAGTCGCCCCTGGGCCTGTTGGACTGCATCGCCGCCCCCTGCGTGGAGCAGTGCGCCGTTCTCCAGGACGTGCCCGAATACGCCTGGCTGATCTCCCAGCGGGAATACGACCAGGCGCTGGAGGTCATCCTCTCCCGCAACCCCTTGCCCGGCGTCACCGGCTACATCTGCACCCACCTGTGCCAGACCCGCTGCACCCGCAACAACTACGACCAGCCTGTCGCTATCCGCGCGTTGAAGCGGTTTGTTGCCGAACACGGGAACGTGTCGCAAATCGCAAATCGAAAATCGAAAATCGAAAATCGCAGAGTGGCCGTAATCGGCAGCGGCCCCTCCGGCCTGGCGGCGGCCTACTTCCTGGCCCTGAACGGCGTCCAGGTGACCATCTACGAGGCCCAGGACCGACCAGGGGGGATGCTGGCCATCGCCCCCACCTTCCGCCTGCCTGAGGCCGTTGTGCAGGAGGACATCGCTCGAATCACGGACCTGGGGGTGAAGATCATGCTCTCTCACCCCGTCACCTGTTCCCCAGAGGAGCTTTTGCGGGATGGGTTCGATGCTGTCTACGTGGCCACGGGCGCGGGGAAGGATGCCCGTCTGGGCATCGTCGGCGAGGAAGGCGAAGGTGTTTACCATGCCCTCAATTTCCTCGACCGGGTGCGGCGGGGTGAGCCAGCCCTCCCTCTTTCCCCCCCAAAGTTGGGGGGGATGAAGGGGGGGCGCAACAGGGTGCTGGTGATCGGCGGGGGAAACTCGGCCATGGATGCGGCCAGGACGGCCCGGCGGCTCACCAGCAGCACTCTTCCCCCCCAGGGTTGGGGGGGACCGAGGGGGGGCTGTGTGACCATCGTCTATCGTCGCACCCGCAGCGAGATGCCGGCCAGCGAGGAGGAGATCGAGGACGCGCTCGCTGAGGGGGTGATCCTGGAGGAGTTGGCCTCTCCCACCCGCATCATCCTGAAGGAGGGCCGGGTCGCTGCCCTGGAGTGCGTACGCAACGAGCTGGGAGAGCTGGGCCCCGACGGGAGGAGGAGGCCGATTCCCGTCCAGGGCAGCGAATTCCAGATCGAGGCCGATTCCATCATCGTCGCCATCGGCCAGGCATTGGAGGTTGGAAGTTGGAAATTGGAAGTTGGAGATTGGATCGTTGACCCGCTCACCCAGGCAACTGGCGTGCCAGGTGTTTTCGCCGGTGGCGATGCGGTGCGGGGGCCGGCCACCATCGTCGAGGCCTGTGCCGATGGGTGGCGGGCCGCCGAGGCCATTTGCCAGCAGTTGGGGGTGCCGTTTGAGCGCCCGTCAGTCCGGCTTCCCACACTCGGGCACGAAGAAATCGCGCCGGTCAAGCGGGCCCGGGCCAGAAAGGCGGCGCAGCATCAGGCCGCGCTGCTCCCGTCCGATCAGCGCGGCGGCTTCGGCCTGGTCGAGGCCACCCTGACCGAGGAAGCGGCCATGGCCGAGGCGGCCCGCTGTCTGCAATGCTCGACCCTGTGCGACAAATGCGTG
>VGOG01000021.1 GCA_016875995.1 Chloroflexota bacterium
AGGGCCTGTCGGACGGGCTGATCGCTGACCGTCGGGCCGGGCGCATCCCCACCGAGAGGGGCGCGGAGCTATGCCAACTGCTGCGGGCGATCCAGTTGCCTGGCGTGGAGACCTTCGTCGAGCCGGTCAGAGATTACCGCTTCGTGCTGGTGCTGAGAGGGGAGGGCCTGTCGGGCGGGCTGAGCGAAACCGACCCGCAGCAGTTGGGAGTGCCTCCTCGCCAGGTCGAGGCGCTGATCCCCGAAGCGCAGCCCACCGCCGAGCTGCTCAACCAGTGGATCGCTCAGGCCCGAGAGATACTGGCTGACCAACACCCGGCCAACATGGTTCTGTTGCGAGGTCCGGACAAGACCCCCCTGCTGCCCAGCATGGCCGAAGTCTACGGGCTTAAGGCCGCGGCCATCGCCAGTTATCCCATGTATCGCGGCGTGGCCAGACTGGTGGGCATGGATGTCCTGGAGACGGGGGAAACGGTGGAAGAGGAAGTGGAAACACTCAAGACCCACTGGGCAGAGTACGACTTCTTTTTCCTGCACGTCAAGAAGACCGACTCGGCCGGCGAGGACGGCGACTTCGCCCGCAAGGTCTCGGCCATCGAGCACGTGGATCAAGCGGTGGTACCGGCTATCACTTCTCTGGAGCCGGACGTTTTTATTGTCACTGGTGACCACTCCACGCCGGCCTTGCTCAAAAGCCACAGTTGGCATCCAGTGCCCACCCTGCTCCGCAGCAGGTACTGCCGCCCCGACCAGGTTCGCACCTTCGGCGAGCGGGCCTGCATGGGCGGGGGACTGGGCGTCTTCCCGGCCACCGACCTGATGCCTCTGGCTATGGCCAACGCCCTGCGCCTGACCAAGTTTGGGGCGTAGGTCTCCGACTTGCGATGGGCGAAAAGAGTTTCGAGTTTTGGGTTTCGAGTTGAATGAACGCGAAACTCCGAACCCGAAACTCCAAACTCATTACCTTGCTGCTCTGCGACTTGTCAGCCTGTTGCTCAGTAACGCTATCCCGCCCAAGGCCACTGCTTCTCCGAGGGTCAGCAATCCCCAGAGACTGGCCGCATCGAACCAGAAACGGGTGGGGAAAAGGCGGATCAAAGTATCCGACAGGTCGAAGATCCAGGAGTCACCCTCGAAGAAAACCAGGTGGAAGTGGGTGAAGAACCAGTTGAAGTTGAAGTAGACCAGGGCTACTACGGCGATCAGCAGGACGATGGTCAATAGAGAGCCCTGGAGTAGAGAGGCGGATATCTGGGTTCGGGTGTCTCTTATTACCAACAAGACCCCCAGCGAAAAGGCGATAACCAGTCCCAAGAGGCCGTGAACCAGGAAAGCACGCCCGGTCACCACCTTGACATCCACCATGTGAGCCAGCTCTTTCTCTCTGAATAAAGGTCCCTCCTCTCCCTCCAAATCCCCCAGTATCTCGATGCCCACGTCCGAACGCAAGTAGGTGACGGCCTTCTTGGCCACCATGAGCCTTTCCTCATCAGTGAATCCAGGCGAGGGCGGGAAATCGGCCCTCCCGTACTCGTAGCGCAAGAAGGCCGGGGACATGAAGATGTAGAGGTTCGTCAGCAGCAGGAAGACGGGGATGGACAGAACCAGCAATGTCCTGGCAATGGTGAGAATGCTTTTTCTGAGCATGGTTTGAGCCTTTCCTGTGTTGGTGGTAGGCCTATTATACTTCGTTTACCAGGTTCTGGCAAGCGCTCGCATTCCTGGGCTTGCGCAGCGAATCCCGCTCTCTATTACCAAACCCCACTTTCGATGTCCCGCAGTTGTACTGCGGCTTTCGATGTCCCACAGTTGTACTGCGGGACCGGCCCACCCACTACGGAGCAACTCGCGGTGTCCAACTCCGCGAGATCAGGGCGGGCTCCCCACTACCAGCGAATCGCTGCGCAACCCCAGGACGAGTTGACTGGCGAAGTCTTTCGTGGTATAGTCTTAGCTGTTGACCAAACCGGCTTAAGGAGTCATTCATGGCAGGGGTGACCAGCTTGGAGCGCGTTGAGGCGTTAACGGTGTTTCTCGATAAGCTAGTACTGGCGCTGGCGAAACACTGGCTGCTCCTGGTCAATCTGGTGATAGCCATCTATGCTGGCCTGCCTTTCCTGGCTCCAACTTTGATGGCCTTAGGATACACCTGGCCAGCCAAAGTCATATACACGGTCTATGAACCGCTCTGCCACCAGTTGCCCCAGCGCTCCTTTTTCCTCTTTGGTCCCCGCCTGGCCTATCCCTTCGAGACCTTGCAGGAACTGGTGGGGCCAGAGACGCTGGCCGACGATTCCCTGGCCCGTGCGTTCATCGGCAACCCAACCCTCGGCTACAAGATGGCCTATTGCCAACGCGATACCGCCATGTACGGCTCGATGTTGTTGGCCGGGATGATTTTTGGCCTGGTGCGCCGCCGCCTCAGGCCCCTCCCCTTGGCCATCTGTCTCATCCTCCTCGTCCCCTGGGCGGTTGATGGCCTTGCCCAACTCGTCGGGTTTTACGAGAGCACCTGGCAACTGCGCACTATCACCGGCAGCCTCTTCGGCCTGGCCACTGTCTGGTTTGCCTACCCGTATCTGGAGGCAGGCATGGGCGAGCTCCGACGCACCGTCGGCACAAAGTGATAGAAACCAGGTTTTTCGCTCAAAAATGCTTGCCGGCGCCGGGTCCATACAAAAGTCAAGAGGGCCAGGAATGGTTACCCCTGGCCCTCAATCAAAAGGAGGAGAAGAAATTGATGGACGGCACGGCCCATGCTCAGCATGTGCACCTATGCACAGATGCTCATCGCCTTTGATGAGCCATGCCTGATTATATAATACCATCTTTTGACTTTTTTTGCTAGACGTTTGTCCTACGATTGCCCTACGGAATGCCTACAATTGCCTTCTTCCCGCCAGGAAGGCCTGGTGGTTCAGCTCTACGTACTTTTCAGGCACTCGCTCGGCGATGACCTCCAGCCATATATCCAGATCAACATCGAGGCACTGGGAAAGAGCGCCCAGCGTGACGACGTTACTGGCCCGCGCGTTGCCCAGTTCCCTGGCCAGCTCGACGCCAGGCAAAAATCGGACATCGCCGGCAACTTCGCTTAGCACGCGCCGTACCCTCTGGTCATCGGGATACTCATCACCGCCAGAGCTCACGGAAACGGGGGGGATGCGGTGATCGTTGACGATGACCGTGCCCCCCGGCCTGAGCACCTCGATGTAGCGCAGGGCCTCCAATTTCTCGAGGGCCAGGAGGTAATCCACCTCCCCCCGACCAATGAGGGGCGAAAGCACCTTCTCGGCCCAGCGCACGTGGCTCACCACGCTCCCCCCTCGCTGGGCCATGCCGTGCACCTCCGCTTTCTTGGCATCGTAGCCGGCCTTGAGGCCCACCTCGGCCAGGATGTCGCTGGCCAGGAGAACCCCCTGCCCCCCGACGCCGACCAGTAGAAAATCGAACTTGGTCATGCTTACCTCCACTGATTATTTTTTTCTTCATCCGCCATTCCCCGCCAACTGGGCCCGAAAGAGGATAGCCTCCCTCGCACAAACCTGGGCGCAGATCTCGCAGCCGGTGCAGAGGAGGGGATCAATCCAGGCCTTGGGTCGCCCGGTCTTCTCGTCCAGCCTCTGGCTCTTGACCAGGGCGGGGCAGCCCACCTGGAAGCACAATGCGCAGCCGTTACAGCGCTCCTCGTTCACCTTGAGGGGCAGCCACTGCCGCCGCACCTCAGGCAACAGGGCGCACTCGCGGCGGGCAACGATCACCGCAGGCCCATCCTGGGCCAGGCAGGCTCGCAGGGCCTCCTCCACCCCTTTGAGATCGTAGGAGTCAACGGTGTGCACTTCCTCTATGCCCATCGCCCTGGCCAGGTGCTCAAATTTCACGGCTACCGTCTCCTCTCCCTGGAGGGTGCGGCCTGTGCCGGGATGATGCTGGTGGCCGGTCATGGCCGTGGTGCGGTTATCGAGGACGATGGTGATGGTGTGGCCCTGGTTATAGACGGTGTTGAGCAGGGCGGGCATTCCCGTGTGGAAAAAGGTGGAGTCGCCGATAACAGCCGCGTTGCGTTCTTTGATCCTGGCTTTGGCTACGCCGTGAGCGACCCCGATGCTGGCCCCCATGCAGCCACAGGTGTGGAGGGCGGCCTGAGGAGGCAGGAAGCCCAGGGTGTAGCAGCCGATGTCGCCGTTGACCACCAGCTTCAATTTGTTGGTGACGTGAAAGACGCCACGGTGAGGACAGCCAGGGCAGAGGATGGGTGGCCTGGGCGGCAGAGGACCCTTTTCTGGCTCCTTTACCTCCACCCGGGCCGACCCCGGCAGGAGCCCGGCCTCGATGGCCCTGTCGCGCACCACCTGGGGGTTGAACTCGCCGCAGATGGGGAAGATGATCTTGCCCTCCACCTGGATGCCCAGCAAGCGAATCTCTTCCTCGATGAAGGGATCCAGCTCCTCGAGGACGATCAGCCTGTCCACCTGGGCCGCGAAATCCTGAATCATCGCCTTGGGCAGAGGATAGGTCATCCCCAGTTTGAGGATCGAGGCCTCCGGAAAAACCTCTTTGGCGTACTGATAGGCCACCCCGTTGGTGACGATCCCCAGCGACCTGTCGTTCATCTCCACCTGATTGTAGGGAAACGTCTCGGCAAACCGGGCCAATTTGGCCATGCGTTCTTCGATGACGGGATGACGCCGCCTGGCGTTGCCGGGCACCATCACGTACTTCCCGGTGTCTATACGGTAGGAGGGGGGCTCTGGCCTGTCCTCGACCTCTGGCTCTCCCAACTCCACCAGGGTGTAGGAGTGAGCGATGCGGGTGGTGGTGCGCAGCATCACCGGCGTGTCGAATTCTTCGCTGATCGAAAAAGCCGCGCCCACCAGATCCTTGGCCTCCTGGCTATCGCTGGGCTCCAGGCAGGGGACGCGCGCGAACCTGGCGTAGCGGCGATTATCCTGTTCGTTCTGCGAGCTGTGCATGTCTGGATCATCGGCGGAGACGATCACCAGTCCGGCTTCCGTCCCCGTCATCGAGGCGTAGAAGAAGGCATCGGCGGCCACGTTCAGTCCCACGTGCTTCATCACGGCCATGGCTCGTGCTCCGGCGTAGGCCGCCCCGATAGCCACGTCCAGGGCCACCTTCTCGTTGGGGCACCACTCGGCGTAGACGCCGGGCATGGGGGCAAAGGTCTCCAGAATTTCCGTCGAGGGTGTGCCAGGGTAGGCTGCTGCTATTCGCACTCCGCTCTCCCAGGCCCCGCGAGCGATGGCTTCGTTACCCGATAACAGTTTCTTCACTTATGCACCTCCAGTTGACTTGTTGCTCGTCGCCCCGTTACTCAAGGTCGGGCTAAATTATATCCCGGATTTGACGATTGGCAAAATGACCGATTGCCTATAGTGGCAAAGAGTGATAGAATAGGGCTCAGTTTGTTGGGGAGGAAACATTGGTGAAAAAGATGGTGGAAATCTTCCTCTGGGTTGCTCTGCTCGTTGCCCTGGTGAGCGGAAAGCCAACGGTGACGACCCGGGCGGAGGCCGTGCGCTTCAGGCCCGGCGGGATTTTGGTGAAGTTCGAGGAAGGGGCTCCAGCGGCTGTTGTGCACGCGGTGCTCTCTCGGCAGGAGCTGTCCATTGAGCGCGAGATCCATCACCTGGGCATCAAAAGCCTGGCCGTGCCCCCTGGCCGGGAATTGGCGATAGTCGAAGCCCTGAGGCGTGATCCCTCTATTAAGTACGCCGAGCTCGATTATCTTGCCTCCGTGGCCATAGTTCCCAGCGATCCCCACTGGGGCAATCAATGGGCGCCGGCCAAGATCGGAGCCCCGGCCGCCTGGGAGATCACTACGGGTAGCAGCGAGATCATCATCGCTGTGCTGGACACCGGGGTTAAGCTGGACCACCCTGACCTGGCGGCCAAAATCTGGACTAATCCTGGGGAGATACCCGCCAACGGCCTGGACGATGACCTGAACGGGAAGGTTGACGACGTTCATGGTTGGCATTTCTATCACCGCTGTTCTGGTTCTGTCTGTCTTCCCTTTGAGGATAATGACCTGCGGGACGACAGCGGCCACGGCACCCACGTGGCCGGCATCGCGGCCGCGGAAACGGATAACGAACTTGGCATCGCGGGCATATCTTGGGGAGCTCAACTTATGCCCGTGAAAGTGCTGGACGAATATGGCGACGGCTGGTACTCCGACGTCGTGGCGGGCATCGTCTATGCTACTGACAACGGGGCCGACATCATCAACCTGAGTCTGGGGGGAAAGGAAAGTTCGCGGGCTCTGCAGGATGCGGTGGACTATAGCCATGCCGAGGGAGTGCTGCTGATAGCGGCGACGGGTAACAGCGGTGGGGCGGTGCTCTACCCGGCTGCTTGTGATCACGTGTTGGCGGTGGGGGCCACCGATGTGAATGATCTCCGTCCCGGGTTCTCCAACCATGGGCCAGGAATAGACGTTGCTGCGCCTGGCGTTTCAATCTACAGCACCTGGCCTTGGCTGGATGGTTATTGGCGCAAGTCCGGCACTTCTATGGCTGCTCCCCACGTGGCTGGCCTGGCCGCTCTGATCTGGTCGGTCAGGCCGGATCTGACCAACGATGAGGTGGCCCAGGCCATCTCCCAGACGGCCATTGATTTGGGTACAGCGGGCTGGGATGAATTCCACGGCTGGGGTCGGATAGATGCTCATCGAGCCCTTCTCAGCGTGTTTCGTTTCAAGCTTTACGTGCCTTGTCTCTCCCCGCTCTATTGATCCGGCACTGGCGAATCTGGCCAGCTTGTGCTATAATATGCGCCGTCGTGGTTCGTTTCAGGCCGCATATCCCCGAAGAAGGTGGAGATCTAGATGCAGCAGATTGGACAAGGCATATACGCAGAGACCGGTTATCGAGGGGGCAATGTGGGCTTCGTGGTCACCGGCGAGGGTGTGATCCTGATCAATACCCCCCTGCTACCTCTGGAAGCTCGCCAGTGGCGGGAAAAGATAGCCGAGGTGACGAATCAAAAGGTGATCTACATAGTTAACACCGATTACCACCCCGAATGTGTCATGAGCAACCATGTTTTTGGGGCCCCGGTGGTAGCCCACGAGTTGACCTGGCGGAAGATGAAGAGCTACGGCGATCCTTTTCGCCAGCGCTTCGTTGACACCTTCAAGAGTGAACCAGAGGCGGCCGCCAGCTTAAAAAGCCTCAGTATCGTTACCCCTGAGATTACCCTCACCGATAAGATGACCTTGCACAAGGGCAGCAAAGTATTCAGGCTGGTCCACGTCGGAGGTCACACGCCAGCGAGTATCATCGTCCATATCCCTGAGGATGGTGTCCTCTTCGCAGGCGATGTCGTGGTCAACGGTGTGCACCCTTTGATGGAGGAGGCCGACTCCAAGGAGTGGTTGGATGCCCTGACCTACATCCGCAGGCCGTGGGTGAAAGCGGAGATCATCGTGCCCGGCGAGGGGGGGATATGCGACAAGGAGACCACCAGGAAGCTGTCCCAGTACATCCGCCGATTGCGCGCCAGGGTGCGGGGGTCGTATTCGGCGGGCCACAGCAGGGCCGAAGCTGTGGCTTCAGTAGCGGAGATGCTCGATTTCTTTCCCGTGGCCCACAAGGAAAGAGAAGAGGCTATGCAGCGGTTAAAGGCCAACGCGGAGCGAATCTACGAGGAGATGAAGGCCACTGAGGAACGATAAACGCTTCGAGGCATTGGCGACCGGATCAGTGTTTTGCCAGGGACATTGATTCGTAGTATAATCCAATGAGACCAGAACCGGGGATGAAAAAGCAACTTCCAAATGTCACGTTTCACGAATCGAGGAGGGTTGATATGGCTGTAGGTAAAGGAATCGAGGAGATAAAAGCGATTAAGGATCGGCACGAGGAGGACCTTCTTCAGAAAAAGAACGTCGTGGGACTGGGGATCGGGTACAAGGAGGTCGAGGGCCAGGACATCGGGTTGCTGAGCCTGGTGGTGATGGTGAAAAAGAAAGAAGCGCCCTCCCAACTCGACGTCGTGGATCTGATTCCATCTGATATAGAAGGAGTGCCCGTTGACGTGAAAGAGGTGGGGGAGATCGTTGCCCTGTGAATCTTATAGAGTCTGGCCAAGTTTTTCCGGCGCTGAGAATTCAAAGGAGGTGGAGAAGTGAACTTACAGCCAGTTATCCAGGTCAAGAGGGAACACCGCGACTATCTGTTGAGCAGGAAGAACGTAGTTGCCTGCGGGGTCGGCTTCAAAGAGAGCGAGGGCAGGATAACCGATGAGCCCTGCGTGGTGGTCTCGGTGATCAAGAAGATGCCCGAAGCGCAACTCTCGCCCGCCGACGTCGTGCCCAAGAAGCTGGGCGAGGTGAGGACCGACGTTCAGGAGACAGGGGTGATCAGAGCCCTGCAGGGCCACACCGATCGCTGGCGCCCCGCGCCAGGGGGCGTCTCCATCGGGCACGTTGACATCACGGCGGGGACGCTGGGCTGCCTGGTAACCAGGGATGACCAGCTCTTCATCCTCAGCAACAATCACGTGCTCGCCAACAGCAACTCGGCCGAGAAGGGCGATCCTATCGTCCAACCCGGTCGCTATGATGGGGGCACCGCCGATGATCAGATTGCCACGCTGGAGGATTTCGTTCCCATCAACTTCGGCACCAGTCCGCCCACCTGCCTCATTGCCACAGGCACGGAGAGCTTTCTCAACTGGGTTGCTAGACTGCTGGGCTCGAGCCACAGGGTGATGGCCTTCCAGGAAGTTCCCGCCCGAAATCTGGTGGATGCTGCTATTGCCCGCCCTCTCTCCGACGATCTCGTAGAGAAGAGGATCTTTGAGATTGGCGTGCTCAAGGGATCGAGGGATGCCACTCTGGGCACCCGTGTCAAGAAGAGCGGGCGCACCACCGGCTTCACCAGCGGCGTGATCACCCAGATTGATGTCACGTCCCAGGTAAACTACGGGGAGGGGCGAATTGCCATCTTTGAGGATCAGTTGATGGCCGGGGCTATGAGCCGGGGGGGAGACTCAGGGTCGGCCGTGCTGGACGAGGAGGATTTCGTCGTCGGTTTGCTATTCGCGGGCTCCGACACCACTACGATCATTAACCCCATCCAGTTCGTGCTCGATGCTTTGCAGGTGGAGATTGCCGTGCTCTTATCGAAGTAGGCGACAAGTGCTACAACTGAGGTGCAAGTAACTTGATCACAAGAAAAGAAAGGAGAACCAGAAAATGGCATCGCTGTTGGAAAAAGTTAAAACGCTGATCTCGGCCAATCTGCACGCTATCGTGGACGCCGCGCTCAAGTCCAACTCCATCGCCGTCGTTGATCAGTACATCCGCCAGATAGAGGACAGCCTGGAGGATCTGGAGGATGCGACGGCTACGGTCGGGGGGCAGGTCAAGACGCTGCGCCGCAAGCTGGACGAGTATCGCCGCAAGGCGGATGAGCTGGATCGCAACATTGACCTCTTCCTGAAGGACGGAAAGGAAGAGGTGGCTGCGGCGGCTCAGAGCAAGCTCAACTCCACGCAACGACTGGTGGTGAACTACGAGGAGCAGCTCACCCGCCAGGAGAAGGAGTTCGAGGCATTGCAGGATGCCCGCCTGAAGCTGGAGGCCAAGCTGACCAACATCCGTCAGGAGCGGGAGGAGCTGCAGGCACTGTTGGACCTGGCTCGCTCCAAGGAACTCACCGCCAAGGCCATCGGCTCCCTCGATGACCTGGCGGGGTCGGGTGATATGGACGTGGCCCGCATCGCCGAATCCATTCGCGCCCGCCTGGACAAGGCTACTGCCCGCACCGAGATGATGGCCACCAGCCTGGACGCCCAGATGGACGAGATCCTGGAGCGGCACGCCATTGATCAGCAGCTCGCCGAGCGCAAGAAGCGGTTGGGGCTCGAGTAGCAAGGGAGCAGGGGAGCAGGGGAGCAGAGGAGATAGCACCTCTGCACCCCTGCACCCTAGCACCTCTGCACAGAATTATGGGCCTTAAAGAACGACTCGTGAACCAAGCATCACCACGTATCTCGGTAGTTATCCCGGCCCACAATGCCTCGAAGAACCTCAGTGCCTGTCTAGATGCCCTGAGACAGCAGACCATGCCCCGACAGGAGTACGAGATCATCGTGGTAAATGACGGGCCTGTGGATGCTACAGTCAAGACCATAGCTAATCATCATGAGGTGCCCCTTTTCTTCCAACCACAGAGGGGCGCGGCGGCAGCCAGAAACCTGGGCGCCAAGCAAGCTCAAGGCGAAATCCTGCTTTTCACCGATGCCGATTGTGTCCCGGAGTCCAACTGGATCGAGTCCATGATCGCACCCTTCGCCGACCAGGAGGTGGTAGGGGTTTGCGGGGTAGTTCGCACTCGTCAGACCGGCCTTGTTCCACGATTCATCCAACTGGAGTACGACTATCGCTATCGAAACATCGCCAGGCATAGCCAGATAGATTTCGTCAACACGGGAACGGCAGGCTACAGAAGACAGGTCTTTATGGACAGCGGGGGGTTTCTGGAGGATCTGTTGGGGGCTGAGGATGCAGAACTGTCTTTCCGACTGGCGAACGCAGGCCACAAGATGGTCTTCGTCCCGCAGGCAATCGTCTACCATTCGCATCCAGCATCCCTTTGGGAATATGCCCGCAGAAAATGTCACTACAGCTATTGGAGGATGATAGTCTACCGAGGGTATCCCCGCAAGGCTGTGGCCGACTCGCGCACCCCACAAACCCAGAAGATCCAAATCGGTTTGTTTTTTCTCCTGGCGGTTGCTCTTATCGGGAGTGTCCTCTGGATGGGATTCGTATGGCTGGCCGGGGGCCTCGCTCTGCTGTTTCTCTCGATCTCCCTGCCCTTCTGGTGGTGGGTGCTTCGCAAAGACTCAGGGGTTGGCCTGCTTATCCCTTTGTTTCTCCTGGTGGCCACTGCTTCGGTAGGGGCGGGGGTGATAGCTGGCCTGACCTACCATTCGGTACTGAAGTTAAAACGGAGCGAGCTGACAGACGGACGCTGTTGATGTTGAGAATAGTATAACTGATAGGAGACACTGATTAGCTCATCAGGTAATCCAAGAATGTCATTACCCCAATTGCCTCTCCAAATATCTGAAAGAAAAGCCCTTTTGGTTTTCATGGACCTCTTGCTGGTCAATGCAGCCATTTTGCTCGCCCTATTGATGTGGACACTAGAGGACCCTTGGCGCACTCTCTCCCGAGGCTTCGTTCTCTCCCAAATCCACTGGTTTCTCTTCCTGCCTCTCCTCTGGCTGCTGTTAGCCTCAGTGAACGATTTCTATGATCTGAAAGTCGCTGACAATTTCCTATCCAGTGCCTTCACCCTCCTCAGGATCACGGCCTTTATGCTCCTGGTCTATCTCCTGATCTATTTCTTTTCCCCCCGCGAGTCCCTGCCCCGACTATTCATTCTCTTCTATGCCGTTCTCTCTTTTATCCTTTTGGCCCTCTGGCGCTCAGGCTACGCTCTCTTATTTAGCCGTTTGCCCTTCCAGCGCCGGGCCATCATCGTCGGGGCCGGCGCAGCAGGCCAAACTATCGCCCAGACTATCAGAGAAAACCTGGGGCCGGACTACGAACTGGTGGGCTACATTGACGACGACCCCGCTAAGCAGGACCAGGTCATCGCAGGTCTACCCGTCGTGGGGACCCGCCGGCATCTGGTCTCCCTGGTGAAGACCCAAAATGTCTCCGAAGTCATCCTGGCTGTTACCTACAACGTGCACCCTGAGCTCTTCCGCGCCCTCATTGATTGCCAGGAGCAAGGGGTTCAGATCACTCCTATGCCCCTGCTCTACGAGGAGTTAACGGGCAAGGTGCCAGTGGAGCACATCGGCGACAACTGGCCCGTGGCCCTGCCCCTGGATCACCCCTCCACTCGTGGCTTCTTCCCCCTGTTCAAACGGATTATGGATCTCTCTATCACTGCTATCGGATTGACCGTCTTCGTCATTCTGCTGCCTCTGGTGGCCCTGGCTCTGTACATTGACTCACCCGGCCCTATATTCTACACCCAGGAGCGGGTGGGCAAGGGCAGGAAGACTTTCCGCCTGATTAAGTTTCGCTCCATGATCCCCAACGCTGAAAAGGCCGGGGAAGCTGTCTGGGCCAAGAAGGGCGATACCCGCATAACCCACGTGGGACGATTCTTGCGCCTTACCAGGCTGGATGAGCTACCCCAGTTCATCAACGTGCTCAAGGGGGAGATGAGCATCGTCGGACCTCGGCCGGAGAGACCTGAGTTCGTGGCCGAGCTGGAGGAGCGGATCCCCTTCTACAGGGTCCGTCACTCCGTGAAGCCGGGAATGGCCGGCTGGGGCCTGGTCAGGTATGGCTACGCTGATTCTATTGAAGATGCCCTGGAAAAGGTCCAGTACGATCTCTACTACATCAAACGCCAATCCATTTACCTGGACCTGCTCATCCTGGCCAAGACCATAGGGGCGATGATAACTTTCAAGGGCAGGTAAGACCGGGGAAATCCAAAGCTCAAAGTTCAAAGCTCAAAATCCAAATCAATGACCAATGACCAAGGACCAAGGACCAGGGACCACAAAGGTCTTTTCTGGGATAATATCATCGAGGCCGGGTGGCTGACAGCGGCTATCGTCACCCCACTGTTCTTCAGTTGGTACAGCAACCGCGTGTTCGAAGCCAGCAAGGTGGCCTTGCTTCGCTCCATTACCCTGGTGATGCTGGCCGCCTGGCTGAGCAAGGTCCTGGAAGCTGGAAACTGGAAGCTGGAGGTTGGAAGCTGGAGGTTGGAGGTTAGAGGTTGGAGAAACCCGCTGCTGCTTCCGATCCTGCTTTTGGTTGCTACCTACATCCTGACCACCATCACCTCCATCGCCCCCCGAATCAGTTTCTGGGGCTCTTATCAGCGACAGCAGGGCCTCTACGTCGTCCTTTGTTACGTGGTTATCTTCTTCTTGATGCTGGAGGGCCTGCGCACCCGCCAGCAGTTGGAGCGTCTGATCACCGTCATTCTGCTCACCAGCCTGCCCGTCTCCCTCTACGGGATCATGCAGCGTTATGAGGTAGATCCCCTGGTTTGGACCAGGGGAGGCGCCGAGCGCGTCGAATCCACCCTGGGCAACCCCATTTTGATTGGCGCCTATCTGATCATGGTCGTTCCCCTGACCGTAGGGCAGCTCATCCGCTCTTTCTCCCCGCCCCCCTTCCCCCCCACCCTTCGACTGGGCTCAGGGCAGGCGTTGGGGGGATTGAGGGGGGAGGAAAAGAAAATCGGGCCTTCTCTGGTCCCGTTCGGATGTTATCTACTGCTTTTAACCCTGCAGTTGATCTGTCTGGTGTTCACCCAGAGCCGCGGGCCTGCGATGGGCTTTATGGCCGGCGCCTTGTTCTTCTTTCTACTGCTGGCCGTCTTAAGAGGGCGGAGGGGATTGGCGCTGGCGGCTGTTGGCATATCCATCGCTTTGCTCGCTATCCTGGCTATCTTGAACCTGCCTGACAGCCCCTTGACGCCTCCCAAAGGGGTACCCTTCGTCGAGCGACTGGGCGAGATCTCCAGGGACATCACGTACGATAGAAGCCTGATCTGGCAAGGGGCAGTCAATATGCTCACCGTTGACCAAGTACGGGTCATCATTGGCTACGGGCCGGAGACGATGGGCCTCATATTCTATCGTTATATGCTTCCCGACTGGGCTGCCAGTAAAGGCTACGAACAAGTCGCCGATCGCTGTCACAACGAGACCCTCGATGCCTGGGTAACCGGCGGCCTCATCGGCCTGGCAGCCTATCTCGTCCTCTTCGGCAGTATATTCTATTACGGCCTCAGGTGGCTGGGATTGATAGCCAATTCCCGGCAGCGCACTTTCCTGGTAGTTACGTTACTGGTGGGAGGGCTCTCAGGTGCGCTGATCCCCTGGCTCGTGGAGGGGTCGTTAAGATGGGCCGGGGTGGGGATACCTGCCGGCATGTTGCTGGCTTTAGTCGTGTACTTGATGACAGTACTCTTCCATCAAAATCCAAAGTCCAAAGTCCAAAGTCCAAAACTTAACTTCCAGCTTCCAGCTTCCAGCTTCCAGATCCTGTTGATCGCCTTGCTCTCGGCCCTGATAGCTCACTTCGTGGAAATCCAGTTCGGCATCGCCATCACCGCCACCCGCGCTTACTTCTGGCTCTACGCCGCGTTGCTGACCATCATCGGCCATCAATGGCAGAAGGAGCCTGTAACTGAAGAAGCAGGGACCCCGCCTCCCGACAGTTCGCGCCGACGGCGGAGAAGACCTGGCAAAGCACCAAGCGCAAAGCTCAAAGCTCAAAGTCCTGAGCTTCTGGCTCACTCGCTCTTAGTGGGGCTGATCCTGGCCACCACCAGCTTCGATCTAATCACTCATCGGTTCGAACTGAGAGCCCATGGCCCCGTCATCTTCGGCCTCCTGTTTGCGACCTGGCTGTTCGGCGCAATGCCAATTCTAATTTCCAATCTCCAATCTCCAATATCCAATATCTCTCGCTATGCCCTGGGCAGCCTGTTCTGCTTTCTCCCTTTCCTGGCCGCTCATGCTGCCATCGCCCTGCCTGGTGCTGGCGTGGAGCGACTCGTGGCCATCTACTACGTCTACCTGTTTTTGGTTATCCTGGCTGTAGCAGGGGCCTTGATGATCAGACGTCAAGCGTCAAACGTGAAACGTGAAACGTTAAACGTCAAGCGTCGAGCTTTGAGCTTTGGATTTTGCATTTTGATCTTTTGGTTGATTCTTAACACTAATCTGAAGGCTGCTCAGGCGGATATCTACTACAAGTTCGCCCTATCATCGGAAGAAAGAGGGGAGATAGATAAGGCCATCGCCCTGTATCGCCAGGCTATCCAATTGGCCCCTCACTGGGATCAATATTACGTCTCTTTGGGCTGGGCCTACGGCCTGAAAGCAGCCACTACTTCGGATGCCCATCAAGAAGCTGCTTTGTTTGAGGAGAGCCTTGAGGCGCTGGGACATGCCCACGAGATGAGTCCCCTCGAGCCCGACATCATCACCAAGCTGGGACACGTGTACTGGAACTGGGGCGGCCTGACGTCTGACCCCGAGCAGAGGGCTGAGAAGTTAGAGGTGGCTCTCTCATACTACCGGCAGGCGGTCACTCTAAGCCCCTTGAACCATGGGCACCTGCTCAAGGACAACATCGTCAAGGCCCATCTCCACCTGGGCGAGATCTACGCTGACCTGGGCAAGTTGAGCCAGGCTGCAGAAGCTTACCAGAAAGCCAGCGAGGTGGCTCCTGATAGCTATGAGAGCCGCAAGGGATTGGCCTTGGTCTATCGGCAGTTGGGCCGCCTTGACGAGGCTCTCGAGGAAGCGAGGACAGCCAGAGACCTGGCGCCAGAGGAAGAGAGGCCGGGTTTGGACGATCTGATCGCTGAATTAGAGGCTCAGATTGCCGTTTCTACTGCGCTTTCTCAAACCGATAACCGATCCCCCGCTCGGTGAGGATGTACCTGGGTTGTTGGGGATCTTCCTCTATCTTCTGACGAAGACGCCAGATGTACAGCTTCACGTAGTCTACCTCGCTCACGTATTCCGCCCCCCAGACGGCTTCCAGTATCTGCTCATTCGATAGCACCCGGCCCGCATTCTCGGCCAGATAAAAGAGCAACCGCTGCTCGGTGGCGGTCAACTGCACCCGCTCTCCCCCCCTGCTGACCTCTAATCTCTGCGAATCAATCGCCAGTTCATCATCGGCGTACAGGATGCGTCCCTTGTCCGGAGGAGGCAACCTGGTTCGGCGCAGAACAGCCCCCACCCGCGCCTCCAGTTCCTTAAGACTGAAGGGCTTGGCCACGTAATCGTCCGCCCCCAGCTTCAGCCCCATCACCTTGTCAGTCTCTTGCCCCCTGGCGGTGAGCATGATGATGGGTAGGTCGGAAATCTCTCGAATGCGCTGGCAGGTCTCCCAGCCATCCATCCTGGGCATCATGACGTCTAAGATGATCAGATCTGGCCGCTGGCTGTACATTTGCTGCATTCCCTGAAGCCCATCGGCGGCAGTAATGACCTCGTAGCCCGCCCGGCTAAAAAAGAGCTCAATGGCTTCGACCAACTTCTCGTCATCGTCTACGATCAACAACTTGCCTTTTCTACCCCTCATCAGCGTGCTCCCTGATGGGCAAGGTCACGGTGAAGCGGCTGCCCACGCCCAATTTGCTCTCTACTTCGATCTGGCCGCCGTGAGCTTCGGCCGCTTCTTTGGCCAGCACGAGCCCCAGGCCCACGCCCTCGACGCCCGATTCCGTCGTTGACCACACCCGGTAGAACTTCTCGAAGATGTGGGGCAGGTCGTCGGGCGGGATGCCCACTCCCTGGTCAATGACGCTGAGGATGAGGTTGGCATCCTCTTCCCTGGCCACCACATCCACCCGACCTCCCTGGTTACTGAACTTGATGGCGTTGCCCACCAGGTTCTTGATCAACATGGTCACCAGTTCCCTGTCGGCCAGGATGGTGGGCAAATCAGGCTGGACATCGGCGTGCAGGGAAGCCTTCCTCTCCTGGGCCTGGATGTCGAAGAGATCGAACACGTCGCCAATTACCTCGCCTACGTGTAAGGGCTCTTTCTTCATCACAAACCGCCCCGCTTCCAGCCGCGAGAGATCGAGGAGGTCGCCGATCAGCCCGGTGAGCCGATCGGTCTCCCGGTCAATGACCGTCAGGAAGTGCTGGCGGAGGACGCGATCGCCGTCCTCCAACTCGTCCAGCAGGAGCTCGGTATAGGCTTTGATGGAAGCCAAAGGGGCACGCAGTTCGTGAGAGACGTTGGCCACGATGCTAGACTTGAGGCGATCTACCTCCTTCAAACGGGTGATGTCAGTAAAGCTGAGCAGATAGCCGAAGACATCGCCTTTAACATCGTGGAGGGGGGTAATTCCCTCCAGGACATCTCGCACCCCCGATCTGCCAGAGATGGTCGTCTCGATGGGGGAGACTGGCTGGCCCGTTTCCATCGCCCGACGCAGAGGACTCCCTTCCCCGTCAATTTCCTCCCCAAAGACTTCGGTCAGACGCCGGCCCACGACCTGCCTGGCAGCGTGGCCCGTGATGGCTTCTGCTCCGGGGTTAAAGCTGGTAACCCGCAGCTCGTTATCAATGACTACCAGGCCATCGAAAGTCCCTTCCAGGATGGTTTCCGTCTTTCTCTTCTCCTCAATAGCCTCCCTATAGAGCCTGGCATTCTCAATGGCGATGGCGGCCTCACCCCCCAGGATGGAGACAAACTCCAGATCGCCCTGGGTAAAGGCCGGGCCTTCTCCCAGCTTGCTGATATTTAGCACTCCGATGACTTTATCCTTAACTAAGAGCGGCACGCAGAGGGCAGAAGCGATCTCTTCCCTGATCATCGCCTCCTTGATCTGAGGATCAAGCGACGCCCCTTCTGCTAACAGCAGTGCCTCCCCCCTGTCTGCGACCCAGCCGGCAATCCCCTGGCCGACTATGTCCCTCGCCTTAGCGGCAATTTCCGAGGGAAGGCCAACAGAGGCTTTGACCACCAACTCCTGCCCCTCCACCAACATCAGAGAGGCCCTATCGGCTTTGGTCTCCTGCAAGGCCGTGTGCACTATCTGATCCAACAGGTTGTTCAGGTCCAGGGTTGTCAAAAAGGCCTCGCTCAACTCAAATAGGGGCATCAACGTCCTCAAGCGGACGTTCTCCCTCTCCAGTCGTCTCTTATTCAAAGCCTTGGTCACGGTTGAGCTCAACCAGTCCGCAGTGAAGGGTTTAACGACGAAATCATCAAAGCCCAACCGCAGGGCGTTGATGATTTCCTCCGTCCTCTCGGAACCAGTGATGATCACCCCGATCATCTCCGGGGTGAACTCCTTGATGGCCCGATATACCTCCAGTCCGTTCAGCATAATGTCCACCAGCAGGAGGTCGAATTGCTTCTCCCTGGCTATCTCAATGGCCTGGCGACCGTTGGTTGCTCCCTCAACCACGTAATCCTCCGCGCTCAAGCTTCGTAAGCAAAGCTCGAGGACATCGGGGTCACTATCAACAGCCAGGATTCTCTCTTGGGCCATAGTAACCGACCTCTTTCTCCCGGAGCCAGGCAAGAGAAGCCAGGTTTTTGGTAAAAACCTGGTTTCTGGCCAGTTGTCCTACTCTTCCGAGAGTCCTTCTTCGACCGGGGGTAGCTCGGCTGGCGGGCGAGTTCGCCGATGCCGATAGAGAATTATGCCCCCTGAGACCACAATGGCTATCGCAGCGAAGATCTGAGCGGCGGGGACACCACGAATTAACCAGGCATCGGGGCGCAAAGCCTCGACGAAGATGCGCCCCACCGGGTACCAGATCGCATACAGGCAGAATACGTCGCCGTTTAACAGACGATCCGCATAACGACGGGCCACGTACATCGAGAGGAGAAAACCCAGCAAGTTCCACAACGACTCGTAGAGAAACGCGGGATGGAAGCGGGTGCTGGCCGGGTACACGGTCAGGTTATCGTAGGGTGGGATGCGATAAGGTGGGGCAATGGGGATGCCCCACGGCAGGCTGGTGGGATAGCCATAGAGCTCCTGATTGACGAAGTTGCCCCAGCGCCCGATGGCCTGGGCCAGGATGAGGCCCGGCGTGCCGATGTCCACCCACTGCAGGAAGCTCAGCTTGTTTAAGCGAGCGTAGATGTACACGCCCAGGATACCACCAGCCACCGCCCCGTAGATAGCCAGGCCGCCGCGCCAAATCTGCAGGATGGCGATGGGATTCTGGCGATAATAGTCCCACCCCAACATCCCGCCCCGCGGGCTGGAGAAGACGTGATACAGCCGCGCTCCGATGATGCCCAGGATCAGGCAGAGGAGCAAGGCGTTCCACACGTGATCGGGGTCTTGGCCGCGCCGCCTGGCCTCCAGGCTGGCTACGTAAGCGGCGACCAGGACGGCGACTACGATGATAATGCCGTACCAGTGTACAGCCAGAGGGCCTAAACGAAAAGCGATGGGATCCATGGTTTCTATCACCCCTTTCTTTTTAACAATTCATCGGAAAGACTACTATCTCTTTGCCAGCCAGCTTATCTTCGATGCGCTCGACGATGATTTCCAGGTGGTGCCTGTGTTGGACGAAATCCAGGCGATCGGCGGGGATAGTGAGCACCGGACACAGATCGAAGTCGGCCAGCCAGTCCGCGTAGAAGGAATCGAGAAGCTCGAGGTAATCGGCTGTGATCCCGACCTCGATATCCCGCGCGCGGTTGCGGATGCGGTCCATCAGGGTGGGTACGGAAGCCTGTAGGTATAGAAGCAGAGCGGGCGCGGGCAAGCTGTTCACCACCAGATCGAACAGACGGCGATAGGCGTGATAATCTCGCTCGGTCATGTTGCCTAAGTGGTACAGAGCGCGGGCGAAGACGTAGCCATCCTCGTAGATGCTGCGGTCAATGATAGCCGAGGTGGGTGCGGCGGCCAAAGCTTGGTGTTGGATAGCGCGGTGGCCCAGGAAGAAGACCTGGAGGTGAAAGCTCCAGGCTCGCATGTCCTGATAGAAATCGGCCAGGTAGGGGTTATCAGCCACGGATTCGTAGGCTGCCTGCCAGCCCAGGCGGGTCGCGAGCCGCTCCGTCAGGCTCGTCTTGCCAACGCCGATGTTTCCCGCCACCAAGAGTAGATGCTTGGCCATTCAATTCCTTCCCTGTTTGCTAGAGGCAGTGGAGATTCGTGGTCAATTCGTGGCAAAAAATCAACCCTACTTGGCACAACGGAACCCGATGTATTCGTCCTTGACTTCGGCATCGTACCAGAGGCGGTAAGTGATGCGGGCCACTGGAATATTACTGCGCCATGAGCCGCCCCGCAACACCCTGCCCGGACCAGAATCCGGTCCTGGAGGATTGCGGTCGGGAGCGTCCCTGTAATAGTCAGGAGCATACCAATCGGCCGTCCACTCGCGGACGTTCCCCGCCATGTTATAGACACCGTAGGGACTTTGCCCTGCCTCGAAGCTCCCGACAGGAGCCGTATCCGGGTAGCCATCGTCAATGTGCGATTCTTTCCATTCGTAGGTGCAGTTCACGTCGCACAGATTTAGTTTGGTCCCATCGGGCTCGCTGTTGCCCCAGGGCCAGAGGCGTCCATCGGTCCCCCGTGCGGCCTTCTCCCACTCCGCCTCGGTTGGCAGCCGCTTGCCCCTCCACTTACAATAAGCCTGAGCGTCGTTCCAGGTGACCCAGATGACGGGGTAATTATCAAACTCTGGATTGTCATAGTAGAAAAGGCGGCTGGGAGACGACTGCCGGGCCGGAGGATTGCAAGCCCCGGCGTCCACGCACTCTTTATACTGGGCGTTAGTCACCTCGTACTTGTCAATGCAGAACGCATCCAGGTAGACCGTACGCTCTGGCTTCTCGTCGTCGTCGCCCGCATCGTTGCCCATGATGAATTCTCCGGCGGGGATGAGGACCATATCATCTCCCTCCGCCGTGCACGCGGGCTTGCTGCAGCCAGCGATCAAGGCCAGGAGAAGCAACAGCAGACAGAGCTTTCCCATTACGCCTCTCTCTCTTCTCATAATCGTAACCTCCTCGTTGATATGTTGCTAAGGCGCTTGAAACAGACCCAGGCCAATGAGCAATCATCAGGCCGGGCGGATGACCTCCATAGACCCCGGCCTGATGGGTTAATTATACTCCATTCAAGTGGTACGAGCAAGTTTCCAAATCGGAGCCGCATTTTTAGGGAGAGACTATCTTCAATAGGTCCCAGTCGGGCGCTCTCATTGCCCTCTTCCTGCCATTCTTGCCCAGCCTTCTTGCCAGTTCCTCGTCCTTCAGAACCATCACGATGGCATCAGCGATCTCATTCACGTCCAACGGGTCAACCAATAGCCCCGTCACCCCGTCTTCGACAGCCTCGCTAGTGCCTCCCCCCCGGCCCCCGATGACGGGTTTCCCGCAGGCGCCTGCTTCGAGATAGCTGATCCCGAAGCTCTCCACCTCGCCACGGCTGGGCAGCGACCGGCTTGGCATCACGTACACGTCACATGCAGAATAGTAGCAGGGCAAATCGGGGCTGTCGTGCTCAACCGCACCTGCGAACAACACATGCTTTGCAACCCCCAGTTCCTTAGCCAGTTTTTGTAGTTGCAGTCGCAACGGGCCATTCCCAACGATCAGATACCTCAGCTCCGGCACAGCGTGGAGGACAGAAGGGAGCGCGCGCAACATTGTATCAATGCCCTTCTTCTCAACTAGTCGGGCCACTGTTAAGATGATCGGCGCGTCACCGACCGCATGCCGCATTCGCACTGGTGTCGGGTCAACATCTGGATGAAAACGCTCGTGCTCGATTGGCGGATGGATTACCCGAATACGCGCAGGGTCCTGGCCCAATCGTTCCATCTGCACTTGAGTTGCCATACTATTGGCAATCAACCGATCAGCCTGAGAGAGTGTCCAGCGCAATATCGCCCTGCCTCCTGGGATGCGCCGTACACGCAGCAAGTCGCTGCCGTGAGACCAGACAATCAAGGGCAGACGGTAGATGCGTTTGAGCAACCACGCCGTCAGTCCAAGAGGAAGGGGTTGCCAGCACTCGATAGCGTCAAAGCCCCCTTGTTGGAGCCATTGGCGGGCCAGGAGCAACGGCTGTACCAATTGCCCAATACGCTTCAGGCCCAAGGAATTTCCTAGGAACGGGCGCCAACGGAGAACGGGAAACGGCTGAATGGCGTCGAACTCGGCGCTATCAGTGTGCCACGGTGTGAGTACCACTGGTTCATTACCGGCACGCAGACAACGCTGGTGGGCGAAGCTTTGCATGCCACCTTTGTCGGGCGGGAAAGTCAGGGTAATCAACAAGCGTTTCTTCACCGCACTCCTCTCGATGAGGGCGTTGAAACTACCTCGTTGTACAGCTTTGCCAAGTTATCGGCTAGCCGCTCGACACTGAACTCGCGAAGCACTACTTGCCGACCCTTCAGGCCCATGCGCTTTCTGGCCTGAGGATCCTTCAATAGTTTGATCATGGCTAAGGCGAGGGCGTCTGGATCCCCTGGCGGCACCAACAGACCCGTCTCCTCATGGCGTACAATCTCGGGTACACCACCTGCTGCCGTCGCTACTACAGGCTTAGCAAGATACATCGCTTCAATGAGGACATTACCAAAGCCTTCCTGCACCGATGCTGACACGATAACGTCACTGGCAGCCATGATGGTTGCAACATCGCGCCGATAACCCAAGAAGGACACTGAACGATGGATACCTAGGCTGGCTGTCAGCGATTCCAAACTACCGCGCTCCGGCCCATCGCCGACAACCAAGAACTGAGCCCCAGGGAAACTCTCAAGAATCTGTGCAACGCTTTCCAGAAAGTATCTGTGCCCCTTCTCCCGACTCAGCCGACTTACAATCGAGACCACTTCCGACACATCTTTTAACCCAAGTTCTTGCCGGAGTCGTACAGGATCCGAGTCCATGTCGACGGTGAAGTGTTTGGGAGCGATGGCATCATAGATGGTGATGACTCGTTGGCTAGGAAGCTGTGCATTCAGCAACTGATCTCGCATATAGTTGGATACTGGCAGAACGCGATCAAACCACCGCAACGCAAAGAGATCAATGTGCTTGTACAACCGGAGCCGCAGCGTTCGATCAGTATAGCCGCGAATAGAGGCCACTACCGGAACGCCGACCAGTTTAGACACCAGTGTTCCAATGATGTCACTCTTGTACCCATGGGTATGAAGCAATGCGTAGTCTTCACTTCGTAGTTTCCTTGCAACAGCCAACACATTACTAGGCAAATCTCGCCATCGGTCATTGAGCTGAACTGCACGTCCTTTGTTCCAGCGCACTGCCATGACAAGGGGGTGCGTCATTGGGAGTTCTGGTCGAAGACGATACATCACTAACACTTCGATTTCGAAACCATGGCAGCGCATAGGGTCAATGAGTTGACTGATCTGACGCTCCGGACCCCAGAAGCCAGCGCTACATTGAAAGTGAAGGACCTTCTTCATGACTCAACTCAGCCATCCTCTGGCACGTTCCCAGAGAGAGCAAATTAATCGAGGAATCTGCCGATCAGGCTCCCAAAGCCTAGTATTGGTCCGAAGGTGGCGATCCCTGAGCATAGAATCAGTCCAGGTAGCCAAGGGCCTGAAGCCGCTCCGTGATGACATCATCAGTTTGTTGGCCCATATGACCTTCCACCAATGGTGGAGCCATCGGAGGTGGACCTTGCCATACTGGATTCGCGGCAAGATGCTCCTGTGTGAACACCTCGGTCAGGACCCGACCATCCATGTCCTCTGGTACTGGCAGGCCAAGCGCATAAAGGGTGGTGGGCGCAACGTCAATGAGGCGTGCCCCATCCAGAACTACCCCTTGGCGAATGCCACGGCCGACTGCCAGGAAGATCCCCTCCGGATGGTGGCGTCCCCCGGATGACTCTGGTGGCAGAGGCTCAATGATGGCCTGGGTGGCCATGCGTTCGCTGGGCAGGTACGGCCGGTCACGAAGGGAGAATACCACGTCTGGCAACTGAGCCAGGCGAGAACCAGTGTAGATTTCCTCCCGGCGGTATGCAGCACTGATCACTGGCTCGTCGGTGTCCGGGTCACGCAGGCCCACCAAAGCCGCGATCAGGCTATCGCGCACTTCTTCATACGGCTCACCGTGCGGCACGATGCCCATCGTCTCCCGTCCCGCCAAGTTGACGTAGAGCCCCTGGCCAGTCAGACCGGTGTAGTACGCACGAGTCCTCGACCAATCAACTGCAGGTGCCGCGGACTGGTCCAGCCGTCGGCGAAGTGCTTCTCGCTGCCGATTGTTTAGCAGCCTGCTACGCAGGTTAAGCACATCCAACGTGCGACCTGTGGTCCTTATCCCCTCGATGATCTGGCTACGGAGGGGATGGGGCATGGCATCCCCTTCCAGAGCCAGAAATCCGTGTTCTAACAAAAAGCGATTGGCGTTGAAGCGCCGGTGAACAGGCCCAAAACCATGGTCGGACGCGACAAACAGGGTCGTCCGTTCATCGAGCATCCCCAGCCTGTGTCCCACTACTTCGTCTACGGCCTGGTAGCAGCGCAAAAGCAATGGGCGTAACCGGCGGGCCTCGTCGGCATCGTGCTTAGGATGGGACTCGTCGAGAACGCGCCAGAAATGATGTTGAATGGGATCGAGAGCCTGGATAACATTAATGAAAAAGTCAAACGGATAACTTTCCAGAAGACGCAAATGGGCCGCCTCACGTCGTTCTACCCAATAGAGGACTCGTTTCAGGAAAGCGGATGTCCGAGCTACCGAGGTGTAGGGGTCGGCTACATAGTCCCCGGCTACTTCCTTGAGCCAATTCTTCAGTGCAGGGGGATAGGTGTACGGCGCGTCCTCGCCAGGCGTCATCATCCCGGAGACCATGACGCCATTGACGGGGCGAGGAGGGTAGGTGAGAGGGACATTAACTACCCCCACAAGCCGGCTGTGCTCTCCTAAAATGTCCCAAATGGCGGCCGTGCCGATGTTACTGGCATCCACCGGGCACCGCTCGTCCGCGGATGGGTCATAGCGCCAGAAATCCACGATGCCGTGCTTGCCGGGGCCTTTGCCGGTGACCAGGGAGACCCAGGCGGGAGCACTGTACGGTGGCACCACCGACTCGAGTTGGCCATGAACACCCTCGCGGGCCAGATGGGCCAGATTCGGCAGATATCCGGCTTCCATCCACGGGCGGAGGATGGTGAAAGTAGCGCCATCCAATCCCAGCACGATCACTCGGGGTCGAGTTTGCTGGTCCTCAGTATTAGCCATCAATCGCCTCCCAATGCCCAACGGAGCACTTGGCGATGCAATGCCAGCTTATGCGCAAATCGGGCACGCTGGCTGGCATTTCGGACTGCCAGCCAGAACGCAGCGAAGAGGATAAGTTTCCCTGCGGTCACGGCCGCCACCATCAGACGATGAGCCGCCGCCGGGCCGTCGCCATAGCATTTGCGGAACATGCGATTCGCGCTTCGCAGCGTTTCCATGGCCATGGCCTCGCGGACTTGAGAGCTGCTATGGCCACCCAAATGTCGAACCCGTGCCTCTGGCCTATAGACGACCCGCCAACCAGCTCGCTTCAGGCGAAAGCACAACTCGGTATCCTCAAAGTACATGAAAAAGCCTTCATCCAGGAGACCAACCTGGTCCATGGCCTCCCGACGGACTACCATGCAAGCACCAGATATAGCATCCACGTCTCGTGGGTCTCTATGATCCCAATGACCCATTGGAGCGCCGCTGAACGGGCGATGCCGTGGAAACCGCCTGGTGAGCCCGCTCACCTCGCAGAACTCGGTCCAAAGAGTGGGGAAACGCCGGGCGCATCGAAAATCCACCTCTCCGGATGGTGTGAGGCTCATGGGACCAACAGCGGCGGCGTCAGGCATCCTGTCCAGGTAGCGTGCCAGACTTGCCAGTGCATGGTCCAGAATCTCTGCATCGGGGTTGAGCAATGCCACGTAGCGGCCTTGTGCCTTGGTCAAAGCCTGATTGTTCGCGGCGGCGAAACCGCGGTTCTCATGGTTTTCGATGACTTTGGCCCAAGGAGCGACTTGGCGAGTCACATCAGCGCTGCCATCGGCCGAAGCGTTGTCAACAACAAAAAGCTCTAGAGAAATCGCTCCCCGCTCCGCCTCCAACGCTCGCAGGCAGTTCACTAAAGGCCTGGAAGAATTCCAGGTAACCACGACAACGGTCAAAGCTAACGGTGCTTTGCCACAGTCGTAGACCGTAGATGTTGGTTCAACTGTATTAGCAAGCATACTGGCGAAGGATTTCCTTAAAAAGGTTCTCCATTTGGCGCGCAGAACGTTCCCAGGTGAATTGTTGTATATAGGAGTAACCAGCCCGTGCGATGCGTCGTAGTTCCCTTTCATCCTCTAGGAGGCGCAGGAGGTTTTCCACCAGAGCCTTAGAATCGCCAGGTGGTGACACCAGCGCAGTTGTGCCGGGGATAGTGTATTCCGGGATAGCGCCCACTCTTGTGGCTACGACGGCGCATTGACCAGCCATTGCTTCCATTGGTACTAATGCGAAGCCCTCGACTCGACTGGGCGAGAGCCAGATGTCGCACGAGCCGTAAATCTCGCGTAACTTGTGCTGGGGTGGATTCTCGTGAAACTCCACTTCCCGAGGCAGGCCCGACTTGGGCTTACGAGTGCCAAACATCACCAACTGGATATCAGGGTAAACAGCTCGTGCCATCTCGAACGCGGCCAAGCCATCCTGCAAACCTTTGACCGGGTTCGCATGATAAACCATTCCGATGCGTTTACGATGATTGAAGCGCTTACGCTTGATACAGAACTGACTGAAGTTCACGCCGTTCAGGATAGGCCCGTAAACCGAATGGCCTGACTTTTCCATGACCAATTCTTTCAACCAGGGACTGACGACAACCTTGTGAAGCGGCATGCGCCAAGTGGCCTCTACCCGTTCGGGTGGCGCAAACCAGACGTCATGCCCTTGAATCAAATAAAACTTCAGCCCCTTCTCCGGCCCCCAGCGGTTCACCCCCTCGGCTGTTGTCCAGTCCACAGCTAGGACAACATCGGCATCGGGGATGAATTGCGGCCGTAGATTTGGCACGCGACGCAGTGGAACCGTGAGGGGGAACCAAGAGGGAATTTGACACCCCAGAACCCTGGCAGTCCAGTAACGCATATCATATCTCAAACGACGCAATAGGCCTCCCCATCCCTGCCAGTGGGGTCTAACATCAACATAGTACGGGGGGCGACACGGATAAACGACGGCTACCTGATGGCCCAGTCGCTGGAGATTGTTGGCATATTCCAGGGCTACCCGGATGCCTCCTCCAATGTATATGTGGGGTATGACGATGGTGATTCTCATGATCATACTTCTATGGCTTTCGAGCCAAGGCCACCAGGATATTCCCGACACGCTGTGAAGGTATCAGGCCGATCAATTCCAAGGCATAGCGCCCAACACGATAAATGAGACGTAACCAGAGGCGGCCAGTGGCTGGTAGCCAACGATTCAGGCCATGAAGTGCCGGTCGTCTAAACGGGCCGATCATTCGTGGAGCCATCTCTACGCCCTGCACCCGCAGAGTGCGAAAGCCGGCTTTTTGGAGCATAGCACACATTGTTCGGGTCGAGAAGTAGTACAGGTGCGCAGGGGGTTCATACCAATAACATAAACCTCTTGACAATTTGTCCAATATCCCTTCGACTTCGCCAGTTGTGATTAGAATGAACCCACCAGGCATTAACACCCGATGGGCTTCCCGAAGTGTACCGATGGGATCAGCCAGATGTTCTATTGTAGCCCATAGAGTGACCACATCAAAAGAATCATCAGGAAGATGAAGATCTAAGAGGGTTCCAGTTCGTACATCTAGACCCAACTTGTCCTTGGCCCATCTGGCTGCGAATTCTGACAACTCAACCCCAACGGTTTCCCAACCTTCAGCCCGGGCCATATCAAGAAAGAACCCCAGAGCACAGCCTATGTCCAATACTCGTCCTGGATGTGGAAATTCCCGGCGGATGAGAGGCCAATAAGCCCGGAATTGATGCATATGAATTTCTTTATCGTGCAGATAATCAGCATAGCCAGCCGGTCTACGATTCCCTTGGAAAAACTCCTCCGTATAGAATGCTCGCAGAGTTTCAGCATCCGGCATCGGGTTAACGTAGATCAAGCCACAATGCTCACAAGAGACAATGGTCCAACTGTTCAGTTGATAACGTTGCCGGGTATCATCAGCACCGCACAGATTACATTGCACATATCTTCGCATCGAGATTACACATCCTCCCGTAAGCTTCATTAAACCGGTTTATTCAATAGGCCAACCACCGTAGATCATTAGCATTTCCGGAGATAAACGAGTGTCTCTTGCGATATGGATGCCGGGGGGACGATAATGCTTGTCACTACGATGATAACCTCAGGATAGTACGATACAAGGCTCGATCCTGAGCATCCCAATACCCACTGCGCCAGACGAAGAGGGCATAGAGGCCCACAAAAACAAGGCCGCCGCCGAGCCCGGCAGCAGCGTGAGCCAGACGCCCTGCGGTCAGGTGAATCAGAAGAACCTGCCCGGCCAGGTAGGACGGTACGGCTGCCAGTAGACAAGCCCACAAAGGTGGAGCATACAACTTGTGCCACAGCATCCGCCATGTCTGATGCAGGAAACGATGCCACTGTGCCATGAAATACAACGAGCCCAGGACGACAGCAACTAGAGTGGCGACCAATAAACCATCCAGGCCTAGTATGGGCATGAGAACAATGCTTAAAAACAGGTTGCCGAGGATTATCAATAAGGCATACCGCGTCTCGAATTCCGGATGGCCCACGCCTCGGGCCATAGAGGTACCTGTAGCAGTAAGGAGATTGAACCCATAGGCGAACATGAGGAACTGAATAACACGGGCCACTTCAGGTGGAGGCGTTCCCAACCAAACAGCGGTGATAGAATTGGCATGTAGGATTGCGATGAGTCCCAGCGGGGCGATGGTTAACACAAGATACTTGGATCCCTGCTGATACAACCGCTGCAAGCGATCGTGATCATGCTGGGCATGTAATTCGGCGGCGGCCGGCATTACCGCCGAGCCCAGCAATCTGAGAATTGAGATCAAGCTGTAGACAATCTTGAACCCTAGCTCGTAGGTGGCCAGCAAGTTCAGGTTGAGAAAATAGCCAATCAAGAGTTTGTTCATCTGCAAGCTGATCAGGGCGCCCAGACCGGTGATCTGCACCTTGAGACCAAAGTTGAGCAGCATTTTCAAAGTTTCCCATCGCGCTAGAAGAGGATTCAGGCGTAACATCGGGAAAACACGGAAGGCAATCACAGCCGACAAACTGGTCACGAGAACCGAGGTAATGATTTCGTTCAGGGCCAGGCCCTTTAACCCATACCCCAATTGCAGGAAGACAACGGTTCCCAGAGCATTCAAGGTTGCTTGTAGAGTAATGACCAGATTGGTCAAGTGCATTTGCTGTAGTCCGGTAACGAGGCCTCGAAATACCCCCTCTACATTGTCCAGGGCGAATGCGACCACCGCCGTGACCAAAATCCAGCCTACCTCTCCCCACCGCTCCGGTGGAACCCGAAAAGTGGACAACACCACAGGACGTAGTGCAACAGCCAACGTAATGGCCCCAGCCGCCAAAGCCACGTAAAGGAGCAAGCTGGTGCTCATCACGGCGTTGAGGCCATGGTAATCCCGCCGGGCATAATAATGCGCAACATGCCGAACCAGGGCGTTGCCCAGTCCCAGATCCCATGTAAATAAGTAGTTGGTGATGACTAACACCAGAGACCACAGGCCATAGCCTGTCATCCCCAGTTTGGCCATGAGAAAGGGGGCCACCAATAGGCCAAGGAACATGGCCCAGAAACGGCCGGCAAGGTTGAACAGCGTGTTGTGGACTATCCGTTTGGTCAGCGACGTAGGCATCACCGTTGCCTTGCTCCATTCTTGGCCAGTTTAAGCAGGCTAATTATACCACCACTCCTACAAAAAATAAAGGTGTCAGGGCTTCCCAGGAGCATTTCAGTTTTGGGGCGAGTTGCAGTAAACCTGCTGCCACATTGTATCAAACCGGTCACCCATAATCGCTCCTCGAATGGGGATCAGTCGTTCTATCCCCGCCCGGCTCCAGCGCATCCCC
>VGOG01000022.1 GCA_016875995.1 Chloroflexota bacterium
TGCCAATGTCGTAGAAGAGCTTCATGCGGGCTTCGGTGTCCACGGTGGACATCTGCTGAGCGAAGAGGACGTCGAGCTCCTCGTCGCAGAAGAACTGCCAGTTGCCGCCAGCCGGGTTCTCGTCTGAGGGAACTTCCTTGCACAGCCACGTAGCGGTGTCTGGGTCCGGGAAGGCTGGGCAGGTAGACCATTCGGCCACGTCGTACTGGCCGGTGGCGATGGGCCCACCGTCGCCGTAGCTGTTCCACATGATGTCCGAAGAGTGGTTGATCAACTCGGAGTCAATCCCCACGTCTTTCCACATCTGCTGGACGATGACCTGGGTGTTCTTGCGGACTTCACGGACGGTGGTGGCATAGCGCAGCTTGAGCTTGACCCCGTCCTTCTCGCGGATGCCGTCGGCGCCAACTTTCCAGCCGGCTTCATCCAGCAGCTTCTTGGCTCCCTCCGGGTCGTAGGGGATGCCCTTGAGGGCGGGGTTGGCGAAGGGGGTGCCATCCCAGAAGGTGATGGCTGGCCTGGTCATCCCATACAGCAGGTCCTGGCAGATCTTGTTGCGATCCACCGCCATGACGACGGCCTGGCGCACTTTCGGGTCCTGGAGGGCGAGGTGCCCCTTGGTCTTGTCCTCCCGGGTGCTCAGGTTGAAGAACCAGGACTCTTTGTATCCTGAGGAAACCTTCGGCAGGTCCACTGTTCCTAAGGCCTGGAGGTCCGGGATGTCGGCGTAGCTGATGAACACCCCGATGTCGGTGTCGCCGGCCTTGATGGCTGCCACCTGGGCCGCGTCGTCGGGCACAATACGGACGAAGATCTGATCCACCTTGGGCTTGCCCAGCCAGAAGTTCGGGTTGGCCTCGAAAATCAGGTGGCTGCCCGATTCCCATGCCTTGAACAGGAAGGGGCCAACCCCCACGGTGGGCCTGCGGTTCCAGTCGGCGTTGTCCAGGGTGCCATCCTTCTGGAAGATCGGCTCCAGGATGTGCTTGGGCAGGGCGTTAGTCATGTTCACGTTGCTGAAGATCTTGGCCTGCCAGGGGGCGTAGGGCTCGTAGAACTTGACCACCAGGGTGTACGGGTCTGGAGCCTCCACCGACTCCACCGCCACGTCGAATGGGTCACGGCTCTGGACGGTGTTCCTGTCGCTCATGATCATCTGCCAGGTGAACACGTAGTCCTCGGCGGTGAGCGGCACTCCATCCGACCACTTCACGTCGTCCCGCAGGTGGAAAGTGAGGGTCTTGCTGTCAGCCGAGATCCCACCGTTCTCCACGCTAGGAATCTCCCTGGCGATCCAGGGGATAGGCGCGTTCTCATCGTTGTAGACCAACAGCCCATTCGCCAGGTAAAACTCACGCAGGATCATGGAAAACCACATCGAGGTATAGAGGGGGTTCAGGTTATCGGGCTCCTGGGTGAAGCTGATGGTGACGATCTTTGGCTTGGCCGGCACCGGGGTCGCGGTGACTACCTTCTCCACCACCACTTCCTTCTCCACCTCGACAGTCACCGGAACCTCTTTCTCGACGACTACTTCCTCCCTGATCACCTGGGGAGTGGGTGGGGCACAGGCTGCCAGCAAGCTGACCACTGTCATCACTGCCAGAGCTACATAAGCTGCTTTCCTGATAAACATTTCTCCTCCTTAGTTATTGTACTCAAGGTGTTTCCAAACTCTAATCAATCTAGCAGGCAGACTTATTGATCTTGATTCGTCACCTCCTTTCGGAATCACTACGATCACCCTTCCCCACTTTGGACGCCAGCAAGTCAGGGCATCCACACTCGAAGCGAGGATGAGCAGACATGGCTACCCCTCTTCACTAAATCGTCTGGTATCTGCGCCTACCTGAGATACCAAGAACTCAACAGGAAGGTTCATTTTCAACTACAAAATAATTATAGCAGAGAAAGGGGAGAAAGTCAAAGGAGCCCAGAGGAGGGTCAAGCCCCGAGACCATTCAGCAGGCCATACTCCAGGCTGTCGGCCAGAGCCTGCCAACTGGCTTCGATGATGTTGGTGGAGCTGCCTACGGTGCTCCAGGTGAGTGCGCCGCAGGCCGAATCAATCAGCACCCGAACCTGGGCTGATGTGCCGGCTTCGCTATCGAGGATGCGTACCTTGTAGTCGGTCAGGTGAATCTCGGCCAACCGGGGGTAGAAAGGCAACAACGCCTTGCGCAGGGCCAGGTCCAGGGCGTTCACCGGGCCGTTGCCTTCCGCAGCGGTGTGCATGACCTCGTCGCCCACCCGCACCTTGATGGCCGCCTCGGCCAGCATCCCTCTACCCTGACGGTTCTCTACCAGGACGTGGAAATCAATCAATACAAAAGGTGGCTCGTACCCCGACTGCGCCCGGCGGATGAGCAACTCCAGCGATCCCTCCGCCCCCTCAAACTGAAAACCCTGCCTCTCCAGGCGCTTGACCTGTTGCAGGATCTCACGGGTACGGTCCGGGCCAAGGGAAGGGCTCAGGCCGAACTCCTCGATCTTGTAGGCGATGTTGCTCTGGCCGGAAAGCTCCGACACCACCACTCGCGGGTGGTTGCCCACCACGGCCGGGTCAACGTGCTGATAGCTGTCCTTGCACTTGACCAGGGCGTTGACGTGCATGCCCCCTTTGTGGGCAAAGACGCTGTGGCCCACGTAGGGCAGGTGGGCGTCGTGGGCCAGATTCGCGACCTCGCTGACGTAGCGGGAGACGCTGACCAGTTGGCGCAGTTGCTCGTCGCTGATACAGTCGCAGCCCAGCTTGAGCTGGAGGTTGGGGATGATGGAGCAGAGGTTGGCGTTGCCGCAGCGCTCGCCGTAGCCGTTGATGGTGCCCTGCACGTGGACGATGCCGGCCTGCACTGCGGCCAGGGAGTTGGCCACGGCCAGCTCGCTGTCGTTGTGGGCGTGGATGCCCAGAGGGGTGGACGTGACCCTCTTCACCTCCTCGATGATGGCCACGAGCTCAGAGGGCAGCGTGCCGCCGTTGGTGTCGCAGAGGACGAGACAATCGGCCCCGGCCCTCTCTGCCACCTGCAGCGTGCGCAGGGCGTAGGCCGGGTCGGCTTTGTAACCGTCGAAGAAATGCTCGGCGTCGTAGATGACCTCCCGCCCTCGACCCTTGAGGTAACTCACGCTATCGGCGATCATGGCCAGGTTCTCTTCCAGCGTCGTGCCGAGCACCTGGGCCACGTGCAGGTCCCAGCTCTTGCCGAAGACGGCCACGGCAGGGGTCTCCGCCTCCAGCAGGGCCCTGATGTTGACATCATCCTCGACCCGCATACCGGCCCGCCGCGTGCTGCCAAAGGCAGGGCCCTGATGTTGGCATCCTCCTCGACCCGCATACCGGCCCGCCGCGTGCTGCCAAAGGCAGTGATGACGGCGTGCTCCAATGGCATCCCTTGGACCAAGACGAAAAACTCCGCATCCTTCGGGTTGGAGCCGGGCCAGCCCCCCTCGATGTAGTGGATACCCAGCTCATCCAACTTGCGGGCGATCTTCAGCTTGTCGTTCACCGAGAAAGAGATACCCTCTCGCTGCGCACCATCTCGCAGGGTGGTATCATAGAGTTGGATAACCATTTTCCAACTTCCAACTTCTAATTTCCAATTTCCAACTCGATCAGGTCTCCCATCTCTCTGGTTCCGACCTGTTGTTTTCCCTCTTCGGCGATGTCCCTGGTGCGGTAGCCCTGGCTCAGCACGGCGGCCACGGCGCCTTCTACGGCAGTAGCTTCCGCTTCCAGCCGCAGCGAATAGCGTAGCAGCATGGCTGCGCTGAGGATGGCCGCCAGTGGGTTGGCGATTGCCCCCCTGTCCCCCCAAAGTTGGGGGGAACGGGGGGCGGCGATATCTGGCGCAGAGCCGTGAATGGGCTCGTACAGGCCGAATGTGTCCCCCCGCAGCGAGGCCGAGGGCAGCAGGCCCATCGAGCCGGCCAGCATGGAGGCTTCGTCGGTGAGGATGTCGCCGAACATGTTGCCAGTGACGATGACGTCGAAGTCACGGGGACGCCTGAGGAGGTGCATGGCCGCCGCGTCTACCAACAAGTGCTCCAATTCCACGTCGGGGTAGTTCCTGGCCACCTGGTCAACCGTGTGCCGCCAGAGGCGGGAGCAGGCCAGCACGTTGGCCTTGTCCACTGAGGTGACCTTATGCCGTCGGCCCCGCGCCAGGCGAAAGGCGACGTGAGCGATGCGCTCCACCTCGGCGCGGGTGTAGACCATGGTGTCCACCGCCCGCTCGCTGCCCTCCACGCGGGGTTGCCCAAAGTAGATGCCGCCTGTGAGCTCGCGCACCACCACCAGGTCCACGCCAGCGAGGATGTCTGGCTTGAGGGGAGAGGCGGTTAAGAGATCGGGGTGAACTTTGACCGGGCGCAGGTTGGCGAATAGCCCCAGGCCCTGGCGCAGGCTCAGGATGCCCTGTTCGGGACGGGCAGCGGCGCGAGGGTCACCCCACCTGGGTCCGCCCACCGCGCCAAACAGCACGGCGTCGCTCTCCCGGCAGAGCTGAAGGGTCTCCGCTGGCAATGGGTCACCCACCGCATCAATGGCCGCCCCACCGACGAGCGCTTCCTGGAAGGTAAACTCGTGTTCGTAGGTTTGGGCAACTCTCTTCAGCACCTTGACCGCCTCGGCGATCACCTCCGGCCCGATGCCGTCGCCTGGCAGAACAGCGATCCTGGCTCGCATAACTACCTCCTCTGGAAGCTAGAAGTTAGAAGTTGGAGGTTGGAAGCTCAACTTCCAACCTCTAACCTCCAACCTCTAACCTCCAACTCGTGTGTATTCGATCAGCCCCCCGGCCCGGATGATGCCCATCATGAACTCAGGATACGGCTCAGCGTGGAAGGTTTGCCTGGTGTCGAGGTTGCGGATTCTCCCCGTCTCCAGCTCTATTTCCAGGGTCTGTCCCGCTTCGCTGCCCTCCACTGCGGCGGGGCACTCCAGGATGGGCAAGCCGATGTTGATGGCGTTGCGATAGAAAATGCGGGCGAAGGTTTTGGCGATGACACAGCTCACCCCTGCCCCCTTGATAGCCAGTGGTGCGTGCTCCCGCGACGAGCCGCAGCCGAAATTGGTCGTGGCGACGATGATGTCGCCTGGCTGCACTTTCTGGGCGAACTCTGGGTCAATGCCTTCCATACAGTGCCGAGCCAGTTCTTGCGGGGTCGAAAGGTTAAGATACCGGGCGGGGATAACCGCGTCCGTGTCTACGTTGGCTCCGTATTTCCAGACCTTGCCGGTCAATTTCATGGGGTTCTCCTCTCAGGTGCAACGCACTTCTAAAGTGCGTTGCACCTCAGCTCCGCTGGCCCTCCAATCCGCCCTAGTACTGCCGACGCCGCCGCCACCGCCGGGTTGGCCAGATACACCTCGCTCTGCGGGTGGCCCATACGACCCCGGAAGTTGCGGTTGGTGGTAGGTGGCCCATACGGCCCCGGAAGTTGCGGTTGGTGGTAGAGACGCAGCGCTCCCCAGCGGCCAGCACCCCCATGTACCCACCCAGGCACGGGCCGCAGGTAGGCGTGCTCACCACCGCTCCCGCCTCGATGAAGGTCTCGACCAGACCTTGACGCACGGCCTCCAGGTAGATGGCCTGGCTGCCGGGGATGACAATGCAGCGGACGTGGGGGTGAACTTTTCGCCCCCTAAGCACCTGAGCCGCGACTTGCAGGTCCTCCAACCGGCCGTTGGTGCAGGAGCCGATGACCGCCTGATCAATGGGAATCTCGCCTACCTGGCTCAGAGGCCACACGTTGCTGGGCAGGTGGGGGAAGGCTACCTGAGGTTCCAGTTCGGAGACGTTGATCTCGATGACCTGGGCGTAGTGCCCCCCTGACTTCGGGGGGGAAAGAGGGGGGGCGTCGCTCTGGTAAGCGGTGTAAGCTCGCTGAGCACGGGGCTCGACGTAAGCTCGTGTTTTCTCGTCGAAAGCGAACAGTCCGGCTTTGGCTCCAGCTTCGACAGCCATGTTGGCCATAGTGAAGCGACCGTCCATGGAGAGGTCATCCACGGCTTCGCCGCTGAACTCCATAGCCTGGTAAAGCGCGCCATCCACGCCGATGAGCCCGATGGTGTGAAGGATGAGGTCCTTGCCACCTACCCACTTCTGTAACCGTCCGTGGTAAACAAAGCGAATCGTTTCGGGCACTTTCATCCAGATCTTGCCGGTGGCCATAGCCACCGCGATGTCGGTGGATCCCATGCCGGTGGCGAAAGCTCCCAGTGCGCCGTAGGTGCAGGTGTGGGAATCGGCCCCCACGACGACATCGCCGGGCAGCACCAGCCCCTGCTCCGGCAGGAGGACGTGTTCGATGCCCATGCGGCCCACTTCGAAGTAGTGAGTCAGGTTCTGCCGCCGGGCGAAATCGCGCACCATTTTACACTGCTCGGCCGATTGGATGTCTTTGTTGGGGGTGAAGTGATCGGGCACCAGGATCACCCTGTCCCGATCGAAGACCTGCTCGACGCCGAGGCGCTCGAACTCCCGGATGGCGATGGGGGCGGTGATGTCGTTGGCCAGAACCACATCCACGGCCACTTCGATGAACTGCCCCGGATGCACCTCTTTCAGGCCTGCGTGCGCGGCCAGGATCTTCTCGGCCCTGGTCATGCTCATCCTTTCACTGGTAAACTGGTAAAAGGGATCAGGGACTAGGGATCAGGGATCAGGTGGGCCTTGTCCCTAGTCTCTTGTCCCTAGTCCCTGTTTGCAGCCTCGCGTCGAGCGGCCAGCAGCCGATTGAGGGCAAACATGTACGCTTTGGCGCTGGCCACCACGATGTCGGTATCGGCCCCGCGACCGCTGAACACCCGCCGCTCCACGCCGTTCTCGCTGACCGGATCGTCGGCCTCGATGCGGATGGTCACCCGGCCCACGGCGTCAATCCCCTCGGTCACGGCCTGGATGGAGAACTCGATGAGCTCGTTCGGCTCGCCGATGACGCGGTTGATGGCCCGGTAGACGGCATCCACTGGCCCGCTGCCGTGGTTGGCGTCGCAATAGACCTGGCCGTCCGGCCCGCGGATGCGGACGGTGGCGGTGGGGATGCTATGATCGCCACAGGAGACCTGGACGTGTTCTAGATGATAAGTCTCCTCGAAGAACACCTGTACCTCGTCGGCGACGATGGCTTCCAGGTCGCGGGTGTCCACGGTCTTCTTCTTGTCGGCCACTCCCAGGAAACGCTGATAGACCTTCACGAATTCCTCCTCGTCCAGCGTGTAGCCCAGTTCCTCCAGGCGATGGCGCAACCCGTGCCGTCCCGACCGCGCCGAGAGGATGATCTCCGAATCGGGCACGCCGACCTCGCGCGGGTTGATGATCTCGTAGGTGGTGCGTTCCTTGAGCACGCCGTCCTGGTGGATGCCCGACGAGTGGGCGAAGGCATTGGCCCCCACGATGGCCTTGTTGGGCTGCACCACGATGCCGGTCAGGTGGCTCACCAGCCGGCTGGCGGGGTAGAGCAGACGGGTGTTGATGCCGGTAGTCACGCCGAAGAGGTCACGGCGGGTGTGCAGGGCCATCACCACTTCCTCCAGTGAAGTGTTGCCAGCCCGCTCGCCGATGCCGTTGATGGTGCACTCTACCTGGCGAGCGCCGTTGGCCACGCCCGCCAGCGAGTTGGCTGTGGCCATCCCCAGATCGTTGTGGCAGTGCACGGAGATGGTGGCCTGGTGGATATTGGGTACATTCTCGGTGATGCCCCGGATCAACGCGCCCCACTCGTGGGGAGTGGTGTAGCCCGTGGTGTCGGGGATGTTGACCACGGTGGCCCCGGCCTCAATGACGGCTTCCAGCACGCGGTAGAGATACTCCGGGTCGGCCCGGCCGGCGTCCTCAGTGTAATACTGCACGTCCTCCACGAAGCGCCTGGCGTACCTGACCGCCTCCACCCCCTGCTCCAGCGCCTTTTCTCGTGTAGTCCGCAGTTTGTACTGGATGTGGATATCGGACACGCCCAGGCCGGTGTGGATGCGAGGTCGCGCCGCCCCCTGCAGTGCCTCGGCAGCGACGTCAATGTCCTTCGGGTTGGCCCGCGTCAGGCCACAGATGACGCAGTTGCGAATCTCTTTGGAGATGCGCTGCACGGCCCTGAAATCGCCCGGCGACGAGATGGGAAACCCGGCTTCGATGATGTCCACCCCCATTTGCTCCAACAGATGAGCGATCTCAATCTTTTCGTCTACGTTGAGGGATGCCCCAGGCGATTGTTCTCCATCGCGCAGGGTAGTATCGAAAATCATAACCCTGTCCATTATTTCCCCCAATTCTCTGGTCGAAGGGCGCGAACGGCAGCGCCTGCTTGCCACATCTCTGATTCCCCCATCTCGCGCAACTCGGCGTCCAACTTTTGCTTGTAATCGGGTGCACTGTTGGCTGCGAGGACGATCCGCGTTTCTTCACCGCTGACGACCCGTTGGTACAGCTCCTCGAAGACCGGCATGACCGCCTCTCGAAACCGGTGGCGCCAGTCAAGCGCGCCACGGCGCGCTGTGGCACTGCAGTTCTCATACATCCAATCCATGCCATTCTGGTCAACCAGCCGGATCAGGCTCTGGGTCAGTTCTTCGACGGTTTCGTTGAATGCCTCGCTGGGGCTATGGCCGTCCTGGCGAAGGGTGGCATACTGGGCTTCCATGATGCCGGCGAGGGCACCCATCAGCACCCCTCTTTCCCCCGTCAGGTCGCTGTATACTTCTTTCTCGAAGGTGGTGGGGAACAGGTAGCCCGAACCAATCGCCATGCCGATGGCCAGAGTGCGCTCCAGGGCCCGGCCCGTGTAGTCCTGATGCACGGCAAAACTGCTGTTGATGCCGCTGCCGGCGAGAAAATTGGCCCGCACGCTGGCTCCCGACCCTTTGGGCGCCACCATGATAACGTCTACAAATTCGGGAGGTACGACGCCGGTCTGATCACTGTACACAATCGAAAACCCGTGCGAGAAATACAGCGCATCGCCCTCCTTCAGGTGAGGCTTTATCTGGGGCCAGGTCATCATCTGGGCTGCATCAGAGACCAGGTACTGCACGATGGTGCCCCTTTCCGTGGCTTCTTCGAGGGAGAAGAGCGTCTTGTCGGGCTCCCATCCGTCCCGCAGGGCCTTTTCCCAGGAGCTAGAATCCCTCCGCTGTCCTATGATGACGTGGATACCGTTGTCCTGCATGTTGAGGGCTTGAGCCGGCCCCTGCACCCCATAGCCCAGGACGGCAACCACTTCATCGCGCAGGATTTCGCGGGCTTTCTCCAGCGGGAACTCGTCTCTCGTAACGACCTCTTCTACTATCCCTCCAAAATCAATCTTGGCCATTTTGTCCTCCTTTTTTCAGACCTGACAGGTTTCTCAAAACCTGTCAGGTCTCTTGTTGTTCCCTCGCACCATAGCTACCCGACCGGTGCGAGCCATCTCCTGAATGCCGAACGGGCGCAGCAGGCCCACCAGCGAATCCACCTTGTCCTCCGTGCCGGTGATCTCGATCATCAGTGAATCGGGGGCTACATCCACCACCTTGGCCCGAAAGATGTCCACCAAGCTATTGATCTCAGAGCGAGTAGCGCCGTCAGCCGTCACTTTGATCAAGGCCAGTTCGCGGAACACCGTCGGCTCGTCGGTCACGTTGACGACTTTGGTGACGTTGATCAGCTTGTAGAGCTGCTTCTCCACCTGCTCAACGATCCTGCTATCCCCTTCGGTGACGATGGTCATGCGGGAGATGCCCGGCGTTTCACTGTGGCCCACGGTCAGGCTCTCGATGTTGAAGTTGCGGCGGCGGAACAGGCTGGAAATGCGGTTCAACACGCCGGGCTTATCCTCCATCAAAGCGACTATCGTGTGCCTCATCCTGACCCTCCTCCCTTTTTGAGCTTCGAGCTTTGAACTTTGGAATCCGGATTTGGTCTGCGCAGCATGTCACCAATGGAGCCCCCAGGCGCGACCATGGGGTAAACATTCTCCTCCTGCTCGATAACGAAGTCAATTAGCGCCGGCCCGTCAATGGCCATGGCCTGCTCGATGGCAGGAACCACCTGGCTCTTCTCTCTCACCGTGAAGCCGGGGATACCGTAGGCCTCAGCCACCTTGGCGAAGTCAGGCCCCAGCAGAGGTGTGCCTGAATAACGCCCCTCGAAGAAAAACTGTTGCCATTGGCGCACCATGCCCAGGAAGCCATTGTTCAGGATAGCCATCTTGAGGGGCAACTTTTCCTGGACCACCGTGGCCAATTCCTGGATGTTCATCTGAAAGCCGCCATCGCCGGCCGTAGCCCAGACCATCTCCTTTGGCTGGCCTATCTGTGCCCCGATAGCGGCGGGCAGGGCAAAGCCCATGGTGCCCAGTCCTCCTGAAGAGATCAGCCCCCGTGGCTTATGGTGGAGGAAGTACTGGGCCTCCCACATTTGATTCTGTCCCACGTCGCTGACCATGATGGCCTCGCCCGCGGTGGCATGCCAGATGTGGCGGACAACGTACTGGGGGATGAGAGCGTCGGTCTCTTGCTGCAGAATGTCGCGCTCGCCCGATTCGACACGCCATTCATTGATTTTGCTGATCCAATCCGGGTGGCTGGCGGGTTCGATCAGGGGCAGGAGGGCCTGAAGGGCGTTCCTGGCATCGCCAACGATCGGCAGGTCCACCGGCACGTTCTTGCCGATCTCCGCCGGGTCAATGTCTATGTGAATGATCTTGGCCTCAGGGACAAAGGTACTGACCGGCCCCGTCAGGCGATCGTCGAAGCGGCTGCCCACATTGAGGATCAAGTCTGCGTCTTGCAGGGCCTTGTTGGCGTAGGCTTCGCCATGCATGCCTCCCATCCCCAGACACAGAGGGTGGGTTTCGGGAATGGTGCTGAGGCCCAGCAGGGTGTTGACCACCGGAATCTGGGCTTTTTCCACCAGTTCTCTCAGCTCGGCTTCAGCGCCAGCCAGTACCACCCCGTGGCCGGCGATGATGACCGGGCGCTGGGCCTGGTTGATGAGCTGGGCGGCTTGCTTGATCTGGCGCTGGTGGCCGATCAGGGTAGGGCGGTAGCCGGGGAGGTTCACCTCCTGTGGATACTCGTACTCCAGGGTGGCGGCCTGAACGTCCTTGGCGACGTCTATTAGCACCGGCCCTGGCCGCCCGGTGCGGGCGATGTGGAACGCCTCTTTGATCACCGTCGGCAGGGCCTCCACCTCGGTCACCAGATAGTTGTGCTTGGTGATGGGCAGGGTGATGCCGGTAATGTCCACCTCTTGAAAAGCGTCTTTACCGATCAACGAGGTGGGTACCTGGCCGGTGATGGCCACCACCGGCGAGGAGTCCATGTACGCCGTAGCCAGTCCTGTCACCAGGTTAGTGGCCCCCGGCCCCGAAGTGGCCATGCACACCCCCACTTTGCCCGTCGCCCGGGCGTAGCCATCGGCGGCGTGGGCGGCAGCCTGCTCGTGGCGCATCAGGACGTGGTGGATGGGATAATCGGGCAGGGCATGGTACAGGTGGATCACCGCCCCACCCGAGATACCAAACACCACCTCCACCCCTTCGCGCACCAAACTCTCCCAGACGGCCTGGGCTCCAGTTAGCTTCATGGTTTCCTCCCTAAAATCAAGGGACTAGGGACCAGGGACTAGGGATCAGGGATCAGCACCCCTGGTCCCTGGTCACTTGTCCCTAATCCCTGGTCACTTCGACCTAAGCTATGGCCCCACGAAGCGAGACGATGGCGTTCCGTTCGTCTGGGAGGCCAGGTCCATGTATTTGACGATGAGTCTCCCCAGGCGTCGGATGCCCTCCTCGATGTCGTTGGGCTCTAAGTGGGAGAAATGGAGAATGGCGGTGTAGCGCTCATCGCAAGCAACCGGGCCAGGAGTGAAGATCACCCCCTCTTGTTTGGACAATCTCAGCAATTCCCCAGGGTCAATCTCGAAGGGCAGGACCACCCACAGGGGCGCATTGCCCTGGGGGTAGATCCAGGCGACGATGTGGGGAAAGTGCCGGCGCAAGGCCCGGAAGACGGCATCGCGTTGGTCCTGGCGAGCGCCCAGAGGATCGTGTTTCTCGTAAACGAAGCAGATGTCTTTTTTCATTTTTTCTTCTCCTTTCTTCTTGCCTTTCAGTTTTTGAAAACCGCGCCGGTGCTGGCCGAGGTGACCGCCTCGGCGTAGCGCTTGAGATAACCAGAGGTAACCTTGGGCCGCCAAGGAGGCAGATCAGGCAAGCGATTCTTGATCTCTTGCTCTGGCAGGTCGAGGCTCAGGGAGCAGGCGGGAATGTCAATGACGATGGGGTCGCCATCCCGCACGATGGCCAGCAGCCCACCGGCCGCCGCCTCGGGCGAGATGTGGCCGATGGCTGCCCCCCGCGTGGCCCCGGAGAAGCGCCCATCGGTCAATAAGGCTACCTGTCCATCCAGGCCCATGCCGGTGAGCAAAGAAGTGGGAGTCAGCATCTCCCGCATGCCCGGTCCACCTCGCGGCCCCTCGTAGCGGACGACGATGACGTCGCCTTTCTCGAAGCGACCGGCCATGATGGCCGCGGTGGCCTCTTCCTCGGAGTCGAAGGCCCGCGCCGGCCCACGGTGGGTGAGCATCTCCGGAGCTACCGCCGCCCGTTTGACCACCGCACCCTCAGGGGCCAGGTTGCCGAACAGGATGGCCAGGCCACCGGTGGGCGAGCACGGATCGTCGAGGGGGCGGATCACACTGGCGTCGAGCACCTCCGCTGCGGCCAGGTTCTCGCTCAGGCTGCGACTCGTCACCGTCAGGGCTCCGTCATCCAGCAGGCCAGCGGCCATCAGTTCGCCCATCACGGCAGGTATGCCACCTGCTCGATCCAGGTCTTCGATGTGATGCTTGCCAGCGGGGCTCATCTGGCACAAATGGGGCGTGCGCGCGCCGAAGTCGTTGAGCTTAGCCAGCGGGAAATCCACCCCGGCCTGGTGGGCGATAGCCAGCAGGTGCAGGACGGAGTTGGTGGAGCCTCCCAGGGCCATGTCTACGGTGAAGGCATTATTGAAAGCGGCGGGGGTCAGGATGTCTAGCGGCCGGATGCCCTTCTCCAGGAGCTCCATCACCTTCAGGCCAGCTTCTTTGGCCAGGCTAATGCGCCGCGCGCTGACGGCGGGGATGGTGCCGTTGCCGGGCAGGGCCATGCCCAGGGCCTCGGTCAGGCAATTCATGGTGTTGGCGGTGAACATGCCCGCGCAGGAGCCGCAGCCAGGGCAGGCCGCTCGCTCCAGCCCCTGCAGCTCTGCTTCGCTCATCTCACCTCTGGCCGCGGCCCCTACGGCGTTGAAGACATCGCTGAGGTCAACGTATTCATCGCCCAACTGACCGGCCAGCATCGGCCCGCCGCTGATGATCAGCGCAGGGACGTTGAGCCGGGCGGCGGCCATCAGCATAGCCGGGATGATCTTGTCGCAGTTGGGGATGAGCACCAGGGCGTCGAAAGCGTGAGCCTGGGCCAGGATCTCCACCGAGTCGGCGATGAGCTCACGACTGGGCAGGGAATACTTCATCCCCTGGTGGTTCATAGCCAGCCCGTCGCACACGCTGATGGTGGAGCACTCGAAAGGGGTGCCGCCGGCCATGCGCACGCCGGCCGCGGCGGCAGCAGCGACCTGGCGCAGGTGGGCGTGGCCGGGTACGACTTCGTTGAAGGAATTGATGATACCTACGAAGGGCTGATCCATCTCGCGGTCGGTGCAGCCCACCGCGCGTAGGAGGGCGCGATGGGGGGCCCGCTCTATCCCCTGTTTTAGGACATTGCTTCTCACCTCATTGCCTCCTCACATGGCTCATAAACAAAATGCCTCGGCCCTCGCGGTCAATAAGACAGCGTGGGCAAAGGCATCGTTGCAAAGCGTCGTCGTAGACGTCGAGGAGCAGGTCAACTCTGGCCTGGTTGGTCGTTATTCAACTGCTCTGCTGAAAACAAAAAGAGCCTCCTGGTTGGGAGGCTCTTCCAAAAAATTGCTAAGTTTATATGTAATCCTTCACCCCAATGTCCTCCCAACCGCCAATAGCTCCTTAATGCTAAGGAGCTCTACTACGATAAGGCTAATAATGGCGATGGGATTATGCTTCGGGGTTTCGTCCATCAGATGGCACCTGAATTCAGTGTTGACTCCCCTGAAAAAAGCCTGCTCTGAGGCCCATCCCTTCGACTAGCTCAGGACACCGCCTCGGGCCATTTCCGCACCGGGGACGGCGGCGGGAACTTTTTTCAGTAAACTCGGTGTTAAGATTTTCGGTATGATTGTAGCATAAATTGAAATATTTGTCAAATTCCGCCAGTGGCAAAGAGGGTGATGTCCATGGTGTAGTTCAGTGAATTACACTGGCCATCAACAGGGCGGCCATCCCGATCAGTTTCATGAAGATAATTAACGCCGGGCCGGCGACGTCCTTCAGCGAGTCTCCTACTGTATCGGCCACTACCGCGGCCTGATGTTCAAAGCTGCCCTTGTGCCCTACCTCTTCAATGATCTTTTTGGCGTTGTCGAAGGCGGTCCCGGCGTTGTTAAAAAACGGACCCAGGAGAGCGGCCGCCGCAACAGCGCCGATCAGCAGGGACCCGAGCGCCCACGCTCCAAAGGTAAAGCCCACCACCATAGGGACCGTAATGCTGATCAGGCCTGGCAACAGCATCTCCCGGAGGGCATTCTTAGTGGCAATATCCACGCAGGCAGCATAATCGGGTTTATCCGTTCCTTCCATCAAACCTTTGAGCGTCTGAAATTGCCTGCGCACTTCGTCCACCATCTGCAAAGCAGTTTTGGCCGTCGAACCGATGACCAAAGAAGCGATCAGATAGGGCAAGGCAATCCCCAGGAAAAGAAAAGCGACCGCAAAAGGCTTTGAAATGTCCAGTGTTCTCAGGCCGACGATTCCGAAAAAGGTGGTAAACAGAACAAACGATGTGACTGTTCCCGAAGACATCGCATAGGCTTTCGTCGTGGCTTTCATAGTGTTGCCGACGGCGTCCAGCGAAGAAAGGGACCGCACGACTTTCCCGCCCGCGCCCGACATTGCCGCAATCCCGGCCGCGTTGTCTGTGATAGGACCAAAGGCATCGGCGGTCATAATGTACCCGATCAGGAGGTCCGTACCGATATTCACCGCCACGATAGCCAAGAGGGAACCCCTTGAAACGACGAAGGCCACACTAACGGCAGCCACAATCATCACGATGGAAATCAGCGGGCTTTGAAGTCCATAGGCCAGTCCAGTGATGAGGTTAAGTGCCGCGCCCCTCTTGGATGCCTCAGCTATATTTTTGACCGGTTTGCCCCCCATTCCCGCATAGTAGCGGGTGAAGAAAGCGACCACCAACATGACCACGATGCCCAAAAACGTCCCCAAGAAAAGGCTCAAATCGTTGACTAGATACTTTGCCAGGAGGAAGCTACCCAGCGTGGCTAGCCCTGTAGTGGTCATCATCCCCAGGTTGAAGGCCATTTCCGGTTTGGAGCTTTTGAACCACTTGATGGAGAAAACACCGACTATGGAAGAAAGCAGTCCAACTGACTGGAGCAGCAAGGGAAAGAATACAACCAGAGGGCCGTACCTTCCCAAAGATAGGGCCGCGACAGCCACAATGGTTCCTGTGATAATGTCATCGGAAAAACTCTCGAACAGGTCCGAGCCACGGCCGGCGCAATCCCCCACGTTATCGCCGACCAGGTCAGCGATCACCGCCGCATTTCTGGGGTCGTCCTCAGGAATGTTCTTCTCGACTTTGCCAACCAGGTCGGCGCCGATGTCTGCGGATTTGGTGAAGATGCCGCCGCCAATTTGGGCAAATAAAGCGGCCAGACTGGCACCAAACCCAAAACCAACCAGGGGCTCGGGAGCTTTGAAAATGAAGTAAAGCACCGCTAACATCACGATGCTGAACCCGATGATGGAAAAACCCATGACCGAGCCGCCAAAAACCGCGCTGTGAAAAGCCCTGACGGGCGAGTCGGTTGCATCCTCAGCCGTCTTGAGATTGGCGCGGACTGCAGCGTTCATGCCGAGGAAACCCGTGGACAGAGAAGTAAGAACCCCCAGGGCAAAAGTTAGGGCCACCCACGGGCCAAGCGCAACATAGATGGCTATAGCCAGGAAAGGGGTGATAAGAAGGATGGTTCTAAATTGCCTTGAGAGGTAAATTCTGACGCCGAGAGCGATGTAGCCGGCAATTTCTGCCATATTCGCATAACGTGGGTTGGCCTTTTTGAGGTTCAGGAAAAGGTAGATGGCGACAGAAATAGATAACAAACCGCTTATAATGGGCACCAAGAGCAGCAACATAAGCACCTCACGCAAATGTTCGAAGGTGGACCAGCGACCGGGCCGCTGCCGGCTACTCGCCGGTCAGTGCATCGGTGGCGGGGACCGGGGGTTGTTTTTTCATCTTGACCTGCCAGCGGAGCCACGAAATCGCCACCGGTTCATAGCGACGCACCAACAGAACCGAGCAGGGCGCCTGGCCGGCCACCCAGTCGTCAATGGCCCCGAAAAGCCGGGTGTCAGAAATCCACTCTTCGGCAGCCCCCATCACAATCAGATCGTAGGGTTGTCGCTGGTTACGGGCCACTTCCGCCAGGATCCCCTCTTGCACCGAAGCCGCCTGGGCCACCCGCGTGGTAACAATCGGGGGAACGCTGTGGAATGCATCCTCGACGATCTCACGCAACAGCAGCGATTGGTCCTCGATCTCTTCAGTATCAACCGGCGTCGTGAACAGGTGCAGGGCAGTGATCTGCGCCCCGGACTTCACCGCAATCTCGTAGGCCAACCGAAGCGCCATTCGGGTATGCAACCCACCTCCTCCAACGGGCACCAGAACGTGCCGCACCTTCCCCAGTCCTCGGTCACGCAAGACGGCGACGTTGGTATGTGCCTTCTGAAGCAGGACTTTCACCGGATTTCCGCTCAGTTGTTGAGAATCCAGAGGCCCCGGCCATCCCATCAAGATCAGTTTCACGTCGGTCTGGCCGTTGACTTCATCCAGGATACCCTGTGAAATCGAGGTTGCGGCCCGCATTTTGGTATAAAAGGGGACGTTCTGAGTTTGAGCTATCCTGGCCGCTTGGTCCAGCAAGGCTTTTTGCCGCGAAGCGAGGCGGGGAAGCAGGCGCTTTATCGTGCTCTGCTCCAGATCGGCCGCTGTTGGCATGACCGTGAGAATGCAAATGTTCGTGTCCTCGCTTGCCTGAGCGATGATGGTCGCTACACGTAGCAAACTCTCGGCGGTGCGCGGATTGGCAACCGGGATCACTATCCTGTCCTTCGCCAGCTCCAGAGCTATGGTCCGGGCAGCCATTACCCTGACGATCGGTCGGTAAAGGTAGTAGAAAATGCCGCCAGCGGTGATCACCCCGGCCCCGAACAACAATGCTCGCCAATGAGTGAAAGCAATGATGAGGAAACAGCTTGCCGCTGCCAGGTATGCTGTAAGCGGGAACAGGGGAACCTTGAACGGCCGCTTCAGGTCTGGATACAGTTTCCTCAGGCGAACCATGGCCAGGCTTGCCCAGAACAACACGAACAGGTAGCCAGAACTGGAGATGTAGCTCAGAAAATCAACCAGGCCGATGGCGGCGACAAAGCAGATGATCGCGCCAATCACCAGAATGGCCACGTAGGGGGTCCTGAAGCGCCCCTGCCGAGACAAAGAGCGAGGCAAGAGGCCATCGCGGCTCAGGGTGAAAGCTTCCCGCGTGGCGCTCAGCATGGCGGTGTTAACCGAGGTGAGGGTGGCAATCATTCCCGCAAAAGCCATCATGGGCACCCCCCAGCCGGGCAGGAAACGTCCCACGGCATCGGTCAGCGCGGTCTCTGAGCCGGCCAGTTGCCGCCAGGGGATCGTGCCCAGCGTCACCAGCGCCGCCAAGACGTAGAAGAGTGTAACGAGAGTCAGGCTGATCAGAATCCCCAGGGGGATATTGCGATTAGGGTCCTTGATTTCTTCCGCATCGTCGGCGATCACTTCAAAACCAACGTAGGCGTTGTATACCAGGGCGATGGTCGCCAATATCCTCGCCAGGTTGGCCCAGAATCCCGGATAAATAAAGATGCTGCCACTCGCATTGAACACCTCCCAGCGGAAACCCCCGGGAAGGATCAACCCCGAAACAGTATAGATGCCGATGCACAGCAGCAATATCCCGCCCAGGATGATCTGGGTATTGCCCACTTTACTGACTCCCAGGATGTTGAGCAGCACGAACACGCCGATCACCACGATGGCGGTAGGAACAATGGGCAGGACAGGAATAAACACTTGCAGCGAATAGGCAAAGCCCACCGCTGACAGCGCGCTGTAGAAGGTGCTCGACAGACAATCGAGAGAACCTACCAGAAAAGACAGGAGATTGGTTCCCCATGCCTCGCGGACGTAGGTAAGTGCACCTCCGGTAACGGGATAAGTGGTCGCTAGCTCGCAGTAGTTCAGGGCCACGCTGTAGCTTAACAGGCCAGCGATCAGCAGAGCCAGCACCGCCGCAGGACCAGCTATGCCTGCCGCATGTCCGGTCAGCACGAAAATCTCGGCAGCGATAGTCCCTGCTGTCCCCAACATCACGACCTGCCCCAGATTCAGTTGTCTCTTCAGCCGTCGTTTGCTCATGCAACACCCACTTCTATCCCAAGCCGGGTACGAAAGCCAGGATCAAAATGACCATGGTAAACAAGAGAGAAGGCTCACCTTCCCCAAGATTCTGCCACGTCTGGTTCTATCTGTGAGAGGCGGGTCAGTGGGGTAGAAGCTCAGTGCAAGTATTGGCGGAGACAGGTGTGAGGGCAAATCTTCGGCTCCGACCTTGGACGGCGAGCCAGCCTAGGTCGGAGCCGAATAGGGTGGTGAGATTTTGGGGTTCACTTGTCGCCTGGCTCACGATCTGGGTAAGGGTACAGCCTTCCGCCTCTTAACTACATGGTGGCTTTCCCGCTCCATCTATGGGGGCCAGGCCAGAGCGTTCGGCGTAAGGTCCTTCCCAAAGACGATCAGATCATCGCCAGGGGCGTAGAAGTCGTGGATAACCGCCTCACAGCGGTAGCCACCGGTTTCGTAGAGCCGGCGTGCCGGAGCGTAGAGCGAGGAACCGGACGTTTCTATCAGTAGCAAGCGGCCACCCCGGGCCTGCGCCTCAGCTTCGACCTGGGCCAGCAAAGCGTGCCCTATGCCACGCCCCTGAGCGGCAGGGTCCACAGCGATCCAGTAGACGTCGAAGGTACCCTGAGTCAGAGGATGGGGGCCGAAGCAGGCATAACCAAGCAGTCAGCTATCACCGCGATATACCAGAAAGGTATATCCACTAACCTCTCCATTATCCCGGTATGCATTCCAGAGCTCTTCGACGCAGCTCAACTCCACGGGTGTGAAGACACCGGTCGCGGCCGTCAGTCGCAGGATGGACGGGCCATCGGCGTCCAAGGCTGGCTCGATCGTAGGCATAGCATTCTCTCCAGGCAAGTTCCAAGATTTGCACCACCATATCTTTGTAACTGTACCCAGCTTCCCGGGCGGCACGGTAAAACCCTGCATCGGGGGAGAGGTCTGGGTTGCAGTTCACTTCCAACACGTAGGGTATCCCCTCTTCACTAACGCGCATGTCCACCCGGGCGTACCCCCGGCAGCCAATGGCTGCCCAGGCTCGCCGGGCCACGTCTGCAATATGGGCACCCAGGTCGGGGTCCACCGGAGCAGGGCAGAGGACCGGAGTATGATGGTACTCAAAAGAGCCCACCTCCCATTTGGCCGCAAAAGAGACGATACGGGCATAAGGGTCCGCGAAGGCGCTGAAATCTATCTCGGCCAGGGGCAAGACCTGGGGTGGGTCCCCCCACAAGGAGATGTTAAGCTCCCGGCCGGCCACAAATGCCTCGGCCAGGGCAGCCTGACGGTAACGCTCCACAACGTAGGCCACGCGCTCGCGCAACGCCTGGGCAGTGTGTAGCACCGCGTCCGGGCCAACACCGATGCTGGCGTCCTCGGCCATGGGTTTGACGATGAGTGGGAAGGGCAAGTCAGCAGCCAGGCCCTCTACCTCGTCAGGATGGCGAAAGAGCCACCAGGACGGTGTGTCCACACCGCTGGCAACCAACAGAGTCTTGGTCTGCACTTTGTGCACCGAACGGGCAATGGCATCACCTCTGGACCCGGTGAAGTGGTACCCCATAGCCTCCAGCGCCCAGGCGATGCGTGCTTCCTCGAACAGCCGCCCCTCCAGACCCTCGCCCAGGTTGAAGACCACCCAGCGGGTGGGGGGATAAGGAGCCAGGGCCAACTCCACGTCGGTGTGAATCGGAAGCTGTACCACCCGGTAGCCCGTCCTGCGGAGCGAGTCGGCCACAGCTTGTGCACAGACCACCACGCCCTGCTCAGCCAACAGGTCACGGGGCTCACCCTTTACCAACTTGTCACCGGCGTTGTACAGCACAACAACGCCAGGAGGCTCCTGTTCAGATTTCATCGTTCCCCTCCCACCGGTACAGGAATCCAGGCACGCGGAGCTGAGTCTTGAAAGGCACGGATTCGTCCATTCTCTACGCTCACCTGTCCTTCCAGGCCTCGGCTCTCCCGCGCATAGCGCTCCGCCGCCAGGTACAGGATCTCGTTGATGAGATATGGGTAGTGCATTCCCTCCGCCCGGGCCATGATACACAGGTCGCTCACTATCGGGTTCAGGCCAGGCAAGGTGTTGATCTCCAGGAGATATGGTCGGCCATCTGTGCCTAGCCGGAAGTCCACCCGAGCCACGTCCAGAGCACCGATGGCCTCGAAAGCAGCCACGGCCAGGCGTTTCAACTCGACTTCCAGGGCCGAGGAGATGTCCGCCGGACAGAGGTAGAGAGGTGCCCCTTCCTCGTCAGGGTAATAGGACTTGGCCTCGGCGTTGTACAACCCCTGGCCAGCACCCACCGTGGAGTCAATCTCTAGAACCGGGAAAAGGTGAAAGCCGCGTTCGTCGTACACCTGGTGTGCTGAGCCCAGTCCTGAGTGAAGCCTGCCCTGAGCTTTGCCGAAGGGGCGAAGGACTGTCGAAAAACTGTTCCACTGCCGTTCCCCAGGGGCCAGGGTGTTGCCGATCAGCCCCACGGTGAACTCCCGGCCAGGCAGATAGGTCTCCACAAATGCTGGCTGACGATAGGTGCGGATCACCCAATGCACCTGCTGTCGCAGTTCGGCCTCGCTGTAGACGACAGAGTGGGCGTTGATCCCCATTCCTGAGCCCTCGCGCACCGGCTTGACAAAGAGCGGAAAGGTCAGTCGTCGGCCTAGTGGCTCATCCCCGCGGCGGAAGACCTGGAAGGGAGCCGTGGGTAGACCCAGGTCGTGCCAGACATGCTTAGCAGCCGCCTTGTCCAGCGACAGAGCGTGGGCCAACACTTTGGAGCCGGTGTAGGGGATGCCCAGCATCTCCAGCAAGGCCGGCACCTGGGACTCGCGAGCGTCGCCCCGCAGCCCCTCGGCGATGTTGAAGCAGATGTCGGGCGCGACCTGCCGCAGGGTGTCCAACAGCGTTTCGTCCGCCTCCAGCGGGATGACCTGATGACCTCCCGCCAGGAGCGCACCCTCGATGGCCTGTGCCGTCTCCACGGAATCGTACTCGGCCAGGGCATCGGGCGGAGCGTCGGGGCCCACGTGGACGTTTTGCTTTAGATTGTAGAGCAGCGCCACCCGCCAGCCACTCATCGCTCCACCTCCACTTTGGGCAGAGGAGCGTTATGTGCAGAGGAGCTGAAGTGCAGAGGTGCAGAGGTGAACTTTCCCCTGCTCCCTTGCTCCCCTGCTCCCCTGCTACTCGGCACAGAACACACCCTGGCTCCCCACGCCGGGATGCCCCGCTGGTGCAGGGCGCGCCAGCCTTCCGGTGCGATAGCCAACGTCCGGCCTGCCAGCAACCCAGCCACCCCGTCCTGACCCTCTTCGCTGTGGCGAGCCTGGCAGTACGCACACGTGGTCGGGTCGTGGTGGCCATAGTCCGTCGGTTGGGCGTAGGTGCTGATGAGCCCTTCGTAGTTGCGCACCACCACCCGGCTCTCGGACATGCTGAGCAGGTAGTTGGGCAGGATGGGCACCTTGCCCCCACCCTCAGGGGCATCAAGCACGAAGGTCGGGATAGCGAAGCCAGAGGTGTGGCCCCGCAGCGCTTCCATGATCTCGATCCCCTTGGCCACCGGAGTGCGGAAGTGACCAGCGCCGTGGACCAGATCGCATTGGTAAAGATAGTATGGGCGCACGCGGTTCTTCACCAGTCTCTGCACCAGAGCCAGCATCACATTGGGACAATCATTGACGCCGGCCAGGAGAACCGTCTGGCTGCCCAGGGGGATGCCAGCATCAGCCAGGCGGGCCAGGGCGGTCTCCACCTGCGGAGTGATCTCCTTCGGGTGGTTGAAGTGAACGTTTATCCACAGAGGGTGGAACTGCCGCAACATGGCCGTCAGTTGCTCGTCAACCCGCATGGGCAGGAAGACAGGCACCCGGGTACCGAGGCGGATGACTTCCACGTGGGGGATGGCCCGCAGGCGGCTGAGCAGACTCTCCAGCACCCTGGGATTCAAGACCAGCGGGTCGCCTCCTGAGAGGAGTACATCCCGCACCTGCGGCGTATAGGCAATGTAGTCAATCTGTTGGTCGTAGTTGGTACGACTGAACTGGGACGTGGAGTCGCCCACCACCCGGCTGCGGGTGCAAAAGCGGCAGTAGCTGGCACACTGGGTGGTCACCAGCATCAGCACCCGGTCAGGATAGCGGTGCACCAGGCCGGGGACGGGAGAGTGTGCATCCTCAGCCAGGGAGTCGGTCATTTCGGCCTCGAAAGGAAGCAACTCGTGGATGGTGGGAACGACCTGCCGCCGGATGGGGCAGTACGGATCATCGGGGTCCATCAAGCGGGCGAAATACGGAGTTACGTCCACGCGAAAATGCCCAGGTGCCGAAAGGCCGGCCACTTCCTCAGGGGCGAGGCGGATCACCTGGGCAAAATCCTCCATCGTGTTCAGGCGGTGGCTCAGTTGCCAGCGCCAGTCGTTCCACTGTGCAGGGGGTACACCCTCCCAAGGTTGGGGGGGGTTCCCATCACCAGGAGGGTCTTCGATCTCGTTTCTCATCTCACTCACTTGCTATAGCTCCTCCAATCGCAATTGTATTCCTGTTTTCCAGAACTCTTTCCATTCCCACTCTTCTTCGGGGTAGTGACGTAATGTGTCATATACCCAATCAAGTTCCAAACACCCCAGGCTAATGATCTCAAGTCTGACCCCACACCCGGCACAAACCACCTGTTGACCCTCGCAGGGTCGGGCGCCCAGGTTGACGTTATACCCACACTCCGGGCAAAATGCCGTGGCCATGTTCGCCCCCTGTCTTTTCGTCTCTACTACGTTGGTTAGAAGTGACCCTTTGCATTTTAACAACATTATAGCCCATTGGCGTACAAAAAGCGTCAAAAAAAGCTACAAATCGCGTTACAAGACGCGGTTGGCTGTAACATTTTTGCGACAGCTTGCCCCTTGGCACACAACCTTCACCAGGCTACAAGTGCAAACGCCAACCATCAGCGGTTGGCGTTGGAAAAGATATGTGAGATTACAGGCCCATCGCGCCTGCCCGAAGGCGCCGCCCGGCGTCCCAGTCCAGCCATGAGAAACCCATCACTCGTTCTCCTGGCAAAAGGAATACCCCACGCCGGGCACGGTCAGGATGTAGTACGGGTTTCGCGGGTCTTTCTCCACCTTGGCTCGCAGTCGGCTGATCAGTCCACGCACCAGGTCACGGTCGCCCTCGCCGCTGTAACCCCATACCCGCTCCACGATGGTTTCCGTCGGGATAACCTGCCCACGGTGGATCATCAACGTATAGAGCAGGCGGAACTCCAGGTGGGTCAGCCGAACTGGTGGCCGACCCACTATTTGGACCGTCCGGGTGGCCGGATCCAGGGTCAGGCCGGATAGGCTTAGAATGGGCAAGCTGAAGACGGGGACACCGCCGATGCGGCGCAGCAGAGCGCGCATCTGGGCGACGAGCAGCCGGGCGCTGAACGGGCGTTTAACGACCAAATCGGCGCCGCTCTCCAAGAGGGTATAGTGTAGGTTCTCCTCAATGGAGTCAACGATCAGCACCAGAGCAACCTCCGTCTCCGTGCGTACACAGCGGACCTGGGCCAGAGGTTCCACATGGTAGAGCGCCACCACTACCAGGTCCGCCGGTCGCTCTGGCCAACTCCGCATGGCGCGCCCTAGATTGCCGCTGGTGACCACGGCCAACCCGACACGTTGCAGCACCAGGGAGAGGATTGCGGCTTCATCAGGATCTTCAGCAACCAACAAAGCGTACACCAGGCTATCCTTCGCCCCTCAGATAGCGGCAAGCCGCCTCGGCCAGGATGGCTGCCCCAATAGGCAGGCATCGCTCGTCGAGATCGAAGCGAGGGCTATGAGCTGTCCGTTCGTCTCCCTCGATCTGACAGCCTAGACTGAACATCGCGCCGGGGGCCAGAGCAGAAAAGAACCCAAAGTCCTCTGCTCCCATATGCTGTTTGGGAGCCTGAATATGCTCGGCCCCCAGCAAGTCGGTGGCGACTTGCCGTGACAAGTCCACCACCCCTGGGTCATTGATCATCGGCATACAGCCAATCTCGATCTTGAGTTCATAATCCCCGCCCATGGCCCGCGCCATGTCTAGCGCCCGCTCGATCTCTTGGTGAATCTGCTTCTGCACTTCTTGATCCATGAAGCGGATGGTACCAGACATCTCTACTCGCTCCGGGATCACGTTATCCGCCTGACCGCCATGGATGGAGCCGATGCTGATCACTGCCGGGGCAAAAGGATGCAGGCGGCGAGAGACGATGCTATGGAGGGCCAGGATAACGTGCCCGGCGATGTGGATGGGATCCACCACCTTGTGCGGCGCCGACCCGTGACCTCCCTGACCGATGATTGTAACGTAGAAGGTGTCCACGCCGGCCGAGCAAGGACCCGCGCTGGCGATGATGTCACCAACAGGGAGGGTCGCGTCCACATGAAGGGCCAGCACCGCCTCTACTTCCTCCATGGCTCCATCTTCGATCATGCGTGCAGCCCCACTCTTGCCTTCCTCGTCATTCACCTCCTCGGCCGGCTGGAAGAGGAAGCGTACCTGGCCCGGCAGCTCTTCCTGGTGCAATAGCAAGGCGACACCGAGCAGGATAGCCGTGTGGGCATCGTGGCCGCAGGCGTGCATCACGCCTGGCACCTGGGAGGCATAGGGCACGTCGTTGGCTTCCTGGATGGGCAGAGCATCCATGTCGGCGCGGAGGGCCACCATCGGCTTGCCTTCCCCCAAATAGCCGACTACCCCCGTCTTGCCCACCTTCGTCCTCACCCTCAGACCAAACGAGTGCAAGGTTTCAGCCACGAACTCAGCGGTCTTGAACTCCTGAAAACCTAACTCAGGGTACATGTGGAATTTTCGACGCCAGGTGATCAGTTGTTGTGCGATTTCACGAGAACGGTTGAGCATCTTAGTCTCCTTCAGGCGAGTCTGTCAAGGCTTTGAGACCCTGGCATAATTCGTAGAACGGCATTCCATCTGCTACATTGGCAGCAGAGGAAGGCTTTCCTGACCCTTCTTAACTGATTTATGCCAGGCTCTCGGCTTTCTATAGGGTGTGTTCAGTGTAAGTTGTCTCACACGGACGCCCGCGCCCGATCCAGGCACGCAGTTCGTTCAGGTTGATGATGATGCTGAACACCGTCACCGTAGTGCCAGCGTGCTTGCAGATAGAGGTCGGGTAGTTGGTGTGATCGGCCAGCAACTTCTGGAACAATTCCGGCGACAAGCGCCCATAGTTTTCGGCCATTAGCCGCATAGCGCGATTGTAGCGGATGATCGAACCGCCGATGTAGTTGCGGTGGGCCTCAAAGCGGCGCATGGGCCAACTGAGATAATGGTTGGTGTGGGCCATGATGTCACCATCAATGTAGATGGGCTCACAGTCGGTGGCCGACCCTTCCATGCTGTAGATCTCGCCACTGGGGTCGGCGATGACGTTGTTATAGTTCGAGGCACGAAGGGGAAGCAAACAGGCATCCATGGCCTCCCCCAGGCGCCGCGCCGCCAGGATAGCGCGGGCTATTAACATGCGCGGCACACCGGGGCGGATATCGCTGCACGAGACGGCGTTGCCGGTCATGCTGATGCCGGCCGCGTTGAACCCGGCGCTAAAGCCCAGCCCGGCGACGGCCACCCCAAGGAACTCAGGTTCATCCCCGGCTTGCACTCTCAGGATGACCAAATCTTCCTCGGCTTCGGAAGGGAGATCGTTGGTGTGAGCCACCAGGGTGGCACCGTTGATGGTGGCCTGGCCCCGGGCAGCGAAATCGGTACACCCCTTGGCCAAGGTGGAGAAATCGGCGTGCCACGCTGCTGGCTCCCATAGTTCCTCACAGATCGCCAGGAAGGCTTCTTCAAAGGGCAGCTCGGCCGCTTCGGCAATGCCCTCCAGTTCCTCCACAAACTGTGGGTAAACGGCGCGGCTGTGAGCGAGACAAAGGCGGCCCTTGAGCAGCATGTCCTTCCACTCCACGCCTGGGGGCAGATGCGCGCGCAACCGTGGGATTATGCGCTGCAAGCGGGGCTTCATCTTTTCGCCAATTTGCTGGCCCACCTCGCGGTGTGTGCCACTAACCTTGATTACGGGAATAGGCTTTGCTGACATCTTATCACCTCCGCGTTGCGTGTTGCGTGTTTTCTTCTTCAGGATGGGCTCCGCAGAGTAGGAGGCCTCTCCGCAGAGTAGGAGGTCTCTCCAGAGACCGATAGTGCTAGCCAGAGACCAACTCTCGCTCAGCTTGCTGCATGATCTCTGCCAGTTCTCGCTCCTGATCCTCTGTCAGTGGTGAGACTTCATGCTCAGCCAACAGCCACTCCGCATTCGCTATTCGCTACTCGCTACTCGCTATTCGCTTTTCCCCCCCAACGCCTGCCCTGAGCCCCGTCGAAGGGTTCGCTATTCGCTACTCGCTACTCGCTATTCGCAAGGGGGGGCGTCGTTCCGCCAGGTGTGTGTAAAGCACCTCCCCTGCCCGCAGGTAACGCACGGTGTGCCGCTGATCCAGGAAGTTGCGCGAGCCACCCATCACCGCGGCGATGACCTCCACCGCCTCCGCGACGAAGCCCCAACCGCCGACGTAGGCGGCAATCTCGTTGTCGCAGACCATATTCGCTATTCGCTATTCGCTATTCGCTCCTGCCGCCATCTCGCCGATGCCGGAGAGCTCGTCTGCCCCCGCCAGGGCGGGGATGACGGCGGCGAGGGGACCCCGCTCTAGCCGCTCTGTATATCCAGTCGCTATTCGCTATTCGCTATTCGCTCGTGTGGGCGTTGGTGGACAGCCCGTAGACGTTGACGGGCAGGCCATAGCGGTGGCCGATCTGCACCGTCGCCGCCGAGGCCAACCCCAGCTCCACGCCGCCCCACACAGAGACCCCCGTTCTGGGCTCCATCGTGGCCAGCCGTCCGCAATAGACCACAGGCAGCCCCGGCCGCACCAACTGCGTCAGTACCACTCCGCTATTCGCTATTCGCTATTCGCTCGCGTTCTGCTGAGCCAGCGCCCCGGCCAGCGACATCGGCGCGGTGGCTCCGGCGGTGAGGCACGGCAGTGGTCCCAGCGGCACTCCCCACCGAGCGCTCTCCATCATTCGCTATTCGCTACTCGCTACTCGCTATTCGCTCATTGCCTCCGCCACGTCGTCGGGGAAGGTCAGCGGGCTGACAGGGGAAATGCCCAGCGTGAGTACCTCGGCGGGCGGGCCGACGACGGCGGCCAACCGGGCGAGATAGCGCACCTCGGCGGCGGTCTGCACCCCTGGCCCTTGAACCGGCTTGGCAGTGTGGGGAAGGGTGTGCCGGTACATCGCCAGCGACATCAGCTATTCGCTATTCGCTACTCGCTACTCGCTATTCGCTTGAGGGGGGTGAAGAAGGGAGTGACGGTGGTGACGCCCTCCAGTGCATCCAACAGGCGGGTGGAGTCTCGCACGTCCTGGAGGATGGCCGGGCGGCGGTAGCCTGTGCGGGGATCGTACACCTCGCGTGCCCCGCCCAGGTTGTGCCAATGCAGGTTGCCGTCCCCCAGCACCACCGTCTGTCCACTACGGCCACGGACGGTCACCTGGCGCGGACATCTGGCTACCTCCCGCTCGACCAGGTCGGGTGGCAGGAGGACCCGGTCGCCCCGCACCGTGGCTCCCGCCCCGGCCAGGACCTCGCGTGCCTCTGGCTGGGTTAGCACAATGCCGACCTCACTCAGGATACGCAGCGTAGCCTGGTGAATCGCCTCCACTGCTTCGTCGGCTAAGACAGCGAGTCGAATCATGTCGTTGTTTCTCTCCGATGCCTCAGAACCTTGCCCGGCAAGGCGCCGGTGTGCTTTTCCCCTTCTACGACCAGAACACCGTTGACAAAGACGTAGTCAATCCCCGCCGGGTAGCGGTGCGGATAGAGATTGGTCGCCCGGTCGTGGATGCGCTCCAGATCGAAGACGACGACGTCGGCCCACGCTCCGGGCCGCAGTACGCCACGATCCATCAGCCCGAACCGTTGGGCGGGAAAGGAGGTCATTTTACGAATGGCCTCTTCGAGGGTCAGCACCGGGTCGTCCCGCACGTAACGCTCCAGCACGCCGGGGAACTCGCCGTAGCTGCACGGGGAGTAGGGCGGCGGATCGTTCAGGAAGCCGTAGGGGGCTAACGCCTGGCCGTCGGAACAAATCATCACCGCCGGGTGCTGGAGCAGGGTACGGATGTCGGCCTGGTCAATGTAATCGAAGATGGCGTCCACGTCGTGGCCGTTTTCCACGATCAGGTCAAAGTAGACGTCGAAAGGGTCCTGGCCTCGCCCGCGAGCGATGGCCTCGATGGTCTGGCCAACGACGTCCGGACTCCTGGGGGCGTGCAGGATGGTGATGCGTTGCCACTGGCCGTGTTTCAAAAGCCCGGCCGGGCCAAAGGCGGGCCGACGGTCGAGGACGATTTCCTCTCGGACCTGGCGGCGGGTATCGGGATGCTGGAGCAAGGCCGTGATCTCAGCGACGGGTCGCTCCTGGATGTCCTGGGGCAGGCCGCCGGTCAGTGGCGGGCCCAGGTCGGTATGCACGTCGTTATCCACCGTCACATCCTGGCCCTGCGCCCGCGCCTCCTCCACCAGCCGCAGGTTGGCGGTGGCGTCGCAGGGTGCGCCAAACTTGGGCGCGTTGTGGGAGATGTGCACGGGCAGGCCAGCCTCGCGCCCGATGCGGATGGCCTCGGCCACGGCATCCAGGATAGTTTCCCGCTCGCCCCGCACGTGGGAGGCATACAGCCCATGGTAGCGTGCCACGACCTGGCCCAGAGCGATGATCTCCTCGGTGCTGGCAAAGCAGCCGGGTGGATAGACCAGGCCGGTGGAGATCCCGAAGGCCCCGGCCTCCATT